>CALMZO010000226.1 GCA_937870825.1 uncultured Chloroflexota bacterium | reverse complement strand
GATGGGGACATGTTCAACCTCGCGGAAAGTTTTCGCTCAGTATAGCATGTTCGGGAATTTAATTTTTAATGAACCCTTAGCGGAACTGAACAAAAAGTGAGCAGTCTTTGGTCTGGAGATGACCATCTGCTCAAGTGTATTCTGCGACTGTCAATCTGACAGTCGTTTTTTTTTCCCTTCGTTCGTCGAAATTTCCCGAAAATTTCCCGATGAAATACTACGCTAACGTCGGTCATTGAAGCCGCTTCCAAAAACGGTTCATTTCTGCAAGGAGTTCATATGGCAAAACGCATTCTGTTCGTCTTGAGCATCGTCTCGCTTCTCTTTACCTTGTTCGCCCTGCAGCCGCAACAACGCGCGGACGCGACGGGGTCCCTGTTGCTCGTCTCGCTGCCTTCGGATTTGCTTTTGGCTCCGGGTCACGCCATCAACAGCAATCGCCAAATCATTTTGAATGCGCAGAACGATATTTATTCCGAAAGGGAGCGGGCATTTGTTTGGCAGGACGGCACGTTGACCGAAATCATTGACACCTTTCCGGGCAACCCGGAATTGAATTATGTGTCAGCGACAGCGTATGCCATCAATGAAAGCGGACAAGTGGCAGGCGCCGCGCTCGGCGAAAATGAACGCGCCCGCGCGTTTCGCTGGGAAAATGGGACGATGACCAATCTCGGCTATTATGCCATTCCAAATCTGCTTGGAGTCGAGGCAGGGTTCGGTTCTGCCATTAACGCGGGCGGAGTGGTGGCAGGTTCAAGCTCCGCACTCCAGAGTTCGTGTGATTTTCCCGGAGACGCCCCTTACTACAACTGCAGCGTATCTGTTGGAACACTCTTTGACGGCGCGCCAACGGCGCTCGAACCGCTTACCCAGTGTGAGCAGAGGTGTGAAGGCGAGGCGAATGATATTAACGATGCGGGCATCATCGTCGGGTATGACAAACGCGCCGACCATTATGACACCTGCTGCTATCAAGCGGTGAAATGGATTGGCACCTCACCTACGCGTCTCGAAACAACCGACGAAGTGAGTTCCTTTGCGCTGGCTATCAACAACAATGGAATTATCGTCGGACGCAAAGAATATGAGTGGCAGGGCAACACCTATCCGATGATTTGGGATGAAAACGGCGGAACGAACATTATCGAAAATCGTCCCGAATACATTGGCGGTTCTTTGTCTGACATTAACGACAGTGGGCAAGCCGTTGGCGGCATTTACGCCCAAGCAACCAATACGCTTTTTGCAACGCTCTATCAAAACGGCGTCATCATTGACCTCAACAGTTTTCTGCCCGCCGATTCGCCGTGGTATTTAAACGCCGCCCATTCCATCAACGAAAACGGCGACATCGTGGGCTATATGTCGCCCAAGAACGACGGCAATCACTATTTCCCCTACCTCTTGACCACACCCGATTTCATTGTCAACACCACTGCCGATTACAGCGATGATACGCCCGACGGTGCATGTGACAACGGGAACGGCGAATGTTCGTTGCGCGAAGCAATTCAAGAAAGCAACGCAACGCTCAAATTGGATTTCGTCGTATTCAACATCCCCGGCGGCGGCGTACCGACGATTCAACCCGGCGCAACATACAACATCACCAATCCGATTTATCTCGACGCGACTTCACAGCCGAACACGCACCGAGTCGAAATTGACGGGACAAACATTGCGGGTGACGGTTTCGGCTTGGGCGGCAATGCTTTTGTGTTCACCGACAACGGCAACACGCTCAAAGGATTCGTCATCAATCGCGTCAACGGACAATCCATTTTTCTGGACGGCGGCGACGGCAATACGATTCAAGACAATCTCATCAACACCGATGTGACGGGCATGACTCTTTCCGCACGCACAGACGGCGGCATGTTCGCGAAAAATTCTTCAGACAATCTGATTGCAAACAACGTCGTCGCGCAAGGCGGAATTTATCTTCGTCAAGAGAACGGTACGACCAGCAACAACACCATTCAAGAAAATTATATTGCGCTCAACAAAGACGGCGGCGCCCTTACAGGCGGACGCAACGGCATTTACATCGAAGGCAACAACAACACCCTCGCCAGCAATGTTGTACCGTACGGCGTTTCTGTTTATGGCAATCAAAATACGCTGCAACTCAATTTCATCGGCACCGATGCGACGGGAACCAACGCGCTGCCCAACACGAGTCTCGCTCTCATCGTCGAGGGCGACGGCAACATCATCGGCGGCGCGCCCGGTTTGGGCAACGTCATTACCAACGCGTACGATTTCGGTATCAAGGTCAACGCGGGTTCCGACAACAATCAAATTTCATACAATCACATTGGCACCGATGTCAGCAACACGCTCCCCTTGGGCAACGGCTTTGCGGGAATGTATTTCACCTCCGGCACAGGCAACCAAATTCGTTACAACACGATTGCGAAAAGCGGACTGAATCCTGATGACCCCGAAGGCAACTATCCCGTGTATCGCGCGGGCATTGCGATTGTTTCCGACGACGCGGACGGTTTTACGATTGAACGCAACTATATCGGCACGAATGAAAACGGCGACGCGAATTTGGGCAACGCAGAACGCGGCATCTACCTCGACGACGCGGACAACATCACGATTCAATACAACGTCATCGCGGGCAACGCCTTTCAAGGGATTGATTTGTCCTTCGATGCGGACAACAACGTTATCAAAAACAACGGCATCGGCACCGACCTCAACGGCAATTGGAATTTGGGCAACGGCAGTTTTGGCATCAACCTGTACGTTTCGAGTAACAACATTCTCGGCGCGCCATTCGAGGGCAACCTCATCGCCAACAACAAAGGCGCGGGCATCCGCGTCGAGTACACCGGCAGCGCGCAAAACAAAATTCAGGGCAACCGCATTTGGAATACGCAGCCGTATCCGAGTTTCGCTTATGACGGTGAAGGGATTGTTATCGCCGGCGGCGTGGACAATGAAATCGGCGGCACGAATTACGGTGAGGGCAACGAAATTTTCAACAATCAAGGCGCGGGCGTAGGAATCGAATCCGGCGGCGTAATCTTTGCGCTCCCCACGCGCAATTTCATTCTCGGCAATTCGATTTACAACAACGGCGGTTTGGGCATTCGCTTTTTCGGACAGGACCCCGAAGGAGTCAATTATCCTGCACCCGTGATTGCTTCATGGACGACAACGCCGAACGATGGCGGCGGTGGCGATTGTTGTTTCGAGTCCTTTAACGCGACAGCCAAAGCGGACACGGCGCGTGACGCGCGCGTCAAGAAAAATGGCGCCAAGAAAAAAGTCAAAGCCGTCGTCACAGAAAACAATTCACCCGACGAACGCGCCAAGTCAAACAAAGGCAAAAACAAAAAGCAAACCGTGTCCGCAGCCGAATCGGTTTCCACGCAAAACGGCACGACGAACATCACCGGCACTCTCGACGGCGCGGCGAACACAACCTATCGCATCGAATACTTTGCCAACAACGCCTGCGACACCTCCAACAACGGCGAAGGCGAAACGCTCGTTGGTTTCGAGTACATCACGACAGACGGCAACGGCACTTTCGACCTCAACGCAACACTGAGCGTCAGCATTCCGCAAAACGTTTTCGTCACGGCAACCGCGACCGACCCGAACAACAACACGTCCGTTTTCAGCAACTGCAAAGCGACAGTTCAACTTGTGGTGAATGACAACGGCGACGCGGCGGACGAAAATGTCGGCGACGGAACTTGTTTGACCGCAGGCGGCGTCTGCACGCTCCGCGCGGCAATTCAAGAAGCGAACGCGAATGCTGCTCCGGACACCATTCGTTTCAACATTCCCGGCGGCAGCGTTCCGACGATTCAACCGTCAACCGAACTGCCCACCATCAGCGCGCCCGTGACCATTGACGGCACAACCCAGCCCGAAGGTTGGGTGCAGCTCGATGGTTTCGAGTCGCCGTACGGCGCAAATGCCGCCGACGGTTTGGAAATTTCGGCGGGCAGCAGCACCATCAAGGGACTCGTCATCAATCGCTTTCAAGGCGCGGGCATTCGCCTCACCACAAACGGCGGCAACACCATCATCGGCAATCGTTTCGGCACAAATGTTGACGGCACAGCCGTGCTCGACGGCAGCGCGAGCATTTTGGGCGAGGACTCGTCGAACAATTTTATCGGCGGAACAAATTCCCAAGAACGCAATCTTTTCGCTCATGCGATTCGATTCAGCGGCGCAAACGGCGGCGGCAACATCATTCAAGGAAATTATTTTGGCACCGATGTGACGGGTATGACGCGGTTACAAGCCGCATCAGTTATCCTCGAATCGCCAAACAATACGGTTGGCGGCTCCGACTTTGGCGCGGGCAATTTGCTCTTGGGCGGTGTGTTTATCACGAGCGACGGCAACAGCGTGCAGGGCAATTTGATTGGCACGGATGTGACCGGGATGAATGGTCTCGATTTGGGGAGCGGCATCAAAATAACGGACGGCTCCAACAATCTCATTGGCGGCGACTCGAGCGCGGCGCGCAATGTGATTGCGAATGTTGGCGATGCGATTGCTATTGTTGCCAGCGCGGATGAGATTGCGGACAGCAATCAAATCATCAACAACTACATCGGCGTCAAAATCAACGGCGCCGAAGCGTTGGGCAATTACGGCGCGGGCATCGTGCTCGAGACGCCGCCGTTCACAAACGCGCAAATCACAAACACCATCATTCGCAACAACATCATTTCGAATAGCGGTCTCGGCAATGCCGAATTTGGCGACGGCATTCGCATCGAACGCGGCGCGCGTTACACCGTCATTCAAGACAACAAAATTGGCACAGACCAAAACGGCGAACTCGATTTCGGCAATCGCAACGCGGGCATTTATCTCCACGACGGCAAGAACTCGACGATTGTGAACAATGTAGTTTCGGGGAACCGCGAGGGCATAGTGCTGGCGCTCCAGTCGGACAACAACACCGTGCAAGGCAATCGCATCGGCGTCAACGCGAACGGCAGCAGCGCACTGGGCAATGAGGATATCGGCATCCTCATTGATTTCTCAAAAAACAATCTCATCGGCGGCACATCGCCCGCACAAGCAAACATCATTGGCGCAAACGGCGGCGGCAGTTATTTCGAAGCGGGGATTGTTCTTCACGACACGCAAACGCAAGGCAACATCATTCAAGGCAACTACATCGGCACAAATCCAAACGGCGCGAATTTGGCAAACACGCTCGGCATCCTCGTCGAAAAAAATGGATTCAACTTTGGACCGGAAGGAAATTTCATCGGCGGCACGGCGACGGGCGCGGGCAACATCATCGCGAACAATCAATTTGAAGGCATTGTGTTGAACAGTCCCTTTAACGCTGCGCGCGGCAATTCGATTTTCAATAACGGAACGCTCGGCATTGACGTTGCGGCGAACGGGGTAGATGAAGGACTGCCATCAATTTTCACCGCGTATTTTGAAAATGGCGCGCTCGAAATTTCGGGCGGACGCGCGACATCGCCCGGAGGAACCTTCGGACTCGATGTCTTTTCAAACACTGCGTGTGACAGCAGCGGTAAAGGCGAAGGCGAAACGTACTTGGGTTCGATGGACATTGAGCTCGACGACAACGGAATTTTCGATGCCACGTTCCCGGCGAACCTCTCGAACGGCGCGCAGCTCACGCTCACGTTCACGGGTTCCGGCACCGAAGAATTTTCCGAATGTTTGCAATTGTCCGCGCCGTCGTACGTGAGCAACGCGCCAAACTGCAACGGCAACACGCCTTGTTATGCGACCCTCACCGAAGCGATTGCCCAAGTCACGCGCGGCAGCGTCATCCTCGTACAAGGGGGAACGTACACGGAAAACGTTTCTATCAATCGCCAGGTGGGAATGTACTTTACAGGCGATGTCACCATCAACGGTTCCCTCGACATGGGCAGCGCATTCGTCAAAGGCACAAGCGGCAGTCTGACGGTAACGGGGAACGTGAACGCGCAAAACGCGCATTTCGTACACAACAACGGCACGTTCGTGTTCAACGGCGGCGGAGCGGGGAACAATCCATCGCTCGCCAAGAACGTTGCCGAATCAAGCGATAGTCAGACACAAACGTTCACGGGCAATGCAAAATTCTACAACGTCGTCGTCGGCGCAAACACAATTCTCGATACCGGCGCGAGTTCGTTCCGCGTGCAAGGCACATTCACCAACAACGGCGCGGTGCAAAATGCGCCAGCCGCGCAAACGGTGAATGACGCGACGACGGTCACGTTCCAAGATGCGCTCAAAGATGTCGCCGTCGCGCTTGCCTCGAACGGCGCGCAGGGTTTGGGCGACACAACCGTTGTGATTGCACGCGGCGTTTCACCCTCCGCGTGCGGCACACAAAACTTTCCGACGACGAGCGTTGAACGCACAATCAACATCACGCCGTCGAATCAAACCGACGTGAGCGCGACGCTGCGAATCTATTTCGAAGCATCGGAAGCGAACGGTTTGAATTTGAATCAACTCGTGGTGTATCACTGCAACGGAACGACGTGGGAACAACTCACGGGGGCGTACACACGGGGCACCGAGAACGGTTTGAACTATATCGAAATTTCGGGCGTCACTTCATTCTCGCCGTTCGGTATCGGCAGCGGCAGCGCGCCCACCGCCGCGACGCTCTTGACTGCCCAAGCCAAGTTGCACAAAAAAGGCGGCGTCGTGGTGAAATGGACAACCGGCAGCGAATTCAACATCATCGGTTTCAACATTCACCGCAGCACGAAACGCAACGGCAACTATCGGCTCTTGAACAAAGAACTCAAGCAAGCGAAATCAACGGGCGAGCCAAACGGCAATCGTTACAACTTTCGCAACAAAAAAGTGAAAGCGGGCAAAACATATTTTTACAAAATTGAAATCGTAAAAGCGGACGGCACGAGCGAATGGAGTGAACCGATTAAAGTTAAAGTGCCGTGAAAAAAAACGGGTAGCAACAGAACCAGGTACCGTTGCTACCCGTTTTAATCAGGATGAATCTCTATCGTCGTCTTGACGCCGCGCCGCTCTTGTAACAGGTCAATCGAAAAATCTTGCAGCGCGACGCGCCGCGTCAACATCCGTTCCAAAATTCCCGGAAAGCGTTCTTGAAACGTCTCGAATGCGGTGACGCCCATTTCAAAGTATTTGCGGTTCGCATTCACCACACCCACCGCGAGCATATTGCCCAAGACCATTCGCATGTTGATTGCGTCCGAATCTACCATGACGCGATGCGCGGCGGACGTGACCGAATTCAGCAAAACAATGCCGTTCGTCGTCACGAGTTCCAATGTTTTCAACGCAGTGGGTCCGTGTCCCGTCGCTTCAAAAATCACATCTACGCGATTGTTCATCACGCGCGGAATTTCGTCGAGCGGCGTGTCTTGCAGCGAAACGTACGTTGCGCCCATGTCTTGCGCGAGCATCGAATTCAACGTGCCGCGTTTCGAACGCGCGCATATCACCACTTCCAATCCCCGCGCGCGCAATGCCAACGCCGCGAGCAGACCAATCGTCCCCGCGCCGGTCACCAACGCCGTTTGCGGTTTCCACACCATGCGTTCCTGAATTTTCCACGCCTGCCACAACGCCTTTGAAATGATGCTGTACGGTTCGAGCAAAATCCCCACCTCGCGCAAATGCGCGGGAATTTCAATCAAAAAATCTTCGTACTCGGCGTAATACTCGGCGAGAAAACCGTGCTGGCGGCGGATACCGCGTTCGGTGAACGCGTCCTTGATGCACATGTCCGATTCGCCCGCCGCGCAATTCAAACAATCGCACGGACGCCGCACCGTCGCGACAACATAAGCGCCTTTTTTGAAACGCGACGCGCGCGAACCGACGCGCTCGATTTGTCCAAAATTTTCGTGACCCAAAATCAAATACTCGTACCCGGGCGGCGCTTCACCGAACGCGCCCGAATTCATTTCTGTATCCGTCCCGCAAATTCCCGAGCGCACCATTCGCACCAACACCTGGTCATTGTTCATTTCCGGTTCCGGGACATCGAGCAAGCGCGCCGAGTCCGGTACGCGGGGAGTGATTGCAATTGCTTTCATGTGTTCCTCGTTATTCGTTATTCGTTATTCGATATTCGTTATTCGTTATTCGTTATTGGCTCACTCAAAAGTAGTGTAAAACAATCGCGCACTCGATGCAAACGCATCTTTTCCGCGCCGCGCATGTTATAATCCCAAAAACGGTTGAGGATTTTCAATGGACATCATCACCCTCGGCGAACTATTGATTGATATGTTCCCCGCCGAAAAAGGAAAACGGCTGGTGGACGTTTCGGCGTTCATTCCGAAACCCGGCGGCGCGCCTGCAAACGTGGCGGTTGCGGCGGCGCGACTCGGCGCGTCCACGGCGTTCATCGGCAAAGTGGGGCAAGATTTTTTTGGCGAAATGCTGCGCGATGTTTTGCAACAAGAAGGGGTGGACACGCGCGGTTTGCGTTTCGATGCGGACGCGCGCACGACGCTCGCTCTCATCGCGCAGCCGAACGAAAACAATGAATACATTTTTTATCGCAACCCCGGCGCAGACCAACGTTTGCGTCCCGACGAATTGGACCGCGACTTGTTGTCGAATACGCGCGCGCTGCATGTCGCTTCCGTTTCACTCACCGACGAGCCCGCGCGCAGCGCGACATTTGAAGCGGTGCGTTTGGCAAAACAAAGCGGCGCGCTGATTTCATTCGACGCAAATTATCGCCCCGCGCTGTGGCGCAATGAGCAAGAAGCGCTGGCGCAAATCGCCGCGATGCTTCCGCACGCGGATTTGCTCAAAGTCAACGAACTCGAATTGGAATTGTTGACGCAAACGTCTGACGTGGAAAAAGGAAGCGCGTTACTTGCCTCTCGCGGCGGCAAGTTGATTGTCGTCACACTCGGCGCGCAAGGCAGTTATTTTCACAGCGCGTCAAGCAAAGGATTCGCCAAACCGTTTCAAGTGGATGCGGTGGATTCGACAGGCGCGGGGGATTCGTTTGTCGGCGCGCTGTTGACGCAACTCATCAAACACGACAAAAACAATCTCGACGCGCAGTTGCCGCGCGCGCTCGAATTTGCGAACGCGGCGGGCGCACTCACTTTAACGCGGCGCGGCGCGATTCCCGCGCTGCCGACGGCAAGCGAGGTGCGCGAATTCTTGAATAGGGTGCTGCCGAAAATTGGCGTGTTGGGAGTGGACGAAGAATGAAAACGAAACCCGTTGTCTCGGAGACAACGGGTTTCGTTTTCATTCTTCAGAAATTTTCCTTTTGCATCTCTTCCAGTTTCCCCTCGCGCCGCAGCGCATCAAGCACCGTGTTTATTTCCTTCAATAACGTCGCCGAATCTCGGCGCACCGCGATAATGTAGTTTTCATCCGCGAGTGGTTTCCCCACGCTGCGCCAGTTCAAAACGCCCGTGTCCGCCTCCGCGCGTTGAAAATCAATGAACGTAATCGGGTCAACAATCGCCGCGTTGGTTTCACCGCGTTGCAGCGCGCGCAATGCTTCGTGCGCAGTATTAAATTGCTTTAGATTTAACGCGTAACGTTTTTGCCATTTGCGCGCGGCGGCGTCGCCGTTCGAGCCGAGTTCTACCGCAATCGTTTTGCCTTGCAAATTTTCCAACCCGCGCGTCGTCGTATCATCGCCGCGCACGAGCAACACCGGTCCGCCGTTGAAATACGCGTGCGAGAAAAAGACATCTTGCGTTTTGGTCGGATTGTACGGCAGCGCGGACAAAATCAGATCAAATTGTTTTGCGTTCAACGCGTCGTACAAACCATCGTACCCGGTGTACACGTACTGAACATTCACGCCCCACGTCTTCGCCAATTCATTCGCCAACGCGACATCGAACCCCGATAATTTTCCCGTGCCGTCATCCACAATAAACGGCGGCGAACTCGGGTCAATGCCGATGCGGAGCACACGCTCGGTTTGAATGCGCGTCCACGTTTCATCAGGTTTCGGCGGAGGTTGGAGAAACCCAAAGAAATCAAAAAGATAGGCGACGATGAACAACAGGAAAAGCAAAAGCGGCAAAGAACCAAAGCGCCAACCTTTGATGTTTGTTCTTTGTTTCTTAATCGCGTCAATCATTTACTCTCAACCGTTGTTCCAACTCATCCATCGTTCGCACAAATGCTTGTTCCAAATCAATCGCGTGCGCGTCCGCCAACACGAGCACCGACCATAAACAATCCGTGAGCTCGTGTTCCAATTTTTCGCGCGCGTTTTCAATTTCACGTTTGCCATTCACTGCCATTACCAACTTTACCAAATCACCAACGTCGCCGACAAAACCGAGCGCCAATTCCTGATTCGTCCACACCGCGCCATATTTCTCTTTTTCAAACTCTGCATACATGACTCGCACATTTCTCGCGCGGTCCAGCATTGCGTCAAAATTCATTTTCATGCTCTTTTCCGCGTAGCGCAAATCGCATATCGCTTATGCCCAATCAAAAACCGCAGATCAATATCGCCCAATCACCCAATCACCTCTTTATCTTTTTACTCCATCTCTCTATCTCTCACTCTCCCCTCGCCCACTTTTTCACTTCCCAATAAATCGGTTTCGCGTCAAAGTCCGGCGTAACGAACGTGAAATAATCGTTGAAGGTATATGTTGGAGAGGGGGTGCGAAAAACCCACAACGCGCACGCGGCAACCCATTCCGTTTTTTCACACCAGTCGTACGCCCCAATCGTGTTTTGAATGCGTTCGGCAGGCGTCACCGCTTTCGTCCAGCGCGGATGGTCATTCCAACCGCCTTCGGTGAGCATGATGGGTTTCGCGTCGTCACCATATTTCAACATGATGTCGCGCAACAGTTCGGTGCGGCGAAAATTGACGCGGTCGGGGGAGGGCGGTTCGTTCGCGGGAGATTTCCATCCGTACGAGTGGACGGACAACATATCAAAATAATTTTGCGCGCCTGCCTGATACATTTTTTCCAGATATTCCAAATCATTCATCGCGTCGGTTGCGCCCGGCGGCGCGAGATTTGGCGCGAGCGCGCCCGCGAGAATTTTTACGTCGGGATTTTTTTCTTTGGCGCGCGTGTACGCGACCTTGAGCAACTCGGTGTACGCAAGCGGGTCCACCGCGCGCTGTCCCCATTCAAAATTTACGTTCGGCTCATTCCAGATGATGAGATAGTTTACGCGTCCGCGAAAGTGTTCGGTGAACGCGGCGACGAAATCGCCAAAATCTGGATAGTTGTTTGCGTCCAAATAGGTGACGGATGTTTTTTCGGGACGCGCCCACGGCGGCACAAAGCCCATGCGCGCGATGACAGTTAAACCTTGTGCGCGCGCGTGGTCAACCATTTCGTCCGCGTGCTGCCAATCAAACTCGCCTTTGGCATTTTCAATGTATGCCCAGGGAAAAAATTCGACAACATAGGGCGCGCCCATTTCGCGCACCATTGCGTAATTTTTTTGAATTTTCCATGTCTCGACTTCATCCGTCATCCGCGTATGCACGCCCATTTTGGGATACCGGGTTTGCACCGTTTGCGGCGCCCCAAGGGTGACGAGAATTGGCGGCGGCGCGGCGAATTGCCAAATCACAATGAGGATGGCTAGGACAATTACCCCATGCACAAGTGCCCGGATAATTTGAAAACGGCTGAACAAAGTGATTGACATAGGAGAATGTTGCTGATAGAATCTTGACTGAATCTTAACCTATCGATTACCATTTGCAAACCTTTTGTTTGCGAAAGCATCAGGCAATAGGTTCCATGCTATTTTGTTAGGAGACGGCGCAATCTCACAATTTGTTTGTGAGATTGGGCTGTATAAAAAAAATGTATGTCTGAAAGTGGCGAAGTCGCCTTGTTCATAGACTTTGAGAACGTCCGCTACGGTTTGAAAAATACGTATGGGCTCGAGCCGGAACCTCAAAAGTTGATGGAAAAAGCCCGCAAGTACGGTCCCGTCGCCCTTGCGAATGCATATGCGGATTTTACGGAACACCCCGAATTTTACCGTAGAAAACTCGAAGTCGCAGGAATTTCCCCGCGTGACATCCCCCGCCGCAGTCCCGATGTTGCTCACAAGAGTTCTTCGGATATGGCAATGCTCTTGGACATTATTGATTGTTTGCTCGACCGTCCCACCGTGACAACGCTCATTCTAATGACCGGCGACAGCGATTTTATTCGCGCCGTTGCGCGCGCGCGCTACCGCTTTAACAAAAAGGTCGTCGTCGCAGGGGTGCCGGGTTGTGTTTCAAATGATTTGATTGCCGCTGCCGATATCAACGACCCCATTTTTGAAGAAGGTTGGACGCCCATTGTTCGAGAACCCGTCACGAATGGCAAACTCTATCCTTCGCTGGATACGTCCGAATATCCGAATTTGCAGCAGGCGGAAATCAAATTACTGAAACTTATCGAATATCTTGACCGCACGCGCCCCTACCTCACGTTCCTCTTTGTCAAAACGCACGCGCTCGCCCCGAGCAATCAAGTCGAATTGACGCCAATGCAGGTAGACATGATTCTGACCGGGTTCAAAGAACGCCGCATCCTCGAAGAAGAAATCCGGGATATGGATGGGCGCACTCTGCGGCTGTTGCATTTCCGCCGCGAGCACCCCGAAGTCCAAATGGCGCTTGCGCAGCCGACGGCGGTTCCCGCTCCGGCAGGAGAAATGGCGGCAGTAGGAACTGCGGTGATGCAAGCGACCTCAATCATGGTCGTGAATGAACCCGTTGGCGAAGTTGGCGAAGAACTTGCCTAACGGAGAGCTTGGTGCAGAGATTGCGAATAAAAAAACTCGTTGCCCGGGGGGCGACGAGTTTTTTTTATTCCGCGGGTACGGCCGCGTTTTGTTCAAGGGCGAACGGCAGGGATTCGCGTTTCAACGGCGTGTCCAAATTTCGCAAATACGCGTCCATCGCGCGCGCGGCATGACGCGCCGCCGCAATCGCGGTCACAACCAAATCCGCGCCGCGCACATCATCACCCGCCGCGTACAATCCGGGAATGTTTGTCGCGCCTGTAAATTCCGTTTCCACTTTGAACAAGCCCTTCCATCCTTTTTCCAAATTCGGCATTGTGTCGCCGATGGTCGGGTCGGGACTGTAGCCCAGCGCAAGCACGACAATATCGGCAGGCACGCGAAAATTGGACCCTTCAACCGGCTGGGGCGAACGTCGTCCCGACGCGTCCGGCGCGCCCAACGCCATGCGCTGCAATTCCAATTCGCACACATGTCCGTTTTCGTCGCCGTGAAACGCGACGGGCGCGACGAGAAATTCAAATTGCACGCCCTCTTGTTTCGCGTGCATCCGTTCTTCTTCGCGTCCCGGCATTTCTCTTTCCGTACGCCGATAATAATCGGTCACAACGCCGTCCGTCATGCCCGTCTGGCGTTGCAAACGAATCGAACTGCGTACACAATCCATCGAAGTATCGCCGCCGCCGATGACCGCCATGTGCTTGCCGATTTCAGGACGCGCGCGCATGCGTACGGGCAAGTCTTGCAGCGGCAAATTCGCGCGCACCAAAAATTCTGTCGCTTGATAAACACCTTTTAAATTTTCGCCGGGCAATTTTGCCTTGTTGCCAATCGGCGCGCCGATGCCCAGAAACACCGCGTCGTATTCGTCGAGCAAGGTTTGCAATGCAATGTCTTTGCCCACGCGCGTATTGCAAATAAATTTCACGCCGTACCGTTCGAGCCACGCCACTTTTTCCGCGATGATGTGTTTGAACAATTTGAATCCGGGAATGCCGTAGACATTCAAGCCCCCGGGTTTGGGCCATTCTTCGTACACCACAATTTCATGACCATCGCGCATCAATTCTTCCGCGACAGACATCCCCGCCGGTCCGCTTCCCACAATCGCGACGCGACGTCCCGTGGACCGCGCAATGTGATAGTTTGGGAATCCCGCATGCTGTCGTTGCCAGTCTGTACAGTACGCTTCAAGTTTTCCAATGTTGACGGCGCGGTCATAGCCCGCGACGGTACACGAACCTTCGCACAAACTCTCCTGCGGACAAATGCGCCCGCACACTTCGGGCATGTTCGACGTTGCGCGAAAAACATTCGCGGCTTCCACAAAACGCTTTTGTTCAATCAACAACATCGCCGTCGGAATATCATTGTGCAACGGGCAGCCGAGAATGCACGGCTCTGGCGACGGACAATGAATGCAGCGCGCCGCCTCGACAATCGCTTGCTCTTGGTCGTACCCCAAAAAGACTTCGTCAAAATTCAGCACGCGCAATCGGGGGTCTTGCTTGGGCGGCGGTCCGGGCGGAATGTGCGCGCGCTCGTAGCGGTCCAACTCGTCGAGGTCCAACAGCGCGGGGTCTTGCGCGCCCCGTTTCGGATACATTTCACTCATACACAACGCTCACATCAATCGAAACAACGAATACGAAAAACTTGTATTGACAAAAAAGAACAATCGCCGTGCACCTCTGGGTGTTTCTGCGATTGCTCCATCATCGAATCGTATGCAGTTATTTTACTACAACTCGCTGTCGGAATTATTTTTCCCGGGCGGCAGGAACGGCGTGTGCAGGCGGCGCCTGGACACCGGTCTTGTCTTCCAGAATTTCTTTTTGGTCTGTCAACACTTCGGTCTCTTTTTCCAGCCCTTTAATGTGTGCCATGTCTTGAATTTGGCGCACCAGTGAAATTCCAATCGTTGCCAGCGTAATCAAATCGGTCGGCGTGAATCCCGCGATGCGCGGGGACGAAGTTTGCGGCAAGTAGACAACTTTGACTTGATTGCCGTTCTCGTCATAGGCAAGCGGCAGTTTTTCTTGTTTCTTGCCGCGTCGTCCAAACAACACCATCAGCGCGGCGCCGCCGAGCGCGCCGGCGATGCCGCCGACAATCGCGGGAAACGCGGGACTCGTTCGCAAATCGTCCCACGCCATTTGCGCATCATTCTGTTTGAAAAAAGGTTCTTGTGCCATGTTGTTTCCGACTGGCAGTGCCAGACTCCGTTCTGTACATAAAATTGTGCCAGTCAGACATTGCTCCTGCCGCGCAGCAATGTTTGTGCTGTCACCTTGAGCCGCGTCGTCGTGGTATGAATCCCGATGGGCACATTGGCGACGGCATCGGTTACTTTGAGCGTAATGTGCTGCGCGCGCAGGGCATACACCTGTGCCATCAACAGGGGCATCATCAGTGCCTTGCGTCCTTTGCGCAAATACCACCACGCAAAACCAAACGCGACGCCAATCACGAGCGAAAGAATGACACCGTTGACCACGCAATAGATGGCGGCAATGTTTGCCCAGAACAAAAGGGATTCAGGACTCATGTGCGAAAATTATATCATACCCCTTCATCACCCGACAAGGTGTAGTTGCGTTGATGAGCGGTGGATTGCAGCTCGGCGAGATGCGCGGTGGAATCGTATTCGAGCAGTTTGGCATTGCCGTTGTGCAACTCGATGCGCGTGATGGAACAATTGCCCACCGTATCGCGCCACCAGCGGTGACGCTCGCGCGGAAAGTACCACGCGAGGATACTTGAAATCACGCCGCCGTGCACGACGAGACCGATGCGTCCGCGTGGATGCGCCGAAAAAATATCCAGCATGCCCTCCGCGACGCGCCCAAGCATGGGATAACGGATGGCTTTGCCAATGCGATTGTTAAAATACCGATTCAACATGCCCGTCCGCGCAATCAATTCGGCAAGCACCGTCGCGGGAATTTCGCGGTACTCCATCTCTTGAATCCCCGCGCGCACCGCAGGCATTTGTCCGATTCGTTCGCCAATCAACGTCGCGGTTTCAAGCGCGCGTTTCAACGCACTGCAATAATAGCCGTCAAAGGAAAGCTGCTGCGTTTTGAAAAATTCGCCGGTCCGTTCGGCTTGACGACGTCCCAATTCCGTCAACGGCGCGGTCACGTACGTTTCCCCGCGTAATTTTTTCGCGTTGCCGTGTCGAATCAAATACAGTTCTATTATTGTTGATAACGACGCATCGCTTTGGAGTGTGACGTTGTTCTCATTCCCCACGTGATTTATCATTCCTCAACGCGTGAGCGCGCGCGTGCTGGACCTTTCCGTGTTGCACGGTGCATCGCGCATTGTGCCGCGCTCGAATCAGCGCATCATCCTTTTTGCCGTGTCGTATTCTTCCGGCGTATCCAAGTCCAACGCGGCGCGCGCATCGGCAATGTCCACTCGCGCCAACACCTCACGATATTTTTGCAGCACATCGCGTCCGCCTTGCTCGCCCTGCAGCGCGTTCAGTTCCCAAAACAGTTCGCGCGCAAACAAAACCGGGCTGCCCGTTTTCCCATCGAACATTGGCACAACCATCGGCGCACGCGTCTCGAAAAATTTCTCAATCACGGCATCAATCACTTGGGGAGCAAGAAACGGCTGGTCGGCGTTGATAAAAATCGCCGCACCGGAATTCGCGCTTGTGTTTTGAATTCCAAGGCGCACGCTTGACGCGCGTCCTGTCGCCCAATCGGGATTGTGCGCCACTTTGATTTCCCCGAGTTTCCTTATCTCCTTTTTTACCTGTTCTGCTTGATGCCCCGTCACCACCACAATTTCACGCACGCGCGAATTTTTCGCCACGCGCACCGCGTTGCCCACAAACGTCGTATCGCCCCACGGCAGCAATTGTTTTACCGCGCCGCGCATGCGCGTCGAACCACCTGCTGCGAGCACCACGGCAGTGACGCGTGACTCTAGCATAGAAATTGGAGCCCGGCGATTTTTTACGGCGCCCATTGCAACGGATTCGATTTCATCGTTTTGCAAAAGGCTTGCGGCAATGTTTCGCGCGTGCGCCAACTGTTCCGCGTTTTCTACTTTGTTGATGAGTGGAATCACGCGCGCGGTGCGGGGTCTGTTTTTTAATCCCCCGCGTCGTTCGCCAAGGACACGCGCAATATGTTCACTCTGCAAAATGGTTCCCAATGGAATGTCGGCAATCTGTGAAACAAGTTCTGCGCGATGCACATATTCATCGCTCAGAATTTTTCCCACCGCATCAATGCCGACGACAGGCACAAGCAGCGTCGTCGAATGCGGAATCACCGGCTCGTGTTCCGCGGGCGCTTTGAACGAACGCATCCGCGAACCATCCGCTTCGACCAATACCACATCAACTTGTTCCAATGCACCGAGCTCGTCAACCAGGCGCGGCTCGACGCCAAACGCTTTGCCCTCTTGCTTTGTTGCGCCAATCACCAACACATGCGGCGTCTCGCCGAGCGCAGAGCGCGCATCGCCAAGTGCCTGCTCACGAGATTCAACCGCCACATGTTTCGGCGCAAGTTGAATTTGTGCTGCAAAAATTCGCGTCGTGGTCGTCGTGATAACGCGCTTGCCTTGCGCGACCAATTCATCGGCGAGGCAAAACATCGCCGTCGTTTTTCCACCGCCCCCGACAAAGGCAACAACCTCTTTACGGCGAATATCGAACGCGCGCGCTACATTCACTTGACCATGCCTTCCCGGGCGGGCTCTTTGGGCGACACGACCTGCTCGACTTTTTCTTCCACCGCTTTCGCGACTTGAACCGTTTGTGCAGGCGGTTGTTTTGTGGTGAGCGCGTCGCTCAAGTGATTTGTTTCATTCACGACAATCAATTCTGCGTGCGTGCCGTTAATCCGCAGACGCGTGAGCGAACAATTGTTCACCGTGTACATCCACCAGCGCCGCCGCCGGTTGGGAAAATACCACGCGAGGACAGAAGAAACGACCCCGCTGTGCGTGACGATGGCAAAACGACCACCTTCATGCTTTTTGACCAGGTCGGAAATGACTTGCGAAACGCGCCCAACGATGGGCCAATGAATCGGCTTGCCTGAATTTTCATACAAGTACCTGCCAAACCAGCCGATGTGCGCGAGAAATTCCATCAGCACCAGCATTGGAACTTCATAGCCTTCCAGTTCTTGAATACCGTTTTGGATCGCGGGAATTTTGCCCATCTGCGTTCCAATCAGCGCAGAGGTTTCTTTGGTGCGCCGCAGCGGACTGGAATAAAAACCGTCGAACGTGAAATTTTCATGGCAGAAACGTTTCCCGGTTAATTCCGCTTGCGTACGTCCCAATTCGGTCAGCGGCGCCCGAACATAATCGCCATTGACGCGCACTGCATGTCCATGTCGAACCAGTACAAGTTCTGTTGTCATTGTTTGCTCCCAAAAAGATAACGAATGACAACCCGCAAGTGAATGCTAGAGCAGCATTAAACAAGCTCTTGGGAGTCGCGCACAATGAAATCGTTTAGAAAGCGTCTTTCAACGCATCGGTACGCAAAACAAGTTGGTTAATGATGCCCTAGACGCCCATGCGCGTGAGCTTGAGCCACTCCAATAACGCTTCAAGCGCCCCCCCCCCCACTGCCAATGCTTTATCACTAATCGTGAAACAATGTTCGCGTTTCGCGCGGGGGTCCACATCGCCGATTTTCAAACCTTGTCGTACAAACAATCCATCATGCACGATTCCGCGCAGCACCCCTTCAAACGGCGCGACAACTTTATCTCCCTCAGTTCCCTTAAATCCCTGTACCTCTGCAATCACATCCCCT
The DNA here is from genome assembly GCA_937870825.1 of uncultured Chloroflexota bacterium. GTDB lineage: Bacteria > Chloroflexota > Anaerolineae > UBA4142 > SHND01 > SHND01. The sequence continues at coordinate 75,015 of CALMZO010000226.1, read as the reverse complement.
TGCCGCACCTCATCCCCAATTTTTTTTCGTCCGACAACGCGTCCATCACACGGCGCGCGCAAAACGCGTTCCGAACTTTTGCCGCCAATTTCGCCGGGCACGCCGGTGTTTGGTTCGGCGGGAACATGCCACAATACGCGTCCAAGATTGTGTCCGCGCTGCGTTTCAATCACACAGTGACAATCCACATTCGGCGTGAATCCGGGACCCAATGCCATCACGAACGGCGCGTCACTTTTTTTCGTTCCCGTATTTTTTTTTGCCATCACCGCGTCGAGCAAAATCGTCGGCTGCAATTCATTTCGCGCGCTGCATTCCGGGTCAATGAGCACCGGAATCATTTCGTCGTCAATCAGACTGCGCGCCTCTTGGATGGAATCGGCGCGCCACGCGGTCACACCTTCGACAGCGATTTCGCCGTCATACACCGCGCTCGCAAACGCGACCGTACGCCGCACCACCAGCGGCTGCGCGAGCTCCGTAATCGCGACGGGAAATCCCGCTTTGTGCAAACGCCACGCGACGCCCGTTCCCAAATCGCCGCCGCCTTTTAACAAAATCAATGTGTGAGGAAATAAATACATGCGCGCCTAATGTATAATGCGTCGCACACGAGTATAGCATCAAAAATTCATTCCCCTCTCCTTTGCAAGGAGAGGGTTAGGGGTGAGGTCTGAATGGCACACATCGCATTTCTCGGACTTGGCATTATGGGCAATGGCATGGCGCGTAATTTGCTTCAAGGTGAACACACGCTCACTGTGTACAATCGCACGCGTTCGCGCGCAGAGGAATTGGAACAAAAAGGCGCGCGCGTCGCGAATACACCGCGCGATGCCGCACAAAACGCGGAGGTTGTGATCAGTATTGTCGCGGACGACAAAGCATCGCGCGCGATTTGGTTGGGTCAAGACGGCGCGCTCGCGTCCGTGAAACCAAACACACTCCTCCTCGAATCTTCAACACTCACGCCCGCGTGGGTGCGCGAATTGGGAGAGTTGGCGCGCGAACGCGATTGTCAATTGCTCGACGCGCCCGTCACCGGCAGCAAACTGCAAGCGGCGAACGGCGAACTCGGTTTTCTCGTCGGCGGTGACGCGGACGCGCTGGAACGCGCGCGTCCGTACTTGCAGCAGATGGGCAAAACAATTCATCATCTTGGACCGAACGGCAGCGGCGCCATGATGAAACTCATCAACAATCTCATCGGCGGCGTCGAACAGACCGTTCTGGTGGAAGCCATCGCGTTAGCGGAGGCGAGCGGTCTCGACGTGAATCAAGTCGCGCAAGTGTTGACGGCGAGTCCCGTCTCACCGATTTTGTTTCAACGCAAACTGCCGCAGCTCTTGGCGCGCGATTACAACGCGGCATTTTCTCTGCGCTTGATGCACAAAGATTTAACGTACGCGCTCGCGGAAGGCACGGACAAAAATATCCCGCTGCCCACCGTCGCCGCCGCGCGCGAACTCATGCGCGTCGCGCTCGCGCAAGGCATGGGCGAGCAGGATGTGATGGTACTGCGCGAATTGCTGCAGCCCATGACAAGATAAGCTTGTCAAGCCAAAGAATCAGCGTAAAATTCGTGCTGCCGTGAAAACAACGGAGTATTTCGAGAATGAGGTCTTGAAAAAACGTTCGTACATTCAAAGAGAATGGCGCGAGCGCGCGTTGCGCGAACCACTGCGCCGAGAAGCGCAACCCGATGGACGAGTCCGCTTTTGGATTTTCATTCCCGAATTGCAAAAATTTCTGCGCGTTGTTACTTTAGCCGACGGTGAAACCGTACACAACGCGTTTCCTGACCGACGGTTTAAGGAATAAGAAATTATGAAATTTCGTTATTACCCTGAGACCGATTCGCTGTACATTGAATTTTCCGAAAACCCAAGTGCAGATTCGGAAGAGATTGCGCCAAACGTTGTGTTGGATTTTGATGCGGATAGAAATCTCGTTGGGATTGACATTGACCATGCAAGCAAAATCATCAACTTGGCGCGACTGGAGATGGAGTCTTTCCCTCTACAAGCTCTTGTATTCAACAATCCACAACGAGCCGCAATGACTCTCGCAGAATAAAGATTACTCATCAAGTCAACCAAGAAAACGCGCATCGCAATCATTTGCAGTGCGCGTTTCTTTTTTGATTGTGCTATAATTTTCCGGCTGACCGAATTTTGGTCAGAGCTGACCCCTGTGTGGTCAGACATTCGACGGGGACCCTGTGTGTCCCGAAAGGAAAAATAAAGATGGCAAGCCGCATTGATGCTTTTGGCGCACGCGCGCCTCTCGGCGAGTACACCATGTATCGCCTCGACAAACTCGCCCAGCTTGGACTTGCGCCCAACCTCGAACGTCTCCCCTTTTCCATCAAGATTCTGCTCGAAGCCGTTCTCCGCAACGTGGACAATTACATTGTCACCGAGCAAGATGTAAAAAATCTCGCCGCGTGGGATGCACTGAATCCCAAACTCGTCGAACTGCCCTTTATGCCCGCGCGCGTTGTGATGCAAGATTTCACCGGCGTGCCGTGTGTGGTTGACCTCGCCGCAATGCGCGACGCGATGAAAGGACTGGGCGGCGACCCCAAAAAAATCAATCCGCTTGTGCCGGTAGATTTGGTCATTGACCATTCGGTGCAGGTGGATTTTTTTGGCAGCGAGACCGCACTCATTCGCAACGCGGAACTGGAATTTCAACGCAACAGCGAACGGTATGAATTTTTGAAATGGGGTTCGCAAGCATTTGAAAATTTGCGCGTCGTTCCGCCCGCAACGGGCATCGTCCATCAGGTCAATCTCGAATATCTCGCGCAAGGCGTACTCACACGCGACGGGAACATTTTTCCCGATACGCTCGTCGGCACCGATTCGCATACGACGATGATTAACGGACTCGGCGTACTCGGTTGGGGCGTCGGCGGGATTGAAGCCGAAGCGGTGATGTTGGGGCAGCCGTTGTACATGGTCACGCCGCAGGTAATTGGTTTCAAACTTTCGGGTTCCTTGCGCGATGGCGTCACCGCGACCGATTTGGTTTTGACCGTCACACAAATGCTCCGCAAAAAAGGCGTCGTGGACAAATTTGTGGAATTTTACGGGGCGGGGCTTTCGTCCATGTCGCTGCCCGACCGCGCGACGATTGGCAACATGGCGCCCGAGTACGGCGCAACGTGCGGCTTTTTCCCGACCGACGCGGAAACGTTGCGCTATTTGCGTGCGACGGGACGCGGGCGCTCTGCCGATTTGGTGGAACACTACACCAAAACACAAGGCATTTTTCGCACGGACGAAACGCCCGACCCCGTTTTCTCGGACGCGCTCGAACTGGATTTGTCCACCGTCGAACCATCGCTTGCGGGACCGAAACGTCCGCAAGACCGCGTGCTGATGAAAGATTTGAAAAAAACATTTCGCGCCGCGCTCACTGCGCCCATCAAAGAACGCGGCTTTGCGCTCGACGAAACCGCGCTCGACAAAAAATCGGAAGTGCGCTCTGATTCGAAATCGGGCAACGGGCACACCGCGACGATTGGACATGGCGCAGTGGTGATTGCGGCGATTACTTCGTGTACGAACACGAGCAATCCATCGGTGATGGTCGGCGCGGGCCTCGTCGCGAAAAAAGCGGTGGAGAAAGGATTGAACGTCAAGCCGTACGTGAAAACGAGCATGGCGCCCGGTTCCAAAGTGGTGTACGAATATCTCACCAAAGCGGGACTCTTGCCGTACCTGGAAGAACTCGGTTTCGATATTGTCGGCTATGGCTGCACGACCTGCATCGGCAATAGTGGTCCGTTGCCTGAACCCGTGACGCAAGCGATTAACGCGGGCAATCTCGTCGCGGCGGCAGTGCTTTCGGGCAATCGCAATTTTGAAGGACGCGTGCATCCGCACGTCAAAGCGAATTTTCTCGCGTCGCCGCCGCTCGTCGTCGCGTACGCGCTCGCGGGTACAACGGACATTGATTTATCAAATGAACCGCTGGGTGTTGGCAAAGACGGCGAACCTGTTTTCCTTTCCGACATTTGGCCCACGCAGCAAGAAATTTCCGAAACCGTTTCCGCCGCCGTTGACGCGCAGATGTTTGAAAAATCGTACGCCGATGTCTTTAACGGCAATCCGATGTGGAACGCGATTCCCACGTCCGGCGGCGAACTCTACAATTGGAGCGAGCACTCGACGTACATTGCGAATCCGCCGTTCTTTGAAGATTTGACGATGGAGCTTGCGCCGCTGCAAGAAATCCGCAATGCGCGCGTGTTGGGCATGTTCGCCGACAGCATTACCACTGACCACATTTCACCGGCAGGCAGCATCGCCAAAGGCAGCCCTGCGGCGAAATGGCTCGAAGCGCATGATGTCGCGCCGTTCGATTTCAATCAGTACGGCACGCGGCGCGGCAATCATCAGGTGATGATGCGCGGGACATTCGCCAACGTTCGTATCAAAAATCTTTTGCTCGGCAACAAAGAAGGACCGCTTACGCTGAATTTTCTTGACAATCAAGAACATTCCTTTTTCGATGCCGCGCAAGTGTACAAAGAGCAAGGCATTCCGCTCATCATTCTCGCGGGCAAAGAATATGGCACGGGTTCTTCGCGCGACTGGGCAGCAAAAGGGACGTTGCTGCTCGGCGTCAAAGCGGTGATTGCGGAATCGTTTGAACGCATTCATCGCTCGAATCTTGTCGGCATGGGCGTACTGCCGTGTGTGTACAAACCGGGCGAAAACGCGGAATCGCTCGGACTGACCGGACGCGAAACCTACGACATTCTCGGCATCGGCGACGACATCAAACCGCGTCAAATTCTCAAGGTGGTGGCGACGGACGAGTACGGCAACAAAAAAGAATTTGAAGTCATCGCGCGTCTCGACACGCAGATTGACGTGGACTATTACAAGAACGGCGGGATATTGCAGACGGTGCTGAGGGGATTGGCAAAAAATTGAGAATCCGCGAATAATTGTTTTGCCCAGCGTAACGACAAAGCAGCGCGAATAGAAACTCTATTGCCAAAGTTGGCAATAGAGTTTTATTTTCGCGCATTGTCACGTATTTTGATGTACGTTAGAATGGATTCCAATAGAAAGAGGAGTTGAGCAATGATTGAAACTCGAAACTATCAATCCGTTTTGAGAACGATTGGCGAGTGGTCACTCGAATGGCGCTTGGCACTCATTCGTGATTTAGCGCAAACACTCCAACTCGAATTGCACACCAAGCAAAAACGCAAACCAACACTGCAAAAAGCGCTAGGACTTTTGGCAACCGACAAGCCCGCGCCGACGGACGCGCAAGTCAAGCAGTGGCTTGACGAACGTCGCGCGGAAAAATACGGCTAATGCGAATCTTGTTTGACACAAGCGTTGTGTTGGATGTTTTGCTCAAACGCGAGCCGTTTGTCGCAGACGCCAGCGCATTGTGGGCGGCAAACGACGCGGATGAAATTGTTGGCTATATCAACGCGACGACATTAACCAACATTTTCTATGTTGCGCGTCGCCAAGCGAGTTTGGAGTTGGCACATGAAGCCGTTCGTACCTGTCTCGACACATTCGAAATTTGTACGGTGAATCGCCTTGTGTTGGAACGCGCACAAGGAATGAGTGGCAGCGACTTTGAAGATAATGTCCAAATCGCCTCTGCGGACTTCGCGGGGGTGGAAGGCATCGTTACCCGTGATAAAAGTGGATTCAAAGAAACCACCCTCCAAATTTTCACACCGAGTGAATTATTGCAGCACTTGGCAGAGATCAAGGAATGATATGGTCAAATCCGAGAACGGCGGGATATTGCAGACGGTGTTGAGGGGATTGGCAAGGAATTGAGAGTCCGCGAATAATTCTTACGCTCACCGTAGCGACGAATGACACGAACAAAAAATGCGCCGCTCCAAATTGGAGCGGCGTGTCTGTATGTTAAAAACCTTACTCGCAAAAAACCGGAACTGCACTTTGAAATGATTTTTGGGGGTGACTTGAGAAATCTGTTTCTTGCTTTGGCATCTCGTCATACGTTCGCCCGTTAAATTCACGTCCAGTCAAATCTTTTCTCACCCCCCCCCATTGCTTGAAGAAAAACGGAACTTGGGCTTTCCGACATTGCCGAAAAATAGATGTTACCCATTCACGCTTCATTGGGCGCGCGTGCGGTCCTGATTCGCCACCAACTATCACCCACTGAATTCCTTTAAGCGGCAAATTCTCCAATGGACCGACTAGCGGCTCACATGAAAGAAATCGTACAACGGCAGGAACTTGTTGTAAATCAATAATGCGAGAGAGGACGTGTTCATCTTCCACGCTGACACCCATCCAGATGTTCGGTGTCCATTCAAGTTCACGGGCAACTTGAGCAAGACGCACACTGCGTTTTGTCAAGACCTGAAATGTATGTTGGGGACAGCGATTCATTATCGCAAAAACGCGTTCAATATATTCAAGTGGAATTTTTTCGTGGAACAAATCGCTCATGGAATTGACAAAGATAATGCGCGGCTGTTTCCATTTCAGAGGCAGTTCTAACAAATCGGGGTGCAATGTGACATTGAAACCATTGGCGTAACGTGAATTTCCCATTGCATGCAGCCGTTTCGCCATACGTTCTGCATAACAATGCTTGCATCCTTGACTGACTTTGGAGCAACCCGTTACAGGGTTCCATGTCATTTGTGTCCATTCGATTTTGCTTTCGCTCGCCATTTCTATTTCCCTAAAATATTCTGCGCAATTTTGATTGCCGGTGTTGCTCCACGCGGATTGGCGCATGCAAAGCAGAGTAAGAACAACGGAATGTTTCTTGAATTTCGAAGCGGCAATGGGTTGTCTGCTACTCCTGCAAAAACCGTCTTGAGGCGCTTGACGAAAAATTTGCCGATGCGTTCAAAATCCGCATCCTTGAGATAACTTTCTTCCGTGCCAAAGAGAGTTTGCTGAACTTGTTTGGGATAAAACTCACCACGCCAAGCATTAGTGCCAAACATGCGTGTCAAAGCATCTGCCCAATCTTCCGGTGGAGGTTCGTGTTTCGTCAAGAGCCGGTTCACTGCTTGTCCTAACGGAAACAAAATCCATAGGTCTACCGCACGCGTTTCGGCTAATGCTTCAATCAGCGACCAATCTACTTGCATTCCGTATGGGTCCAAAAATACGACAGCACGCCAGCGTTGCCAATCAATTTACCTACACCATTGCTTCAAATAATCAGTTGCTTCTTGATTAATGATGGTAACGTGATTGGCACGTTCGGGAAATTCTGTTTTGAGTTTCTCAAGTTGCCGAAAGCGTTCTGTGTTTTTCTCGATGAACACATATTGGTTGAATGGAGGTTCAACCTCGAGTGCGATACGCGCGCTGCCTTTCAAAAACGCCATCCGTTCGGGGTCAGGTACGAGCTCTTGCATTGTCTCTGAGTGTTTGCTGCGCGTTAGTGAACGATACCCTGTGCCTGCGAACGCGTCAACGTAAATTGTTCGCAGAAAGCGGGCTCGCTCATTTGCTGTCATGATCGTCGTGTACGCAACGAGATATTTCCGCACACGCTCCAATTTTTCACTCGTCCAACCACCGCCAAATTGATGACCTGCCATTTTTGAAACTCACTTTTCAATACACACCAACGCCCGCATTCTAGCACATGTGTTCGATGCAGGTCAACTGCGCGCAAATTCCAACATCACTGCGCCCACCGTCAACCAATTTTCACCTCCCCTCCGCGCGTCACCCCATTCTCGCGCCTGCGCTGAATCGAAGCGCGGAATGCCATGAGAATTTCTTGGACGGCGGCTTGAATTTGGAACGACGCATTTTCGCCGTGCATCCGTTTGAACAACAACGTTTCCTCTACGACGCCGTACTGAAATCCCTTATCCAAAAAACGCATGAACCACTCCACGTCGTCCGAAATGCGAAAACGCGGATTCAGCGGACCCACTTGATAAAACACCTCTTTTTTCAAAAGCCACGTCCCCGGCACCAAGCCCAAATGGTCGTTCTGCATCAACTTGTGATTCAACCAAAATTCCGACGTGTACCCGTGCGTGAAAAATAAACGTTCGTGCGCGAGCGCGAGCGCGATGTCGGGATGCTGCCGCAAATACGCCACTTGCAATTCCAATTTATTGTGCGCCCACAAATCATCGTGGTCGAGAAACGCGAGCAGTTCGCCGTGCGCGAGCGCAATCGCATTGTTGCGCGCGTCCGCGATGCCCCCGTTCGTTTGATAAAAATAACGCACGCGCGGAAACGCTTTTGCAATACGCGCGCTGTCGTCGGTGGAACCATCGTCGAGTACCACAATTTCAAAATGCGGGTACGATTGCGCGACGGCAGTTTCCAACGATTCCGCCAAAAATTCCGCGCCGTTATACACAGGCAAAATCACGCTGACCAAAGGTTCGCTCATCCTCGCTCCAACACATTTTCAATCACGCGCGGAATCTCGCGTACGTCCGCGCCCAGTTCCAATTCATAACACGGCAGCCGCCGCGCAAAATTCGCGAGCGCATCAAGTTCCGCTTTGCCTGCGCCGCGCAATAAAAAAAGCGTACTCACCGCGAGTTCGCGCAGCGCCCGCGCCGCCGAAATTTCGCGCGCGCGCGTTTCCCCCGCGCCAACCACGCGCGGCAATAACAACACGCGCACAATCGCGTGCTTGCGAATTTTTTCGGGGAAATGTTGGTTCACGAACAACAACGCCTTTTCGGAATCGAGCCGCGCCGCGTTGCTCACCCTGTGTTGCAAATGCGGAAAGCGTTCGAGTTGGTCGGCGTGCAATTTCGCGGACGCGAACAAACTGAACACTTGCGGCTCGGGTTCCGCGCGCAGCAACACAAAATCATCGCCCAAATAATTCAGCGGCGATTGCAAACACGCGAGCGCGATGGTGGACTTGCCCGCGCCGCTCGCCCCCACAATCACTGCCGCGCCGCGTTCATTGCAAACCGCTGCCGCGTGCGCGAGCTGCAAGCCGCGCCCGCCGAGCCACCACTGCCACAAATTTCGCAATGGAAAACTTGCTTCGTGGTACGAAAAATTGTTTGCATCCCTTGTCCAAAAATAGCCAACGCCGCGCGCCGCATCCAGCATCGTCAGCGTTTGAAAAAGCGGATTCCACAGAATATGCCGCGTTTCATCCGCGTACTGCCAACCTTCTTGTTCGGGTATTCCATTTTGGAATGGCGCAAGCGGCAGTGAAACATGTGTCGTCGCGGAATCAAAGAGCCAGAGTTGCAGCGCGGCATCCGTCGGTGGAATTTCGAGATGCGCCAGCGCGGGCATCACGCGCGGAATCAACGCGTCGTTCGCAAAATTCAACTGCGCGCCGTGCGCGACGAGTGAGAGAAAACGTTTGGGTGTACGACTGCGCGCGGCGTTTTCGAACGCGTTTGCAATTTCCTCAAAATACGCGTTCGCATCAAACATGTTGGACATTGCGCGAAATTATTTTTCTCGCGCGGGAAAGGGCCAACCCATCGCGCCAACTTGATGAATGGGGTCGAGCGGAATCAAATTTTCCATGTCCGTAAAAATTTCCATCTGCGGCGTTTCAAATTTTGTCGCGGCGGCGTCGAGAGCGAACGGCGCGCGCGGTGGAATCGCGACGGGTGTAACCAATTCTTGTTCGAGCAGTTGTTGTACAAACAACGCAATCGCGTCACTTGGCGCACTCGCGTTGCCATTTCCATTTGGCGAAAACGCCGCGCCAATTTCTTGAACCGTTGCGTTTTGCGCCAGACTGTCCCAAATAAAACTCGCCGTCGGATTCAAACTGTAATACCGTCCGTTATCCAGATTGATGATGATGGTCTCGTTGTTTAGCGTTTGATAAATCACATTCCCTTTGGCAGCATACCCCTGCGTATCGTTCATCGTCGCCTCCTTGTGCGTTCATTCTAAAATGCGCGCGCGAATCCGTCAATCGTCTGTGGCTCACCGGTCTTTGTCATCCTCTTCCATCGCGAGTACAATTCTTGTGATGAATCCTCGCGTCCTCATTCTGTACGCCTCCATCGGCGGCGGACACAAGAGCGCGGCGCACGCGTTGGCAGAAACCTTCGCGCTGCGCGGCGTGTCGGATGTCGTCGTCAAAGATATTTTTGAATTTGGCGGGCGCGTATTGGAACGCGCCGTTGTCAGCGCGTACAAAGTCACGAGCGAAAAAGCGCCGCTGCTCTACAAAATGTACTATGAATCCGGCGATGTCAGCGACCCGCGTTGGGCAGAAATCAAAAATCTGGTGCGCGGGCAGGCGCAGCGTCCGATGTTTGTTCTCACGCTCGACCGCTTTGTGAAAAAACTCAAGCCCAACATTATCATCGGCACGCATTTCATGCCAATCGAAATTTTGTATCCGCTCAAACGCAAAGGCGAAATCATCGCGCCGCTGTACGAAGTCATCACCGATTTCATGGTGAGCAGTGATTGGCTTCAGAGCGGCGTGGACGCGTATTTCGTCGCGACCGATTTTACGCGCGCCGCGATGATTGCGCGCAAGGTGGACCCCGCGCTCATTCACGTCACGGGCATTCCGGTCAAACCCGAATTTGCAATTGAAAAACATCGCGACCAGGCACGCGCGCGCATTGGACTTACGAGTGAATTCGTGATTACAGTTCTCGGCGGCGGCATTCCGAGTACACGCGTGCGGCATGTAATTCAAGAATTATTGAAAACCGATTTGCGCGGCACGCTCGTCGTCGTCGCGGGACGGAATCAAGATTTGGAACGCGAAGTAGCAGATTTGGAAAATGGCGCGACGCTGCGTTTATTGAAACTCGGCTTTGTGGACTTTATGGACGATTTGGTGACGGCGAGCGACGTGGTGATTACGAAAGCGGGCGGACTCACGGTGAGCGAAATTCTCGCGCGCGGCACGCCGATGCTCGTGATTGACCCGATTCCCGGACAGGAAGAATGGAACGCGGATTTTGTCGCGGGCAGCGGCGCGGGCATTCAGTTGCGGATGTTGGAGACCGCGCCCATTGCCACCGCCGCGTTGCTGCGCGAACCCGAACGTTTGGAGATGATGCGTGCGTGCGCGAAACGCGTCGGCAGACCGCGCGCCGCATTCGAGATTGTGGATACGATTTTGAAAAATTTCGAGAAATGAAAATGCGATGCCCAAAATTTGGCATCGCATTTTTTATGTGCTGTTCCAATGTCATGAATCACGCGTGCCCTATGCAAAAATCAGAGGAAAGATAAAACCCGGACGCGCCATTTTTAACGCGTCAGGTTTCATTTTTACTCTCTATCCCTCTATCACTCCATCTCTCATTCACTTCACTCCGCCGCCACCGCCAACCCCATCAACCGTCCCAACCCGTACTCGCTCTCCAATTCTTTGCGGAATTGGCGCGTGTAGAGTTCGTAATAGTGTCCGTGTTTGCGTAACAGTTCCGCGTGCGTTCCCATTTCCGAAATGCCGCCGTTCTCAATCACCAAAATTCTGCTCGCGCGTTTGATTGTCGACAGACGATGTGCGATGACGAAACTTGTGCGTCCCGCCATCAAGCGTTCCATCCCGCGTTGAATCAACGCCTCCGTCAACGTATCCACCGAACTCGTCGCTTCGTCCATGATGAGAATGTCGGGATTCGCCAACACCGCGCGCGCGAGTGAGATGAGTTGCTTTTGTCCCGTTGACAACAAGTTGCCGCCTTCGCCAACTTGCGCGTCGTACTGCTTGTCGAGCGTGATGATGAAATCGTGCGCGCCCGCGACCCTTGCCGCTTGTTCCACATCTGCATCACTCGCTTCGAGTTTGCCATAGCGAATGTTTTCGCGAATCGTGCCGCTGAACAAATGCGGTGTTTGCAGAACGACGCCGATGCGCGATTGAATGCCGTGCAGCGTCAAATCCATGTAGTCGCGCCCGCCAATTTTCAATGTCCCCTTTTTCGGTTCATAGAAACGGCAGACAAGATTCACGAGCGTGGATTTGCCGCCGCCCGTTGGACCGACGAGCGCAATCGTTTCACCCGCTTTCACGTGCAAATTGAAATCGCGCAGCACGGGTTTTTCGGGAACGTACCAAAAGTCCACGTTGTCGAATTCAATATCGCCGCGCAGTGTGCCCGGGTCGACGGCGTTCGGACGGTCAACAATGTCCGCCGGTGTGTCGAGCAGCGAAAACGTTCGTTCCGCCGACGCGACGGCGTGCTGCATCGAAGCATACACGCGCGCCAAATCTTGCACGGGCCAAAGCATGAACGTGATATAACCGATGAACGCTTGCAAGGTTCCGACGGTCATCTCACCCCACGCGATTTGTGCGCCGCCGTACCATGCGATGATGCTCAACGCAATCGCGCTGATGAATTGCACCACCGGCAAAAACATCGCGGACAAACGCGCCGCGCGAAACGACGAGCGGTACATCTGTCCCGTCAATTCGCTGAACTCGTCCAGATTTTTTTCTTCGCGGTTCAATGCCTTGATGACGCGCACGCCTTGAATGTTTTCGTTGTACGCGCCCGTGAGGCGCGAGTTGGTTTTACGCACCATGCGATATTCGGTGATGATGCGTTTTTGGAACCACGACGCCACAATCACCAAAATCGGAATGATGGTGAGAACGACGAGCGCGAGTTTCCAATTCAACAGCAGCATGAAAAAGCCCGCCGTGATGATGGACATGATTGCCCACGTCACATCCACCGCGCCCCACGTAATCAAGTCGGCGATGTGTCCCGTGTCACTCGTCACGCGCGACATGACCCAACCAACGGCAGTGCGGTCAAAGTACGAAAACGAAAGGGTCTGCAAGTGATTGAACAGTTTCTTGCGTAAATCGTACTGGACGCGTTCGCCGAGAATGCCCGCGAGATAGATGAACCCGAACACGCCCGCCGCTTGCGTGAGCGCGATGATAGCATACACGAGCATCACGTTCGTCAACGCGGCAGGGTCATGCGGCGTGATGCCCGTGTCAATAATCAACTTTTTCAGATAATTGAACACGCCATCTTGCGCGGCGACAATCGCAATCAAGATGATAAACCCGATTAGCCACCACTTGTGCGGCAATGTGAGCTCAAACATGCGCTTGATGGTCTTGCCCGAAAGTTGCGCCTGAAAATCTTCTTCTTCAAATTCGTAATTCATGAGTGTGGGAGTTTGAAATTGAAAATGTTACAGAGTAACATTTTCAATTTCAAACAAATCAATTCAATGCAACCGCCGCTTCGCGCATCGCGCGATGTTCGTGCGTGGTGGCTTCGATTTCGCGTTCCACTTCACTCTCAATTTTCGCTTGCAATTCATAAATTTTCCGATACAACCCGTCTTGGTTCACTAACTCGCGATGCGTGCCGCGCTGTGTGATGCGTCCATGTTCCATCACCAGAATTTGGTCTGCGTTCATTACGCTTTGAATGCGATGCGCAATGATGAACGTCGTTCTATCGTGCATCAATTCTTCGAGCGCGCCGCGAATTTCTTCTTCCGTTTCCGTGTCCACCGATGACGTGGAATCGTCGAGAATCAGAATGCGCGGATTTTTCAAAATCGTGCGCGCAATCGTGACGCGTTGTTTTTGCCCGCCCGAAAGCGTGATGCCTTTTTCGCCGACGAGGGTGCTGTAGCCGTCGGGGAACGAAAGAATGACATCATGCACCGCCGCCGCTTTCGCCGCCGCGAACACTTCTTCATCCGGCACTTTGCGCCCCACGCCATACGTGATATTTTCACGAATCGTCCGCGAGAACAAGAACGGTTCTTGTTCCACGATGCCGATGTTGCGGCGCAAGTAATCGCGCGGATATTCTTTTAATTCCACGCCGTCGAGACGAATGCTGCCGTGTTCGTACTCGTAAAAGCGCGGGAGCAAATTCACCAGCGATGTTTTGCCCGAACCCGTCGGACCCATCAACGCAATCACTTGCCCGGGTTCCGCGTGAAACGAAATGTCATGCAGCACGCGGCTTTCTTTGGCATATTCGAAACCCACGTCTTGAAATTCAACGTCGCCGCGCAGACGATAATTCGCGGGCGGTGTGAAGGTACCGTGTTCAATCGGTTCGCGTTCGGTGCGAATGATTTCTGCCAAACGTCCGAACGACACCATGCCCGTTGATGCTTGCACGATTTGGCGTCCGAGTTCGCGCATGGGCCAAATCAAGAGAATGACGAGCCCCATGTACGTGACGTAATCGCCGAGCGTGAGTTGATTGTTCATCGTCATCAACGCGCCGATGGTGAAACCCGCAATCATTTGTGTCGCGCACAAAATATCGGCGGTGGGCCAAAAGAGCGAGTGCATGATGAGCAGTTTTTTGCCGCGCACGAATTTTTCGAAATTGTCTCTTTCGAACTTGTCCATCTCGTACTGCTGCCGCGCGAATGCTTTCACCACGCGCACGCCCGTCAAATTTTCTTGCAGTGTCGTCGAAACCACCGCGTCTTGATTTTGATAATGTTCGTACGCTTTGGATACGCGGCGAAAAAAGAACACGGACATGATGATGATGATAGGAACGACGACGACGGAATACAACGCGAGCTGCGCGTTCAGACTCAACAACGCGACAAAGTTCACGATGAACAAAAGCGAAATGCGTCCGACGCCAATCGCCTGCTCCGCGTAAAACCGTCGCACCGCGTCCACATCCGATGTTGCGCGTTGAATCAAATCGCCCGTCGGCATCTTGTCATGAAACGCGAACGTCATGCGTTGAATGTGGTCATACAGATAGTTGCGAACTTTTTGCGCGATACCTTCGGCGGTGCGCGCGGCGAATCGTCCGCTCAAGAACGAGAACGTGCCTTCCGTCAACGCGAGCGCGATGAATCCCGCCGCCACCCACGGCAGCACCTGGAGCATGTCGGAACGATTCAGAATCTGGTCCACCAAATAGCCGATGAGAAAAAATGTTCCCGTGCGCGCGGCGACGGAAATCATGAGCGAACTGACCGCGACGCCATAGCGCAAACGGAACCCGCGCAAAAGCCCCCACAATCCCACAATGGGCTTTTGCGAAACGATATGATGAAACTCGGACGAATTTGTTTTTGCCATAACTTCTGTCGTTGCCTCCCATTCGCGCATCACGGCGCGAA
This sequence comes from uncultured Chloroflexota bacterium, assembly GCA_937870825.1. Taxonomy (GTDB): domain Bacteria; phylum Chloroflexota; class Anaerolineae; order UBA4142; family SHND01; genus SHND01. Next base: position 59,956 of record CALMZO010000226.1, on the reverse strand, counting down.
CGAAACTGATGAAAATAGCGCGCAAGGCGCGCGCTATGCCGATAGAAATAAAAAACGGTCACAGCGCAGGAGATGCGACTGTGACCGCCGAAACGACAGCGATACGGAGCGTTCCTCTGGAACGCATTATCCGTCAACAGGCGCACTCGTACACGGCGCGAACGCATCACCACCGCTAACAATGCGGGTGGTGCGAACACGCGGAAGCATGAAATAAGTGATGCTCATTAACTCATTGGTACTTGTTCCGACAACTGCTAACTCACATGTAGTTCAATCATTGTCAAAACTTGTAGCGGCAGCAACAAAAGGTCGCGAGCGCCTGGCAGAAAAGCAAGGGAGAGTGTATCACGGGATTTAGAGTTGTCAATAGGGAATTTTGAAAATTTCCGATACTTTTACTTGACAACCGCACACCTGTTCTAGTATAATTCTTTCATCGTTCACACCGAACGATGGCGTCTGAATCCCTCGACGCAAAAATTTTTTTTCGGTCCCGTTCTTTACAGAGAAATTTACGCGAGTATAATTTCCCAACAATTCACTGCAACGCGTGAGAGCCATAAGCGCGAACTTGTGATTTTGTAAGCACGGGTAAAAGGAGCATTGCCACATGGCTAGGACAGCAGCAGAAACAGAGTATCGCGAAAGCAAAGGCAAAGCGCAAACTCTGGATTCCACCCTCTCTTCTCTCAAAAAACGGTTCGGCGAAGGCGCCATCATGCGTCTCGGCGACAATCCTCACGCCAAAGTCGAAGCGATTTCCACCGGCGCCGTTTCCCTTGACCTCGCGCTTGGCATCGGCGGCGTTCCCAAAGGACGCATCACCGAAATCTACGGTCCCGAAGCATCCGGTAAAACGACCATCTGCCAGCACGTCATCGCCAACGCGCAAAAGAACGGCGGCGTCGCAGCATTTGTGGATGTCGAACACGCGTTTGATGCGTCGTACGCGCAAAAATGCGGTGTCAATATCGAAGACCTTTTGATTTCGCAGCCCGACACCGGCGAACAAGCATTGGAAATTGCCGAAGCGTTGGTGCGTTCCGGCGCGGTGGATATTGTGGTGATTGATTCCGTCGCCGCACTCGTGCCGCGCGCCGAAATCGAAGGCGAGATGGGCGATTCGCACATGGGCTTGCACGCGCGCCTCATGTCACAGGCACTTCGCAAACTCACAGGTGCAATCAAAAAGTCCAACACCGCCGTTATTTTCACGAATCAGCTTCGCCAGAAAATCGGCATCATGTTCGGCAATCCCGAAACGACAACGGGCGGCATGGCGCTAAAATTTTACGCGTCCGTCCGCATGGACGTTCGCCCGACCGACCAAATCAAAAACGGCGAAGATGTGATTGGCACGCGCGTCCGCGTGCGCGTCAAGAAAAACAAAGTCGCGCCGCCCTTTACCAAAGCCGAATTTGATATTTTGCACAACGAAGGCATTTCGCGCGAAGGCGACATGCTTGACACCGGCACCGAATACGGCATCATCGAAAAACGCGGCGCATTCTATTCGTACAATGGACAGCGGCTTGGGCAAGGACGCGAAAACGCCCGCACCTTCCTCCGCGAAAATCCGTCCACGATGGAAGAAATCGTCAAAGCCATTCGTGTTAAAGCAGGCATTGACGGCGCAAACGGCGCAGCGGCGCTGCCGAAAGCGATGCAGGATACTCCCGATTTGGACGACGAGGACGAAGACGAGGAAGAAGACGAAGAGGAAGACGAAGAATAAAAAACCGAGTACAGCGAACAAAACCCGTCCTTGTGGACGGGTTTTTGTTTGCGTGGTATGCGCTGTGCGCTTTGTGGTATAATCCGCGCAATCCAAACGCGTCGCTACGCTTTCGCGTTTCCGTTGTTGCCATTTTGCCGCAACAACCCCACAGTGAAAATGTCTTTACGCGATGTCAATGAACGGTGTCGAATTTCGATTCAGGTACGATACTTCGGACGGATGTTGAACGGCGAATTATTTTTGGACCATTGTTGAGACTCACATGAATTTAGAGATTGCGCCGCCAAACGTTCGGCTCGGGAACGTTGTCGTCAAGCACTAAGGTCGTCCGCGCGACGCGAGGGATACGCCGCGCATTTGAATTGACACGCCGCTGTGCCCTTCCCGCGCAGCATTTCATTTCGACTTGCAACGTTTCAAGCGATTGCAAGTCAAGACAGTTCCAACATTTCGAATCGCTGTGGGTTTGACGCGTCAACGCGCCGAGTCACAGCGATTTTTGCTTTCTGACAGAGTCGCAGTTTCCGGCAAAACCGTTCGCTGCAAAAAATCATGCCGTTCGAAAAAAACAAGAAACCATTTGCGCGAAAATTCAAAACGCGCGAAGAACGTGAAGCGGCGCGCGCGGCGCGCTTGGCGCGCATCAACACCAGTCCCGGACGCGTCACCGCCGTCGAACCGCAGGTGAAACGCGCGAACCGTTTTACGTTATACATTGACGACCATTTTGCGATGGGCTTGTCGGCGTACGTGGCGGCGAGCGTGCGCGTGGGGCAAGAATTGTCGCGCGCGGATTTGGAAAAATTATTGTACGCGGAACAATTGGAAGAGGCGCGCAACAAGGCGTTGAGTTTTCTGGCAGTGCGCCCGCGCAGCGAACGCGAAGTGCGTCAGCGCCTCGCCCAAAAAAAATACCCGCAGGAAATTATTGACCAGGTGATGGCGCGGCTCGGCGACGTGAAACTCGTGGATGACCGTGACTTTGCAAAATTTTGGGTCGAGAACCGCGAGGGCTTTAAACCGCGCAGCAAACGCGCGTTGCAGTATGAACTGCGTCAAAAAGGCGTTACGGCGGAGGAGATTACCCGCGCGGTGAAAAAAGTGGACGAACGCGACAGCGCGTATCGCGCCGCGCATTCCAAAGCGCTGCGCTACAAAGAATTGGACGCACAATCCTTTCGCGAAAAATTGAGCGGTTTCCTCGCGCGGCGCGGTTTCGATTACACCGTCACCCGCGAAACGGTCAACCGCTTGTGGCAAGAAGTGAGTGGGAAGCAAGCAGATTCGAATCAAGACTGGGACATCGAGTAACCAGTCATCCGTATTCAGTAACTGATTGCCGAGTACTGCTGCGTTCGTAATCGAACGCTACTGATTACTTTTGCAAGTAACTTGGAGGATTCATGGACACCCTTATCGTTACCCTCATCGTCGCCGTCATTGTCGGCGCCGCCGGGTTTGCGGTGGGCTATTTCCTCCAGTCGCGTGTCTTTACGGCAAAAAGGGTCGAATTGGAAACACAGCGCGCCGAGCTGGCCAAGAAATTGGTCGAAGCCGACGCACAGGCAAAAGATATTATTCTCAAAGCCAAAGACCAGGCGTTAGCCATTCGCAACGAACAAGAAGCGGATAACAAACGCAAACGCATGGAACTGTCGCGCGAAGAAGACCAACTGCGACAGCGCCGTGAAGCCCTCGACAAACGACTGGAGCAAATCGAGAACCGCAGCCGCAAACTCGAAAATCGAGAAAAGGAAGCGGACCGCGCCAAAGCGCGGATGGACGAATTGGAAAACAAAAAGTTGCTGGAAATTCAGCGCGTCGCGCAAATGAACACCGACGAAGCCAAGCAGCTGCTTTTGCAAGCGGTGGAAAAAGAAACCCGCCAGGACGCCGCGCGCATCATTCGTGAAATCGAAGGCGGCGCGCGCGAAGAGGGCGAACGCCGCGCGCGCGAAATTCTCACCACCGCGATTGAGCGCGTCGCGTCCGACCAGGTGGTCGAAAGCACCGTTTCGCTGGTGCCGCTGCCGAGTGATGAAATGAAAGGGCGCATCATCGGCAAACAAGGGCGAAACATCCGCGCGATTGAAATGCTGACCGGCGTTGACCTCGTGGTGGACGATACCCCCGAAGCGGTGATTATTTCATCGCACAATCCTATCCGTCGCGAAGTGGCGCGTGTTTCGTTACAAAAGTTGATAAGCGACGGCCGGATTCATCCCGGACGCATCGAAAAAATTGTCGAAAGCGCCGAAGAAGAAGTCAACAAGAGCATTTCCGAAGCAGGCGAAGCCGCCGTTTTGGAAACGGGCATCGGCGGGCTGCATCCCGAACTTGTCAAAATGCTCGGCTCGTTAAAATTTCGTACATCGTACGGACAAAATGTCCTCGCGCACGTCGTAGAAACATCGCATCTTGCGGGCATGATTGCCTCCGAACTCAAAGCAGATGTCAAAGCGGCGAAAATGGGCGCGCTGTTACACGACATCGGCAAAGCGGTCACGCATGAAGTCGGCGGCGCGCATGCCATCATCGGCGCGGAATATGCCCGCAAGTACGGCGTTCCCGAAAATGTATGCAACATGATTGCGTCGCATCACGGCGAAGTGGAACCAAAAAATATCGAAGCCGTACTGGTGACCGCCGCGGATGCCATTTCGGGCGCGCGCCCGGGGGCGCGGCGCGAGTCACTGGAACAATATCTCAAGCGCGTCGAAGCATTGGAAGGCATGGCGAATGCCATGCCCGGTGTTCAACAATCGTATGCGATTCAAGCAGGGCGTGAATTACGTATCATAGTCAAACCGGAGCAGATTGACGACCTATCCGCAATCAACTTGTCCAAAATGATTGCGCGCAAGATTGAAGAAAACCTTGAATACCCCGGACAAATCAAAGTAACGGTGATACGCGAACAGCGCGCGGTCGAGTACGCAAAATAATTTTAATCTCGCCCTCATGTGCGCTTATGTCCGTCGGCATACAATCAAGGTCTTGAGGTTGGAGCGGATGCGCGACGCCGCTCTCTCATTAAAAAACCAGAAATGCAATGCCGCGACTCATTCCTAAAGAATCGAGTATCAAATTAGCAGCCACACCAGAGTCACAACGTGTCTCAAAATTCCAAACTCGAGGCAACCTTCTCGCGTTTTGAGATGCGTTCCAACACACCGCCCCAAGTTTTGCATGGAGGTACTCGGGTCCAACTGCTCCGCGTTATTTGGGTTGTGGTGTAATAGGGAGTTAAACGTAACATGGATACCATCAAAGTTTCTGCCAAGTCCCGTTCGACTGCGGTTGCTGGCGCGATCGCAGGCGTGATTCGTGAGTATCGGAAAGCCGAAGTCCAAGCGATTGGCGCGGGCGCGGTGAATCAAGCAATCAAAGCGATTGCGATTGCGCGCAGTTATTTGCAGCAAGACCAACTCGACCTTGCGGTCGTACCGACCTTTGCCGAAGTGGACATTAACGGCGAAGAACGTACTGCGGTTCGTCTCTACATTGAATCGCGAGCCAGCGACGAGGCGCCGAACGTACCGCACAGCAACAATCATCATACTGACGTCGCGGAACTCGAAGCGGCTTAGATTTCTCGTAGCATAGCGCCGTCTGTGCGTCGTTACGGCGCATCTGCGGCGCTATGCTACCAATCCCCTCCCCAAAAAATTTTCATCGGAGCATCCATTGTCCCAGCTGACAAAAAAAATGCGCGTGGACTTGCACGCGCATACCAACGCGTCTGACGGCGAACATTCCCCCGAAGAGCTGGTCCAAATCGCGCGCGCGCGCGACGTCACCGTACTCGGCATCGCCGACCACGATACGATTGCAGGAATCGGACGCGCGGTTGACTATGCCAAAGCCTTCGACGATATTGAAATCATTCCTGCCGTCGAGTTTTCAACCGATTGGGAAAAACGCGAAATACATGTCCTCGCGTATCTGGTAGATGACCGCGACCCTGCAACCATCGCGCTCGCGGACAAATTTCGCGAAGGACGGTTGGGGCGCGCGCAAAAAATTTTGGCGAAACTTGCCGCGCTCGGCGTGCCTGTGGAATTTGACGCCGTTGCCGCGATTGCGGGCGACGCCGCGATTGGGCGTCCGCACGTTGCGCGCGCACTTCTCGCCGCCGGACATGTCAGCTCGATTCAAGAAGCATTCGACAAATATCTCGCCAGCGCCAAGCCCGCGTATGTGGAATACGAGAGCGCGTCGCCGCATCAAGCTGTCGCAATGATTCGCGCCGTCGGCGCTGTCCCCGTTCTCGCGCATCCGCGTGAAGTCACGCGCATCCTTCCCGAACTCGTTCAAAAAGGACTTGTGGGAATCGAATGTTATTACGCGCAGTACAATGACCGCGAGCAGCACGAACTCGTTGATTTGGCAAAACAGTACGGCTTGCTTGCGACAGGCGGCAGCGATTTTCACGGGCTCAATCGCATGGGACACATGAGCGCGCTGGGACAGGTGAATGTACCGATTGAGGTGGTGGAAAAACTAAAACGCGCGAAAGAAAAGATGGTGTAAAAAAACAAAACCCGTCCTCACAAGGACGGGTTTTGTTTTTTTCTAAACCCTCGGCAAACTCAACGCGAGAATTTCGGTCACCAGCCGCGCATTCACATTCTGCCCCAATTGTCGCGCCGCGTTCCGTGTTGCGTTCAACGCGCGTTGGATTTCTTCGAGCGAAAACATGCCCGCTTGCGCTTGCAATGCGTTCAAATAATCCACGTTCGTCACACGCGCGTTTTGTTCCGACGCGAGCAGCAAAAGATCACGCCACCACGTTTGCCACGTTTCCAACATTTGCGGCAGTTCCCCTGCCTCTTTGGACAATTTTTCCGCGCGTGAAATGCGTTCCGCGCGTCCCTCCTGCACCAACGCGTTCAGCGCGCCCAATGCCTCGCGGCGCATATCCAAAACATTTGGCGTACTCAACGCGCGCACTGCCCAGCCCAGGCGTCCGCCTGAAATGCGCGCGAGCAGCTGCGCGTCCGCTTCTTGCGCGTTCCATTTTTCCACAAGCGCGCGCGCGACCGTTTCAACGGCGAGTGGGCGAAGGGTAAGCGGCTGCGAACGCGAAACAATCGTCGGTAAAAGTAATCCCGCGTCCTGCGCGGTGAGAATCAAAATCGCGTGCGACGGCGGTTCTTCCAATGTTTTCAAAAACGCGTTCTGCGCTTCTTCATTCGCGTCTTCAAAACGCCGCACGATGCCGATTTTGGATTTGCCCTCGAACGGCGCGGTGGACAACCATTTTTCCATATCGCGCATTTGGTCAACCAGCAAAATGCGTTTCTCGCGGTCACTCTTGCGCGGCGGCACCATCGAACCGTTTTTATTGTAATAGTCACGCGACGGCACGCCTTCGAGCAGCATCACGTCAGGATGCACGCCTTTGGCATTTTTTACGCACGCGCGACATTCGCCGCAAGGCGGTTCGTGGGCGGAAACCCCTCCGAACAAATCGCCCTGTCCGACAGACGCATCATTCGCCATACACAGCAACCGTTTCGCCAACGCGCGCGCGAGCGTCGTTTTGCCAATGCTGTGAGGTCCGGCGAGCAAAAACGCGTGCGCCGCGCGCCGGGTGCGTATCGCGTGTTCCAGTGAGTCCACCGCCCACGCGTGTCCGACAATCCCCCACCGTTCGTTTGCCTTCATTGCCGCACGATTCTATCACAAGTCGTCTTTACCAATTCTAAATAAATATCATACAAAAGTTGTATCCAATTCGCGTGGTTTTCGAGTTATAATTCCGACAGTCTCCCGCTTCCCAACCAACCATGTTACAAGAACCCTTTTCCGCCCTGTTCGACAGCGATGCCGACGCATCGGCACGCGCGCGGCTGTTGGAAATTGTCGCGGCAGCGAATCAAAGTGCGACTGTCAGTGACCTCGCGAGCTACGCGCTGGATACCCTCCAAGTCCTCTTCCCCTTTCGACTTGGCTTTTTTCTGCTCTGCAACGCCCAAACCCTGCGCGTCGTCCCCGAACAACCGCGCCGTGTGCCGCCCGACCTGCGAGATGATTTGAGTGCGCTCGGTCTGCCACCGGAATTTTTCACCCGGCTAAATACGCCGGACGCGTTCGAGCCACTCGCCGACCGCGTTCGTCGAATTTTGAGGGCGCACAAAATCACCGCGCCTTTGATAACCAAGCTGCAGGCGGGACAGACCGCCGTTGGTCTCTTGGTGTTGGCGGGCGACCCGCATCCGGAAATGGCAAGCGCGTGGCACGCGTTTGCTGCGCGCCAAGAATTTTGGGATATCGTCGGCGCGCAGCTCGGCACGGCGTTTCAGCGCATCGGCGCGCACAATGCCCTGGCGACATCGGAAAAATGGCTGCGTGAATTTTTGAATCAGGTGGAGAACGGTTTTTGGGAAACGGACGCGCAGGGGCGTATTACCCGCGTCAATGAGGCGGCGCTGCGAACCTTGAAACGCGGAGAAAAGGAGGTCATCGGCAAACGGATTGACGAACTCTCGGATGCGGACCCGGAGGGTTTGCGTGAACTGCGCCAGCGCTTGCAGCGCGAGGGCTTGGTGCGCGATTTTATTTTGCACGTCCGCGCCAAAGATGGGGAAATTCGAACGATTCGCGAATCGCTTCAGGTCATAAAAGATGCGAACGGCAATGTGACTGCGATGCAGGGAATTTTTCGCGACATTACCGAAACGCGCGCGACGTTCGCGGAATTGACCGCGCGCAATCAAGAATTGCAGCTGCTGCAGGAACTCGCATCACGCTTGAACAATACGATGGCGGAACATGAGGCGTTGAACGCGGGACTGGACTTGATTGCCAAGCTCACCCATGCCGAAGCGGTTGGCATCGTGTTGATTAACAAAGAAGAGGGCCACTATGACCTCGTCGCGCAACACGGGCTGGAGCCCGCGTTGGTGCAAGCCTATCAGACCGCGCCGTTTGACCGCGCGATTTATGAATCGGGCTTTAACCCGGAGACAACGTGGAATCTCATCGAGTACATCGTTTTGACGCGCCGCGTGCTCACGCTCGACCAGTTGCGCGCTATGCCGCGTTTTGATGTGCAACCGATTTTGGCGTTCGGTTATCAAACCCTGTTGACCTTTCCCATTGGCTTTGACAACAACGTGTACGCGGTGGCGATGGTCGGTTCCAAAACGCTCCAGCAATTTGATGACCATGACATCCAACTCGTCACGAGCATCTCGGCACAATTGGGATTGAAACTCCACACGCAGCAGCTGGTAAGCGCTTTAAAACGGCAAGTCGAAGAGATGCGCAGTGTCATTCGCACGGGACACATTCTGCAAGCCGCGCCGTACAGCGCGAGTGCACTGCCGCACGTGCTGGGCGAAATTCGGCAAGCCCTCAATGCGACGTATGTGGTGCTGCACCTGGTACGCGATGACCATTTTGAATACGTGACGGCTACGGACACGCGCGAGCCGGGCAGAACCTTTCGCATTGCCGAGTACGAACAGCGTTTGCTAAATTCGAATCAACCGTTGATTGTGCGAGACCGCGACGACCCCAATGTGGACGCCGAACAACACGCGATTCTGAGCAAATTGGAATTGCGCGCGTCGTTTGGTCTGCGCTTGTTTGTTCAGGACCGTCCCATCGGTCTTTTGTTCGTCAACCAGGATACGCGGCGGGAATGGCATGAACGCGACGCGCGCTTGATTCAAGCGTTCGCACAGCAGCTTGCAAACACGTTGGAAAATCAACAGCTGTTGGATAAAGTGACCCGGCAGGTTGGCGAACTCAAGGCGCTTGCGCGCGTAGGACGCTTTATCGGCGCGGTGATGCCACCCGACCGGGCACTGTATTCCGTCGCCGACGAAATCCGCCGCGTCTTTGGTGCCGATTACGTCAGTTTTCACATGCGCAGTGACAACATGCTGCGGCTCGTGGCGGAATCGCATCCGCTCAGTGCAGCTACCCTTCTGCCCACCCAGCCCTATCAGCATCAAATTCTTGAAGAGCTTTATCCGCTGCGCGTGAACGATTCGGAAAAAGACCCGGTGCATCCGCTACAGTTGGATTATCTGCGGCGTTACAACATCATTGCCGACCTCGGCGTGCCCCTCGTGTCGGGACAAAAAGCGCTGGGCATCATGTACATTTGTTATCACCGCGCGCACTGCTGGAGTGACGACGAAGTGCAATTGGCAGAAACGTTCGCGCAGCAGACCGCGGCGGCTTTGACAACAGCGCGCCTGTACCGCGAATCCTTGCAGCAGACGCAGGGCTTGCGGTCTTTGGCGCGCAATGCCAATCTGATTGCTCAAACCCGTTCCGCCGAAAGCACGTTGCCGTATGTGGCAAGCGATATTCGCCGCGCGCTCGGCGCAGATTACTGCGGCTTTCATTTGCTCAAAGGCGACCGGTTTCACATTATCACAGAGACAGAGCAGTATTTTAATACGCTGGTCTATCCCGTCCACCCCTATCACCACCTTCCCATCCAGTACTTTCAAAAAATCATTACGACAGACCGCGACCTGGACGCCAAAGACGAGATTCATCGCGCCATCCTTGCCGAACATAATTTTCGCGCCGACCTCGGCGTGCCGATGGTCGCACGCAACAAGACAATCGGGATCCTTTTTGTGTCGCAACGGACGCGGCGCGTTTGGCAGGCCCATGAAATCCATTTTCTCGAATCGTATGCGCAGCAAATCGCCAACGTCCTCGAAAATGTTCAGCTCTTGAACGAAAAAGAAGCGCGTGTGCGCGAACTCACGCAGCTCATCGAATTGAACGAACTCACCACCGGCATTTTCAACGAACAAATTTTGCTTGACACCGTGCTTGAGCCCTTACAAAGTTTGCTCAAAGCCGACCGCGTTCTCCTGTCGCTCGTGCGCGATGGACAGGTAGTCCGCGTTCATTCTTCGGATGGCGTCGTCTATCCACAGCAACCGCCGCCGATGACAACATGGCTGCAAAAGGTCATCAATGAAAAGCAAATTTGTATTCTGGATGAGAAACATCAACCCACACTGGACGGCGATTTTGCCGAGCGCGCAGCATTTTACAATCTCAAAGCATGTCTCATCATTCCGGTGATTACCGCCGCCGAAACGATTGGACTGTTGTCGTTTCACTTTCACACGCCGCGCGTGTTCACCGACGCCGAAATTCGCCTCGCGCAATCCGCCGCCAATCAGGTCTCGATGGCATTCGCCAACGCACACTTGCTTGAAGATAAAGAAACACGCATTGATAAATTGATGCAGCTTGCGGAATTTGGATTGTGGTGCGGCACTGTGAATGACAGTCACACGCTGACCGACGAGTCCATTGAAAAAATTCGCGCGATGTTGCGCGTACGCGCGGCGAGCGTGCGCCTCGTGCAGGATGGTAAACTCACAACGGGCGCGAGCGCGGGCTACAAAAATCCAGAGGCGCGCGAACATTCCATCGCTATCAATCCCCCCTTGCACCGCGTCTTGATACAGCAAAAGCCCTATCCGATTTTTGACCTTGAGACCGAACCGAATGTGTTACCGCATTGGCGCGAACGACATTTGCAAGAAGGATTTCGTTCGCTCTTGATGGTGCCAATGTTGGCAAATCGTCAAGTGATGGGGATTCTCACCATCTTTGAAGCAGAGACGCACAAGTGGCAGCAGGCAGAGATTCAATTCGCGCAGGCGGCTGCCAATACGCTCGCACTCGCGCTGACGAATGCACAGCAAATCGAAAAAGTACAGCAGAAGAGTGCCGAATTGCGCGCCATCCTCGACAGTGTTTTCAGCGGCGTATTCACAACGGATGACGAAGGGGTAATCCAGACCTGGAATCGCGCGGCACAACAAATCACCGGTTTGACGGAACAAGACCTGCGCGGCAAATGCTGGCATGTTGACGGACCCCGTGCGGGCGCGCACCGCCGCCCCGACAATATCGTGTTGGAAGCCATGGCAGAAAAAAAAGTGCAGTTCAGTGTTGCCCCGCGTTTCCTCACGCGTCCCGACGGCAAAGTGATTCAATTACGCGAAGCCGCCGCGCCGCTGCTCGACGTCAACGGCAAAGTACGCGGCGCGGTGTGTGCGTTTTGGGACCGCACCTCCGAACAAGCAGCGGAACGCGCCAAAGTGGACTTGCTCAATTTGCTGGGACATCAACTCGGCAACAAACTTTCCGCGATGCTTTGGAGCGCGCAAGAGTTGCAGCACAAGAACTTGAACGCGCGCAGCCGCACCAAGCACCTCGATATTATTGCCGATACCCAGCGCGAACTCCAGGCATTTAACAAACGCTTGAACGCCTTCCAGCAGGAACACATGCAGGAAGCGGTGGAAGAAAGCCAGGTGGATTTGCGCGCGTTGGTGCGGCGGAAACTTGTGAGATGGCGGCTCACTCACCCCGAACATCGGTTTCGGATGCAAGGCGCGTTCGACCATGTCCTTGCGGATGAAATGCGCCTCGATGTCGTCATCGAAAATTTGCTCGACAACGCGTGCAAGTATTCTCCGCCCGGTTCTTGGATTACGCTCCGCGGGCGTTTGCCGAATTCCGATACACTGCAGCTGGACGTTCACAACGCGGGCAAGCCCATTCCGCCCGAACTCCAGGCGCGGCTCTTTGAACGCGGGCAGCGCGGCGAATCCGACCAACCCGGCAGCGGTCTGGGTTTATGGCTCGTCCAAACCAAGCTGCATGAAGTAGGCGGAGACATTCACATTGAGAGCCACGCGCGGCGCGGGACAACGTTTTGTCTCACCCTGCGCCGACCCAAACCGCCTGCGCCCCCGGACGCAAAAAAGGAATAGCCGCGCAAGGAGCACTACGATGCCAAATTCATCTCCAAAAATTTTGATTATTGACGATGACCCGCATATCGTCGGCGTGTTGAGTGTGACGTTGGAAGATGCCAAGTTCAACGTCACTGCCGCACACAGCGGCAAAGAGGGCTTGCGGGCCGCGTATGACCAGCATCCCGATTTGGTTTTGTTGGATATTATGATGCCCGGCATGGACGGCTTTGAAGTGTTGGACCATTTGCGCGCGGTCACCGATATTCCCATCATCATGTTGACGGCAATGGGACAAGACCAAAATCGCATTCGCGGAATGGACAAGGGCGCGACGGATTTTATTTCCAAAGGGACGAACATGGATGTTCTCATCGCGCACATCCAGAATCGCCTGCGAACATACGAACGAAAACGCACACCCCAAGGACCGCGCCGCTATGATGGACAGCTCGAAGTGGATGTGCCGCGCCGTCGCGTACGTCTGGACGACAAACCGGTCAACCTAACCCCCCTGCAATGGAAATTGTTCAAATATCTTGTCGAAAATGAAGGGCGTATTGCCAGCTATCAAAATCTTTTGAATGCCGGCTGGGACAATCCCGAATTTGCTGACCCGCGCGCAGTCAAAGTACAAATTTCGGGGCTGCGCGAAAAGTTAAACGACGACGCGCGCGATTCGCGTTACATTCATACGATACGCGAAGAGGGCTATTTGTTTGAAGTGCGAAAAGAACCGAATCGGTTATAATGGCGCATCGGACAGCTTGTTCGATTCGCAATGATTTATTTTGTATATCCTCGCCTACGCAAATTATCCGGCGCAGAACGTCTCATCCTCCGCCTCGCCAGTTACGTCACACAACTCGGCACACCCGTAACACTTTTGACGCATTATTTTGATGCGAGTTGCGCGCCCGCGCTCGACCCGCGCGTCCAACTCGTACAGACCCATGACCGTCTGGAAATTTTTCATGCGGCAAATCGCCGCAATCACTATCTCAACGCGCCGTTTGAATACCTGCACTCGCTGCGCTTGTTGAAATTGATTCGCGACGACGCAGAGGCAATCACCTTTTTCGGTGCGCCGAGTTTGCCCGCGCTCGCGTACAGTTCGGTTCAAAAAAAATTGCGCGCGCCCAAACTGTATTTTTGTTACGAGCCGCCGCGTTTTATCTATGACGACGCGGACGCGGTGACAACGCGCATGGGCATGAGTGGAATCGTCGCGCGTCCATTTTTTTTTCTGTACAAAATGTTAGACCGCGCGATGGTGCGCCGCGCGGATGCGCTGCTTGCCAACAGTCAATTTGGCGCGGAACGTTTGCGCGCGGCGTACGGCCGCGACGCAACCGTCATCACACACGGCGCAGATTTTCCCGCCCCCACGCCCGCGGACGCACAACGCGTCCGCGCACAATACACGCTGGATGCCAAGTTCGTTTGGCTCACCGTCAACTTTTTGCATCCGCGCAAACGGATTGATGTATTTCTCCGCGCGTTCGCGCAATTTCACGCGCGCGAAAAAAATTCCGCCGCGCTCGTCGTCGGCGCGGGTCCCGAAGACGACGCGCTGCAAACCCTCGCGCGCGAATTAAGCATCAGCCATGTTGTGCGTTTTACGGGATTCGTGCCCGATGAACAACTACCCGCGTTCTATGGCGCGAGCGATGTGTACGTTCACACCTGCAAAAATGAATCGTTCGGTTTGAGCGTGTTGGAAGCGAGCGCGGCAGGTTTGCCGGTGGTCGCGGTGAATCAAGGGGGACCGCGTGAAATTATTGCGGATGGCGTGACCGGATTTTTGGTGGAGGCGTCGCCCGACGCGATTTCTGCTGCCGCCTACGCGTTGGCGCAAAACAGCGCGCAGCGTGTGGCGTTCGGCGCGGCGGGGATACAGCGCGTCGCGGCGATGTATTCGTGGGAACGCGGCGCGCGCGAGTTTTTGAACGTGGTGCAGGAACTTTGTGAACCATCTGTCCTTTCGAGCGAAGCGAGAAATCTCGGCGTTCAGAGTCGAGATTCCTCACTACGTTCGGAATGACACACCATAAAGAATGCAAATCGCGGCTCGCCCTTCGCCATTTTCCATGAACCTTCAAGCGCGGCTAGATGCGTTGATTGCGCGTCCACTGCCGTTGTTTGTCGCGATTTTTTTGGTGTTTGTTCTGGTGTACGGCGCGTCCATTATTTTGCTTCCGAAACGGTACGGACGCTTGATTGTCGGCGACGGGATTTACTATTACGTGTACTTGCGTTCGGCGGTGTTGGACGGCGACCTGGAATTTACGAACGATTACACCATCTATCAAGCATTCAACACCGATGACCCGCGCAAAAAAGAAGAGATGCTCTCGCGCAAAACGCCGACAGGCATGGCGGGAAATTTCTTTTCGATTGGACCCGCCGTGTTGTGGTCGCCGGTGTTTCTGGTCACGCACGCGCTCGCGACAATTTTCGGACAGGCAGGCGATGGGTTTTCGTATGGGTACGAAGCGCCGATTTTGTTTTCCAGCATCGCGTATGGTTTCATCGGCATCGTGTTGATGTATCGCGTCGCCGCGGGCATGTTTTCGAAATTTGCCGCGTTCGTTGCGATTCTCGGCATTTGGCTGGGGACGAACGTGGTGTACTACATGGGCGTTTCGCCGTCCGCGTCGCATGTGCTTTCGATGTTTGCGAGCGCGCTGTTTGTTTTTTTGTGGTGGCGGCACACCCCTCACCCCAGCCCTCTCCCCCAAATGGGAGAGGGAGCAAAGAGAATGCGGCGCGATTGGTTTGTGTGGGGCATGAGCGCGGGACTGATGGCGTTGGTGCGATGGCAGGACAGTATCATTGCGTTGCTGGCGTTCGCGGAGTGGATTGCGGACGGACGACGAACGACGAATGACCAACGCCAACCTGGTTTCTCCTTTCGTCCTTTGTCCTTTGTCAATGGTCTTGGTTTTTTGCTGGGCGCGTTCGTCGTTTTTCTACCGCAAATGCTCGCGTGGAATGTGTTGTACGGTTCGCCGTTCACGATTCCGCAGGGCTACGGCTTTCTCGGCTTTTGGCAGCCGGAAATGTGGAATGTGTTGTTTTCGACGAAACGCGGATTGTTCACATGGACGCCGCTTCTTTTGTTCGCGGCGCTCGGATTTGTTCCACTGTATCAAAAGAATAAATTGCTCGGCGCGTGCGCGTTCGTGATTTTGATTTTGCAAACGTACACCAACGGCATCGTCGTAGATTGGTGGGGCGGCGAAGCGTTTGGCGCGCGGCGTTTCATTTCGCTGATGCCGTTTTTCGCGTTGGGACTCGCGGCGTTCATTGATTTTGTCCGTCCGCGTATTTCACAAAACGCGATTCTGCTCGCGCTCGGCGCGTTCCTTGTTTGGAACAATTTGTTTTTATTGCAATACAATTTGTGGCTGCACGGCATCGGTCACATCAGTTCGATTCCCACCTGGCAAGAAATGACGCTGGATAAATTCACCGCGCCCTTCAAAGCGCTAGAAAAATTACGAAATCGCTAATGGCAAATAGTGTATCGTTTCTCGTTTCTCGTTTCTCGTTTCTCGTTTCTCGTTTCTCGTTTCTCGTCTCTGATGACTGACCACTGATTACTGCACTCTCTATCCCTCCTTCCCGTGTCGCTCAACACTCGACGCTTTTTCCCAATTCTCCGCGATTCGCTCATCATCGCGCTGCTCACACTCGTCGCGCTCGCGCTCGCGTATCAAATTCGTGCGCGCATCGTGATTGACGTCGGCGGCGCGCAGGATGATTTTTTTCTGCGCCGTTTTTTTCATCCCGAAGTGATTCAGACGCAAACCTTTCGCTGGACGCAGGGCAGGGCGCGCGTCGAATTGGAAGGGCAGCAACTTGCCGCGCCGTGGATTTTGAAAATGCGCGCGTTCGGTTATCGTCCGAATCGCACCGCCCAGGTGGAACTGCAAGTGAACGGGCAGCCCTTTGACCAGTTCGAGTTGATTGGCGATTGGGAAATTTATGAGCAAGCGGGAAATGTGGGCGGTGATGTTTGGACAGGCAATACAATCCTGAACATTTCGAGCGATACGTTTCTTCCGCAAAATTTTGATGCAAACAATCCCGATACGCGGCGTTTGGGAATTGCGATTGATTGGATTGAATGGACGCCGACGCGCAGCAGTCTCACAATCGGCAATGATGCGATGTGGATTGACTTGGGGCAGATGCCGGTTGTGCCGCCGCTTGCGATTGTGTTGAGTTGGGCGAGTGCGTTCGGCATTTTGTATGCGAGTGCGCGCGGAATCGGATTCATTGCGCGCGGTGTGAATAGCGTGTTCGCGTTTCTGGCTCTGCTGCTCGCGTTTGGTTTTGCGTTTTGGCGTCCTTATCTGGCAACATACACTGCCGCGTTTCTTGCGCTCGCGCTCACGCTCGGATTTTTATCTATCGCGCTCGGCTGGGTCATTCCACGAATTGCGAAACATTTTGCGATTTCGCTTGAGGCGACACAACGCGCGTTGTTGTGCGCGATTGTTTTGTTGAGCGTCGGTCTGAAATGGGGGGGGGTGTGGTATCCGCAATTTCATTCGTCCGATTTGACGTTTCACGGGCATCGCCTCGAATTTGTCGCGCGCGGCAATTTATTTTTCACCTCTGAATTGCCCGACGCCGCGCGGCGCGTGGTCCCGTATCCGCCCGCGTTGTACATCACCCTCGCGCCGCTCGCTGCGATGAACTCTATCGTCTCGTTCGTGCCTGCCTATGAAGCGTTGCTCTTGATTGCAAATGTTTTGTTTGATGCCATTGCGATTATCGCGTTTTATTTTGCCGCACGCGCCGTTCTGCCGAATCGAACATCGAACACCGAACATCGAACATTCGATGCCGCGCTCTTTGCCGCCCTTCTCTTGGCGTTCAATCCCGTCTCGTTTTGGATTTATTCGTGGGGCAATCACACCAACATTTTCGGACAAACGGCAGCAACGTTGTTGTTTTGCATTTTGCTCACACAATCGTTGGCGCGTCCGCGCAACTTTTTGCTCGCGCTATTTTTTCTTTTTCTCGCGTCCACCGCGCATCTCGGCGTCTTTCTTTCGCTGCTCGCACTTTTTCCGTTAGCGATTCTTTTTCGATTGCTCGCGCGTGATGAAGATGCCAAACGCGAAACGATTGCTCTCGTTCTTGTATTTGTCATTGGCATCGGGCTGGCGATGATTCTTTATTATGCGGAATTTACAGAGCCGCTGCTCACGCAAACGCAAAAATTTTTGGACGATTTCGGCGCGGGACGCGCGGGGACGCGCGAAGGCGTTACACTGAAACGTGTAAGCGATGTTTTGCGTTATACGTGGGAACAAGTGGGCTGGGTTTTGCTGGTAGCGGGAATTGGGGGGATTCCGTTGGCGTGGAAAAATTTTTCGTCGCGTGCGCGCGCGGTGTGGCTCGCGTGGCTTGTGGTGGGATTGTTGTTTGGGCTTGTCACCATCGGCTCGACGTTTTCCACGCGCTATACCTTGTGGGCTGCGCCCGCGTTGGCATTGAGCGCGGGATTGTTGCTCGCTTGGTTCGCGGAAAAATCGCGCGCGACACAATTCGCCGCGTACGCGGTGTGCGCGTTCGCGTTCGCGCAAACGTTATGGTTGTGGGTTGACCGCGTGTTGAATGCGTATCAGTAATGAGAAATCGAAACCCGTTATCTCCAAGATAACGGGTTTCGATTTCTCAAAGTCCATATTGTTCGTGCGTTTCTTGCAACGCGGTCAACACATTTTGAATGTGTTCGTCCAATGGGACGCCCAGTGCTTGCGTGCCGCGTTCAATGTCCTCGCGTTTCGCGCCGCGCGCAAATGCCTTGTCTTTCCACTTTTTCTTGACGGCTTGCAAATCCACATCGGCTAATTTTTTTGAAGGACGGACGTACGCGACGGCGATGATGAGCCCCGTCAATTCATCTACGGCATACAGTACTTTATCCACCAAACGCACGCGCGGCGCGGGTTCGCGATATTTTTCTTGGCGCGCATTCGGGTCGCCGTAATCGGCGTGCGCGCGAATCGCATACAAAAATTCTTCGGGGAACCCCTTTTCGGCAAGCAGTTCTAATCCGTGGAACGGATGGCGTTCGGGAAATTTTTCGTAATCGAAATCGTGAACGAGTCCGAGATTGCCCCAAAAGATTTCGTCCTCGCCGTATTTGCGCGCGTAAAATTTCATTGCGGCTTCGACGGCGAGCATATGCTTGCGTAGTTGTTCCGATTCGGTGTACTCACACACGAGATTCCAAATTTCGTCGCGATTGCGATAGTCCATAGATTCACTCGATTGTGACAAGGGATTCGATTTCTTTTAGCACATCTGCCAATGTGGGTGCTTTGGCGCTAATGACATTTTCTTCCTGATTTTCATGTTTGTGATGTGGAAAATTCTCCAATTCGGGAAAATGTGGCGCGTTATCATAGCGGAAAACAATTGACTCATCGGCACTTTGGTAGTGCTAAATATATTTGAGCCGTCCAGTCGCGCGAGTATCCACAAGCTCGCGCACATGCAATCGCGAATCGTCAGCAAAGTAAATATCGCCACGCACAAAGCCCACCGTTTCGCTACGGCGGTCCAAGTTCAAATCACTTGATTGCACAAAAGGCAACTCGGCAAGCTGCTCAAGAATCGTCTGAAAATATTCTTCAATCAAGCCGCGCCCCTTGTAACGCAAGAATCTTTTCTTGCAGTAAATGGAGCGCTTCTATTTCCATCCACCAGTCCAAGTAATCGAGCGTTTCCTGAATTTCGCGTGCGCGAAAACGACGCTCAAACTCATCTGTTGGCAAGCCATATTGTTTCTCAAAGCCAGTGAGTCGTTCACGCGTGCGATTTACTCCGTGCTGTAATAGCCGAAGCTGCGCGCGAATCGCGCCTTCAATCAAAGGTTTGATGGATACAGGCGATTCGGCGGTAGTGGTTACTTGCTGAATCATATTCTTGCTCTCTTTGTCGTCTATCGCATCTGAATCTGGGTGCGTGGCTCAAACGTTTTTTTGAACGTGAACGCGTATTCACTTTCCCCATGCGCGCGCAAATGTTCCAAGCGTTCCTTTGCTTCGTCGAGCGAAGGAATATGTCCGGCGGGAATCCACCACAGCGCCATGTACATTTCCGTATGCGGCTCGAACCACTGACGCCGTTGACGCATCACCTCTGCGTGCGCGGTGTTGTACGTGAATGTTTTCAATTGTTCCACCGATTCCCAAACGCTCATGTTGACGAGCAGCCAATCGTCGTTGAATGCTTTGATTTCGGTGGCGTTGCCGCTTTCGGTTTGCAATCGCCACACAAAACCCGGCGCGCTATCCGCCAACGCGTTAATGTCGTCGAGGCGCGCGGCAAAGCCCGCCATCGTCGGCGAATCCATCGGCGCAAGAATGCGCGCGATGTTGAGTTGAGCGAGGTGAAAATTCGTCATTCGTCCTCCGTCGCCGGTCATTCGTCATTGACCGCGTTTTCTTCCAGATATTTTCGCGCAGCTTCTGCCATCAATGCCGCGCCCGTTGGCAAAATGCTTTCGTCAATATCGAAATCGGGCGCGTGATGCAAGCGATTGCGTTCGTCCATTTTGCCGCCGAGATAAAAGAACGCGCCGGGCGCGGCTTGCGCCATGAATGAAAAATCTTCCGCGCCCGTTTCCATCGTCGCCTCTTGTACGTTTTCTGCGCCAATCAGCCCAATCGCCATGCGTCGCACATAACGCGCCATTTCGGGGTCGTTCACCGTGACGGGATAACCGTACTCGATTTTCAAATGATAGTCGCCGCCGAACGCTTGCGCGATCCGAAACGCATTTTCCAATTCGCGGTGCAGCAACATGCGCGTCTCTTGCGAGAACGAACGAATCGTCCCTTCCATTTCCACTTCAACGGGAATTACGTTTCCCGCTTTGCCCGCGTGAATGACGCCGACCGTTAGCAAGCCCGGCTCCATCGGATGACGACGCCGCGAGATAACGCCATGAATACCATTAATCACTTGCGCCGCGAGCCAAATCGGGTCAAGCGCCTCTTGCGGATACGCGCCGTGTCCGCCGCGGCCAATCACTTTTGCCTTGAAGCTGTCCACCGCCGCCATGAACGCGCCTTCCCGCACAAACACCTGATTCGCAGGCAGCGTACTGATGACGTGCATTCCAATCACCGCGTCAATGCCTTCGAGCGCGCCTTCTTCTACCATGCGTTGTCCGCCCGATTTGCCTTCGTCGTCTTCGCACTCTTCCGCCGGTTGAAACAAAAAGCGTACCGTGCCTTTCAAACGTCCCGCCGCAAAGTCTTGCGCGAGCATGGTCGCCGCACCGAGCAAGCATGTCACATGCGCGTCGTGTCCGCAGGCGTGCATGATGCCGGGATTTTGTGATTTGTATTCGACATCGTTCGCTTCTTCAATCGGCAGCGCGTCCATATCGGCGCGCAGCGCAATCACCGGCGCGCCTTCGCCCAAATGCGCGACGACGCCGGTCTTGGCAACACCTGTCGCGTATTCGATGCCGAGCGTATCCAAATGTTCTGTAATTTTTTTCGCCGTGCGAATTTCTTGAAAATAAAGTTCGGGATGTTGATGCAAATCGCGCCGTGTGGCGACGAGTTGTTCGCGCATTTCCTGCGCGCGTTCGAGATAATTGGACATGGTGACTCCTCGTTGAGTAAATTATGGATTGGGGTATGATTCTGGATTTTCGACTTGCAATCCCTCTGCTTGCGCGGCGCGCAAGAGTTGGTTGTCGCTCGCCACAAAAACCAAATTTATATCAAATTCGCGCAGAGTATTTTGCAAATCAAGCGCGCTCGCCAATTGAACAGCGTCGTACGCTTTGAGAGGATGTCGTTGAGTTAAAGCCGCTGCTTGGGAGAGAATTGCATCAATAATGGGAACAACAATCAATTCCGTTTGCCGAGTTGCGAGAAATGTACGGTAGAGCTCATCGCGGAGTTCGAGAGTCAATTCGCGCGTGCGTTCTAGTATTGCTAACGCTGCGGGGACTTCTACAATACTCAAACCACAAACATAGATGACGTGTCTCGTCTCGTTCTCGTTTGGCACTGCGGCGGCAAAAATTGTCCGAACCCACCTGCTGCCCGCCTCGTAATGAAAACGCTTGACGAGGGCGCTGGTGTTCATAAAGTAGGTTGCCATTGTTAGCGTCTGTTTTCAATCACAATGTCAGAAAGAGATTTGGTGAGCGGTAGGTTATAGAATTCTTCTAGTAGGCGTTCGCGTTCTTCCTTTGGTCGCGCCAGCCAGTCTGCCGCGATTTGCTTTTCGTGTTCCGTGGGTTCTGAAATCATCCCTTTCGCGCGCAAGATTTCTAACGCGCGTTTTTGTTTCTCTTGTTCCGTGAGCGCGGCGGTGTTGGAACGGAGAGTTTGCCGATTCCGCGTTTTGCGAATCCCGTTTGATTTGTTTCCATTTGGGCGCCGCTTCTTTTTTTCCAATGCGCTCAGTCGTTGTTCCATTGCTGCCACGCGTTTTTCCAATTGCTTGAGTGTCATCGTTCCCTCCTTGCCGGTCACATTCTAGCACACCTTTTTTATCTTTATTGAAAGCGCTCTGACAGCATATTGTAACGTGGGGCAAGCGTTTCGTAACGCGCGGTTTTGCAAATCTTGGTTACAATTTCGCTGTTTCGTTTTGCGCGCGGACGAGCGATACAATTTTCAATTCCTTTGTACTATTGCGCGCATCGTTTCGCGGCGCGATAGTCCGAGAAAAACAGATTCCAATATGCAATCAAAATTTTTACATGGCACAATTCTTTTCATCGTCATTGGCGCAGCGCTAACCGCCGCGTTGGGTTTGACGTTGCGCGCGCCCGAGCGCGTTTCCGCCGCGTCGTGCGCGGAAGATGCGAGCAATCTTTTGAAAAATGGGACGATGCTCGGCGGCGCGCCAAATTCGTACGGCGTTGTCGCGAAAAGATGGAAAGCGTTCGTCGTCGGCGCAACGCAGCCGCATTTTGAAAACGCGTTGAACGAAGGATATGACCCGAACGGTTCGCAGTATATTTGGCGCGATTTCGACGCGTGGGACGCGGGCATTTATCAACAAGTGACGACGCTCACGCCCGGACAAACGTACCATTTTTGGATGGTGTGGGGACAATCGCTCCACGACATCGCGGGCAACAACGCGCGCTCGACACTCATCAATCGCCAAATCGGCGTTGACCTCACGGGCGGCACAGACCCGACATCGCCGAACGTGCAATGGACAATTCCGTATTACGGCGGCAGCGGATTCAATCGTCCCGAATGGCATTTGACCTTTGCTGCGCCGAACGCGACGGCGACCTTTTTCTTGCGCGCGCAAAACGGACATCTCGACGGACGCAACAAAGTTTTTTTTGATACCGCGTGTTTGTATCCCGCAAACGGCACACCCACGTCAACGCCATGGACACCGACGAACACACCGACACCAACTCTCACGCCAACCGAAATTCCGAATGTTGTCGAAGACACGGACGCGGCGATTCTTTACAGCAGCGGATGGAAAACCGCAAACGATGCGAGTGCGACGAATGGAACGTTCCATTATGCGCGCGGCAAAAAAGGCGCGCCCGTTTTGTTCCGGCACAATTTCATCGGCACACAAATCAAGGTCTGGTACATTGGTTTCAAAAATCGCGGCAAAGCCAAAGTTTTGATTGACGGCGTAAAGGTTGGAGTGATTGACCAGTACACACCGAACCTCACCTACAATCTTTCACAAACTTTCGGCAATCTTGCGCCCGGCGCGCATGTTTTGAAAATCCGCAACGCTGGCGCGAAAAATGCAACCGCGTCGGATTCATACATCACACTCGACGCGCTGCAAGTGGGCGCGGAATCCGCGCAGCTCTCGCCTCAAAAAAATATCGCGCTGCGCGTGACGCCAACACCCCAGCCCAAAAAGAAACGCCGCGCGCCGACACCTACACCCGTGTTGCCGCCGCCGCAGCCGTTCGATTTTGCGAATCCCGCCGCGCCGACGCCCGATGACCCTGCGGTGATTTGGGACCCGCGCTTGCCGGACTTGAATGTGTCTCTCGAACCCGCGAACGTTTCCGCAGGAACGTTGTATTGGAAATTGATTCGCGCGGATTATCAAGACGGCACGCAATCGGGCGGCAATCACAACATGTACTATGTTGTGACGAATGAACAAGGCGCGCCGGTTGCGAATCAACGCGTGTGGCAGTCTTGGCCCGACGATTCGACCAGCGCGCAAACGCGCCAAGATGGCACTGCCGATATTGCCATGTGGGCAAACTATTGGCCCCAGAATGGTCCGGGTCCGTACAATGGTTATGTCGGCGGACTGCCAAGCGATGTCGTGCGCGGGATGGGACTGCCGGGCAATCATCACGTCAATTTTATTTTGTATTTTCAAAAAACAGTCAAGGGCAGCAATGGTTCGCCGACGAACACACCAACTCCCACGCTAACGCCAACACACACCGCGACGAATCCACCATCTACAGCAACACAAACTTTCACGCCGACGCCCACCCTGACGTCGCCGGCATCACAGACTCTCGACGACACACACGGCAGCATCGTCTATCGCGGCGCGTGGGAAATGGCAAATGACGGCGCGGCGTACAACAACACCTATCATTACGGCGCGGGCGCAAAAGGCAGAGCCGTTGTCGCGATTTACAAATTTACCGGAACACAAATTATGATTCACTATATCGCCGACATCTATCAAGGCAAGATGCGGCTCATCGTGGACGGCAAACGCGTTGGCGTGATTGACCAGTACGCGCCGAACGCGCAATATGGTCTCACGTATACCATCAGCAATCTCGCGCCCGGCGCCCACACGTTGCGAATGAAAAATGCGGGCGCGAAAAACCCGAATGCGCTGGATACATTCATTCTCCTCGACGGATTGCAGGTGAAATAAAAAGAAAAACTCTCACGAAACAAATTCGTGAGAGTTTTTTATTGACAATTTCACGTCAGCCCGGCACATTACAGGTACCGCATTTCACCTGCTTGACGGGAGCGCGCTTGCAACACTTTTTGCAGCGTCAAAAATTCCCGAATGCTGTCGAACGTCAACATGCCCACAAGCGTTCCATGATGCGTCACCGGCACCGCAGATATTTCATTCGCTTGCATCGTTTCCGATGCGCTCGAAAGCGACTGCTCGGCTTCCACAGACGTTACATCGCGTTGCATCACATTTGCAATCGGCACGTACGCGCCGAATTGATTCAACCCCTTGAGCAAATTATCGCGCGTCAAGAGTCCCACCACGCGCCCGCGTTCTACAATCGGAAAATCTTGCTGCGCCGTTGACATCATCGAGTCCACCGCGCTAGAGAGCATTTCGTGCGGCGCGAGCGCGCGGATGTTCGTTCGCATCGCTTGTTCCGCCGTAAAGCCGTTCAGCTTGCTGCGTTGTTGTGCCATCTGCGTTTCGCCCTGCGCGCCCATGAAAATAAAGAGGGCGGTGACGACAAGCAACGGATTCACAAAGAAACCGCCAATCGCAAACAACACCGCGATGCCCTGTCCGAGCAGCGCCGCGTATTTCGTCGCTTGCGCGTAATCCATGCGCGCCGCGAGAATCGCGCGCAAAATGCGCCCACCGTCCATCGGAAACGCAGGAATCAAATTGAACAGCACAAGTCCCACGTTAATCATCAACAACCGTTCGAGGAACGATTCATTGCCGAGCCCGAAACCGAACGACGGAATGGTCGAACCGGCGAGAGACAACCCGACGAACAGAATCGCCGCAATCGCCACATTCACCAGCGGACCCGCCGCCGCGACGACAAACTCTTGCGACGGTTTTTCGGGCATCCGTTCCAAACGCGCCACACCGCCAATCGGCAGCAACGTAATGTCCTGCGTCTTGATGCCGTAACGACGCGCCGCGAGCGCATGTCCGTACTCGTGCAGCACTACACACAGAAACAACACCAAGATAAACGCGATGCTCTCCAACGCGCTGACAATATCTCCGCCATAAATGAGCGCGGGCAGAGCCACAAACGCAATCAACAATGGAAAGGTTGCGTGAATGAACAGACCAATTCCCGCAAACTCGCCGATTTTCCATGACCATTTCATTTTGATGCACTCCTATCGCTACAACACATTCCTACTCTTGTTACGCTTCTTACATTAAACCAAGATGAAAAACAAAACGGATTCGCACATTTGCTTGTGTGTGCCAATCCGTTTCCGATTCTTACGTGCTTTGTGTATCGCGTATCGCAAATCGCCCATCGCCTACCAACCGCTGAATAGTGAACACTGCTAACTGCGAACGGTTCCATCACAGCGGCGCGAACAAGTCAACCACATTCCCATCGGGGTCAAGTACCTGCGCGTAGCGTTGTCCCCAAAACGCGTCGAACGGTTCTTTATGCGCGCGATGCCCTTGCGCGATGACGCGTTGATATGTCGCGTCCACATCCGCCGCGTCGTCACATAGAAACGCGAGACCAATCCGCGAACCATCCGGGGCGTGCCAATTCGGATTGAATCCCTTGACCACTTCTTCCGTGTCCCATGCGATGCGATAGCCATTCGCTTTGACTTCAACATGGTCATCTTTTTCCGCGCCCTGTGGAATGTCGAGACCGAGCGCGCGATAAAAATCCAGCGTCGCGCTCATCTCTTTGACCACGATGCCAATCATGTCGGGTTTTGCCATAACTGCCTCCATTTGAATGTGTTGGTCTCAGCATAACAGAGTCCAGTGACAACTGTATGTCAGCAGCGCGAAACAAAGGATGCGGGCTGAGAAATACAAAAGCATCAAGAAAAATTCTCCAACATTTTTTCGGCTTCGCTTTTCAATAATTCGCGCAGTTTTTCTGTTTCCAACACGCGCACATGACTGCCCCAACTCAACAGCCACTGAAGCGCTTCGCGTTCGTGTCGCACATGCAGTGTCGCCAACAATCCCTCACGCGTCGTTTCCAAGTTTGAAATAAAAAAGGATGGCGTTTCGCGCACCCACCGCGCGACCTCTGCATCAAACAAAACACGTAAAGCAATTTCGCGGGAGGACTCGCCATTCTCACCCATTTGAAAATGTTTCGGACGTTCAAACGTTTTGTTCAAGAGTTCCACATTTTCCACACGGTCGAGGCGAAAGTGACGCAGGTCGTGGCGTCCATGGTCATACGCCACGAGATACCAAATGCTGTCAATGTTGGCAATGCCGTACGGATTCACCGTTCGCGCCCGCAGCGAATTTTTTTCATCGCCAAAGCGCGCGTGGTATTCAAAGCGCACCATCTTTTTTTCCATCAGCGCGCGGCGAATTTGCGCGAGGATATGTGCTTGCTCTGTCGTCAGTTCGCGTTCGGAAACGAATTCGATATTGTCTTGGAGATAACGCACTTCGGCGCGCAAGGTTGCGGGCAGCACCGCTTCGAATTTGCGCGCGGCGGAATGGGCGGCGGCGCGATACTGCGCGTCGAAATGCTGCGCGACCAATTCACTGCCGAGTGAAAGCATCGTCGCTTCGTCGGTGGTGAAACGCAACGGCGGCAGAAAATACCCTTCCATCAACGCGTACCCTTGCCCCGGCACGGCGACGATAGGCACACCCATTTCACTCAACGCTTGCACGTCACGATAAATTGTGCGCTTGTTGACCTCGAACGTGCGCGCCAAATCTTCTGCGCGCGTTTGCCCGCGCGCTTGCAATTCAAGAATGATGGCAAAGAGACGGTCGGTTTTGTTCATGGGATTTTCTAATTCGAGCTCTTTTTGAGGTTGACCAATTGAAAGACGCTCTGCTGGAATCGAAATACAATTATCTTTAGGATAAAGAGCTTGGCGAAAATGAAGAAGAATTGGTTCTCGAAAATTCCAACGGACAATCTCGATATTACGCGAGCGGATATTCCACTTTGCATTAGACTATTGGAATAACTACGGACGCGAACATTTTGAAACTCCAACCAATCATTTAACCAAGGACTTTCTGGAGGGAACAACAGGAACACTCTTTTCTTTTCCCGAAACTATGCCAAACAAGATTAAGGTGAGTCCTCGTAGTCCAGCGCTCGACCTTAATCACGGGGAAATGCTTGCAAAGTAGGTCTTAACAACTCATGGCAATAAGCTCGGAATGATTCCGAAAGAACGTAGCCGCTCAGTTGCAAATCATTTGGTCAGCAACTTGCCACTCAAATGCACAATAGCAGAAATTGACCAAGAAAACCATTTTCGTCCCGTAAGAATATATTTGGAGACACCAGAGAGTTAACGCAAAAATACCGCCAAAGTGAACACTTGGGCGGTATTCGTATTGATACTTTTTCAATTGTTTGCTTGTGTATTGGTCTTGCTTCTCAACTCGGCCAACAGTTGTCCGGTCAACCGCGCGCCTTCTTCGTACGTTGCTTCGTTGATGCCATGCTTGAAGGATTCCATGAACAATTTGTCCAAACCCTCTTGCACATCAGCATCTTCGCCGCCCTGAGCGCCGGTCGAAGGGTGCAAAATGCGCCAGAGTTCTGTCAGTTTGTTGCGCTGCACGGGCGAGAGGGGGGGGTGCGAACGCGCGTACGTTGCGCGCTGTTCGTTCGTCGCGCGCGGCGCACTCGTCGGTGTGCTTGTGCGACGCGGTTCGTTCGATGGTGTACGCGTCTCCGCGTTCACTGTCGTTGCCGCGCGCAACATATCGTCAGCCGACGCGAGACCTGAACCGGGGAACAAGCCATAGCCCATCGCCGAGAGTGCGCGTCCCATCGCGGATGTTTCCGCCACTTCCCAAGGAAACAATCGTTCAATTTCACTGCCCCCGATGCGGCGCGATGTGGCAATCCCGTGACGCGTGCCGTACATTTCGCTCGTCACGGTCACGAGCAAGGTCAATTGTTCATCATTGTCAACCAAAACTTGGGGCGCGCTGAAATCGAGACGTTTGGCGAGGCGCGCGTGGTCTTGATTTGCCATCGCCAGTTTGCCGTCCACCGTCATGTAGGGATGTTCGGTAGTCTGCCAGCCCTCGTCAGTTTTCTTGCGCTGCGCGAGCGCCAGCACGTAATCGGCAAACTCTTCGTGCGCCACTTTGCCAATGTTCGGGGTCGCGCGCACGATTTGGAGAATTTGTTCGCGTGTCATGGTATTTACCTCCGTAGGATGCGGCAATGCAAAAGGACATTGCATTGCGCTCATCAAGACCATCGTGAATCGTTTGCGTGAGTTTGTGAGTTTTTAGGAACGATGGTCAAAAATGCAAGACGCGAATCTTTTTATTTGTGGAAAAAGAATAGCACAGGCGTTCTAGTCTGTCAAGCGCGGCGCATTGGCGGGCGTTTCTTTTGCCACACGCGGCGTCGTCGCCAGCAGTGAATCATACGCGGCTTCAATTTTCCGCGCCGACACATCCCACGAAAATTTTTCCAGGGCGCGCGCGCGCAATTTTTTCCCCAACTCTTTGGCAACATCACGGTTCGCCAGCAATGGTTCAATGCCCCGCGCCAACGCGTCCACATCGCCCGACTTGGCGTACACCCCATCGTCGTCCAAATAATCGCGCGCGACAGGATTGTCAAAGGCGACGACGGGCAAACCACTCGCCATGTAATTCAAAATTTTTCCGTTGCCTTCGCTCTGACTCAATTTTGGCGCGACCGCGATGTTGCCCACCGCGAGCCATTGGGCAATCTCCTCGTACGGAATACGTCCGGGAAAGAGTACGCGCTGTGCAATGCCCATTTCGTGAGCGCGCGCAATATATTTTTCTGCGCCCGGATAACCCATGATGACAAAATACGCGTCGCTGCCGCGCTGCAAAATTTTTTGCGCCGCCTGCAGCAAATGTTCCACACCTTGATAATCCGCGAGCAGACCCAAATACACCACCACCGGACTCCCCGCGACAATTCCCAATTTGCGTACTTTGAGGTCGAATTTTTTCGCGCGAAATTCCGCGCGTTCGTGGTCACTCCACGGACGAAACCATTCGGGATTCACCGCGTCGGGGATGTGCAAAATGTTTTGTGAGGGAACATGATATTCTTGCTCCAACAAATCGCGTTGATACGCCGCGCTGGTGAAAATGTATGACGGTTGATGGTCAATCCATTGTTCGAGCGCGCGCAGCGGTTTGTAAAAAAATCCGCGCGGATTCAAAAAACGATGGTCCACCATTTCGCCCGTGAGCGAACCTTGAAAATCAAACACGAGCGGCTTGCGAAACATTTTCGCGGCGAGCCAACCCATTAACGCGCCTTCGTGCAAATGGCCATGAAGAATGTCGGGCTTGAAACGCCGCGCCGCGCGCAAGACGCGCGTAGTGAGAAAAATGTCCAGTCCCAATTTATGGCGCGAAGAACCGACTTCGTAATTGACGCGCCACGGAATCGGCATCGTGCGTTCAATGTCGAGGTTGGGCAAATCGCGTCCGCGTGGATAGGTGACGATGCGAACGGTGTGTCCGAGCTTTTGTAAGGCGAGGGTCTCTTCGAGGATGCGAACGTGGCAGCCGTAATCTCCAAAAAAGGAGGTCGGCGCAATCATCAAGATACGATAAGCCATCGTTAGCGCTGCGTTGCGGGTTCAATCCTTTTTTTTTCGTCCGCCAACTCTTGCGAGAGCCGCGAACGAAACTGCACCAAATCGCGGAAGGCGCGCAGGATAACCTTGACGTTTGCGCCGGTTGGTGAACCTGCCGTACGCGGCAAATGTTTCAACGGCACTTCGACAATTTTGTAACCGCGCGCTTGCGCGCCCGCGAGCAGTTCGGTGTCCACCATTGCGCCGTCGGAATTGAGCGTGACGTGCTGCAAAATTTCGCGGCGGAATACTTTGAAACCGCAGTCAATGTCACGCGTCATGTAACCGAACAAAATTTGCACGAGCCAATTCCAGCCCCACCGATTGACGCGGCGCATGAACGGGTCGGCATCATTCGCGCGATAGCCCGTGACAATATCGTACGCCGACGTCTGCGCCATCAAGTCGCGCAGTTGATGGAAATCAAACTGATTGTCGCTCGGTCCGAACGCAATCCAATCTTTGCTTGCCGCGTAGAATCCCGCTTTCAGCGCGCCGCCGTAACCGCGATTCGGATTATTTTCCACCACGCGCAAGTTGGGAATTTTTCCAACCATACTTTTGGCAATTTCGCCGGTGCGGTCTCGACTGCCGTCATTCACGAGAATAATTTCATAATCCAGATTTAACGTTTGCATCACCGCCGATGCCCGGCGCAATGCTTCTGCCACGTTCGGTTCTTCATTAAATGCAGGAATCACAAAAGATAGAGATGTCATTCAAGTCGGATGGTCGGATGGTCGGATGGTCCGTTAATCAGAGAGCGGAATGCCCAGCCGACTAACCGACTATGACACATCATCTCGCACGACGCCTAACCTAAACGAAATGCGTGATGATGCATCACCGACGAACCAACTATTTCTTTTTCTCTCCTCCAAAACGAGTTGCGAGTCCGCCGATAAACATGCGGAGCGCGCCGGAACGAAGCTCGGAATAATCCGTCGTCGGCTCGGCTGTGCCCACCTGATTGTTGAGCCAAAGGGCGCGCGCTTGTTGTGCCGCGCTCAACCACTTTTCCAATGCTGCCACATCATCTTGGGCAAGTAACGCTTTCAATTCGCGCAATGTTTGTGTGTACGTATCAATCCAACTTTGCAACGGTACGCGCTGCGTCAACAACAATTGCGCGGTCGAGGCAGGTTCGCCACCCGCGAGTTCCGTTGCTTGATATAACTCTGCGCCTGCAAATTTGTTCAATTCGCGCCAGCCCGAGCTTGCCGTGATGGTTTTCAACAGCGTCGCTTCCATCACCGTCGCCAAATGCTGCGCGCCCGCCGCGAGTCCATCATGTTCCATCGCATCAAGGAACAAGGGTTTCGCGCCGAGCATGGAAACGAAACCGGTCAACACTTGAACAGCATCCGGTTCGGTTGTGACGGAAGGCGTTAAACAGTACACCGCGTTTTGAAACAGGTCCGCGCTCGGCGTTTGCGCTTCGCCCGACGGCATCGTACCGTCGGACGCGGGACGAAACACCGGATTGCCGCCGATAAAATGTACGCCCGGTTTGAAAACCCTTGCTGCTTCGAGGACAGGCATTTTCACCGACGCGGTATCCGTGACAATTACACCCGGCGCGACGTCATCTTTCAGCAGATTGATATTTTCCAACACGCCTGCGAGCGGCATCGCCAAAACAATCAAGCCCGCGCCTTCGCACGCGTTGTACAAGTTCCATTCGCCCTTGTCCACCGCGCCCGCTTTTTGTGCCGCGCCGATGGCTTGACGGTCTTTGTCATGTCCAACAATTTCCAACTCCGCGCTGGTCTTTTTCAGCGCGAGTCCGATGGACGTGCCGAGACGTCCGAGTCCGATGATGGTGAGACGTGGTTTCATGTTTTGTTTTGTTTCACTCACTCGCCCATGCAGGTCTTGTTCCCGGCGCGATGGTTTGAATGCGATTGCCCGTAATGTCCATGATATACACTTCGCCGTTTTGCGAAAACGCGAGCCAGTTGCCGTCAGGCGAAAAAATCGGACTAAAGCCCGCAATCAAGCGTTGCAAATTGGAACCGTCCGCGTGGATAGTATAAATGTCAAATTGGCTTGCGCCCGCCTGATTCGAAACAAACGCGAGCCGTGTTCCATCCGGCGAAAACGCAGGCGCCGTCGTGTCCGCGTTAAAATGCGTCAAACGCGTCGGCGCATTGCAATTGCCGTCCAACACCCACAATTCAAAACCACCGGTATAATTTGAAACGAATACAATCTCACTTGTGACGGGCGAAACATCGAGTCCGCGCAGCATTTCGCCACTGCGCGCGCCAAAACATTCGCGCCGCTGTGTGCCGTCCGCGTTGACGATGTAGATTTTTTGATTTTGTAAATTGTTGTCGTAGCCGATGTACGCCAACGCGTTCCCATCCCCGTACCAACGCGGTGTGACAATCGCGCCGTGCGATGCCACATCCACCACGTTTTGACTTTCGTCAATCGTTTGCAACTTGTTTTGCGTGTCACCGCCGACGACATACGCGAGCTTGCCCGCTTGGTCAGACCAATCGAGCGGCGAAGCATTCGTGCTTAACGCGCTGCTCAAATCGCCGGGCGCGGTGCCGAGCGTGACATCCGAAAAAATTTCTTGCTTTTTATTCGGACGCGTCCACGCTGTCGTATAACTCGCATCGTCCTGTTTGACGACGAAATAAATCCGTCCCTCGCGCAAAGGAATGTCTGCCGTCGGCGTCGCGGTCGGCTGCAACCGCGCTACCACGCCACCTGTCGGCAACGCCGTTGATGTTGGTGGTCGCGCCACCGCAATCACAGGCACGCCACTTGTGCCGCCGCGCACATCGGTAAAGTCGGCGGCAATCCACCCGAGCTTGCTTTCGAAATCAATTTGCCACCACTGGCTGTCCTGACTCTTGCCCGAAATTTCTTTGGACACACCGCGCGGCAATTTCCCAATCAAGGGAAAACCGGCTCCGGGTCCCGCGCGCACATTCACAATAATGCGTGTCGTGGCAACGGGTGGCAGTGGGGTCGCTGTCGGCAGAGGCGTATCCGTTGGCGGCGAAATCGTCGGCGTCAAACTTTCCGTCGGTTCGGGCGTTGCCGTCGGCGCGGGCGTATTCGTTTCTTGAATCAGCGCGGCGGTCGGCGTCGCCGTGGGACTGGGTTGACACGCCGCTGCAAAAAACGCCACGCACAACGCGCCGACAAAAAAAATCCGCGAAAAAATTTTCCGTGTACTCAATTCACATCGTCCAACAATTTCAACGCGCGATGCCATTCGTCGAGTTGTGCCGCATCCATTCCTTCAAACGCGCATTCTTTTTTTTGATGTACGCGAATCAACGTGAGCGCAGGTTCCGTAACACCCGCGCGTTGTGCGAGCTCTGCGCCAATTTCCGGATGATGCAGCGAAACATAAAGGGGATACCGCCAGCTGCGTTCGTTTGTGCTCGCCATGCGCGGCAACGCGTTCGGCGCAAAACGATTCAACAAAATCACTCCCGTCCGATGTACCAGTCCAACCTTTCGTTTCGCAACATCATGCAGCAGCGCGGCTTGCAGGATTGCGGGCGCGGTGTAACCTTGCGCGCAGAGCGCGTCAAAAATTTTCAAACTGTGACGTTGGTCGCCAAGCGGCATAGATTGGTAAAGAGCAAACGCATTCGCATTCAACACCGAGCGCACACGTTCCATTTCGTGTTTGGACAAAGGCACAGCGCGCAGCGCGTCAAAAAATTGGCGCACGCGATAGAGCGGGTGAGCCATCCTAAAAAATTGCGGCGCGTCCGACAATCACGACATATAACGCATCCGCCGGGCCACTAATGATAGGTCCAACGAAACGCTGCCCGAACATGAGAATTGCAAACAAGATCAACATCCCGTACTGTTGCGCTTGAAGGTAAAACTGCTCAACACGATAGGCAAGGTCTCCCGGCAAAAGAGCAAGCAACACTTTGGAACCATCCAACGGCGGGAATGGAATCATATTAAAGACTGCCAATCCCAAATTGAAGGTAACAATCATCGAAAAAATACCTTTGACGAAATCTATACTCGATGGTTGCGCGAAACTAATTCCGCCCGTTGCGCCATACAACACGCGTAGCGAAATTCCAAACGCAAGCGCAATCAAAACATTGGTGAGAGGTCCGGCAATCGCCACCAACGCCATGCCCGTTCGACGATCCATCCGAAAATTATACGGATTCACGAGTACAGGGCGTCCATAACCAAATCCCGCCAACAAAATTAGAATTGTTCCCAGCACGTCAAAATGGGCGAGTGGATTAATCGTCAGCCGCCCGTCGCGTAACGGCGTCAAGTCACCGAGCCGATACGCCACAAACGCATGAGCAAATTCATGGAGCGCAAGCCCGAGAATCAAAGCGATGGGCGCACCAATAACAACTGTCACCGCAAAGAGCGGATTTCCACTTTGCAGAGCCCCCAATAACCAGAAAATCACAGCGTATCAACTCCTGCGGATAGCCTCACAGCACATTTGCTTTTGCCGTTTGACCAATCCGCCAAAAAAAACGACGCGGGGACAGATGTGCCGCGCCGAACGACTTGCACAATGTAAAGACGTTGCGATTATACCATTGGATACGCCCTGTTATGAAATTGCGCGCCCTTTACGTCCTAAAGCGTTTTCGGAGCATCGGTGCAAACCGCAAGTTCGCGATAAAACGCTTTGGGTCTCTATCGCGCAACGGCAAGAAAATCGCGCCGTGCAGAATTGATGGATACTCACTTGCATTTCGGACTCGATGCTTGAACAGGTTTCGCGCCCTGTCCGTGTACTCGCGGAAGCGTTGACTCCAATGGGGTACGACAAAAAATTACGCGCACAAAATAATTCTCGCGCTCACCTTAAGAAAATTGCGCGCTCATTTTCGCTCTACACGTCTCACAAAAAAATTTTTTGTGAAAAAATTTTAAGGATACGATTCGTAAGCAATACGTTATAATGATTGACACATAATGCATGTTGCGCGCGAGCTATTCGAGAAAAAATTTTACGGTTCAAAACATTTCCATCGTGCGCCAGAATTTTTTCGATACGCTGTGTGGTCACAAAAAAATCTTGTGTCCGAAAAAAAATTTTGTGCGCGAAATGTTTTTGTCGCACACAACGCCAACAACCATCCAAGTACGATTTCTTGTGCGTCATCCCACTGACGCGCAAATGAGAGTGAGGCATTTCCATTGAAAGTACTCGTCGTCTATAACGTCGTCGACCTCTTGGACAAAGGACAACCGGAAGATTTACTCGCCGAACAAGAAACAAAAATCGTCGAAGACGCGGTTGCCAATTCGCTGCGCTCGTTCGGACATCAAGTCGTTTCCGTTCCCATTCGTCACGAATTGTGGGAACCCCTGCGCGAATTCGACCCGAACGAATGGTTGATTTTCAATCTGTGTGAAAGCATTCGCGACAAAACCTATCTGGAACCGTACGTGATTTCCGTGTACGAGTATTTGCATTTTCGTTACACAGGTTCCAATCGCCTCACTCTCGCAACGTGTTTGAACAAGGGACGCGCCAAAGAAATTCTCAAAGCACACAACATCCCCACCGCCCCGTTTCAGGTGATTGGTCCGCCCACCGTCCGCCGCCAACTCGATTTCCCCCTCTTTGTCAAACCAGTCGCGGAAGACGCCTCGCTCGGCATCACGCTCGACTCGGTCGTCGAGAATGAACGCGAGCTGCGCCAGCAATTGCGTTTTATTTGGGACACGTATCGCCAGCCCGCGCTCGTCGAACAATTCATCGAGGGACGCGAATTTAACGTGACGGTGTTGGGCAATGAAAATCCGCGCGTGCTGCCGCTCTCGGAAATTAATTTCTCGCAGATTCCGGACCCGAAAGCGCGCATCGTGACGTTCAAAGGCAAGTGGGTGGAAGATTCGGACGATTACAAATACACCCAGGTCATTTCGCCCGCCAAGGTCAGCGACTCGCTCAAAGAAAAAATCGTCCAAGTCGCGGTGGATGCGTATCGCGCGATGGGTGTGCGCGATTACGGGCGCGTGGATTTGCGCGTGATGAATGGAACGCCCTATGTGTTGGAAGTGAATCCGAACGCGGACCTGTCGCCAGACGCGGGGATTGCGCGCGCGGCGCGTGTGGCGGGGATGAGTTATGCGATGTTGGCGGATGAAATTGTGCGTCTCGCCGCGCATCGCTATCGCTTGAAGGAACCGCGTCCGCGTATTATTTCGCTGCGTTTGAAGGCGCGCAGTGCGGGCGCGGATGGTGTGCGCGCGATTCCTGTCAGCGCGTTCAAAGCCGACAAGAAACCGACGCCACAATTGGAACGCGTAGCGGCGTGATGAGTTCCTCGAGTTCCCTTGATTCTTACTCGGAAGGGAACTCGGGGGAACGCAAGGAAATGTTGTGATAGACAAACCGCGCGTTGATGAAATCGAAACGCTCGTCGCTCTCACAAGGGCGACGGGCTTTTTTCATTCCGACGAAATTGAAATCGTGCGCGAAATGTTTGAGGACTGGCAGGCGCACCCTGAATCGGACGAGTACGCGTGGATTGTGGAGCGTGAACACGAAAACGCGCCGCCGCGCGGTTTCGCCGTGTACGGACCCGCATCGCTCGCGGTAGGAACGTACGATTTGTATTGGATTGTCGTGGACAAAAATTTTCAGGACAAAAAAATCGGCAGCGCGTTGTTGAATTTTGTCGAAGCGGATTTGCGCCGGCGGAACGCGCGTCAGCTGTACATTGAAACGTCGGACAAGCCGCAGTACGCACCGACGCGCGCGTTTTACGAACGACGCGGTTACGAACTCGTCGCGCATTTTCAAGAT
This sequence comes from uncultured Chloroflexota bacterium, assembly GCA_937870825.1. GTDB lineage: Bacteria > Chloroflexota > Anaerolineae > UBA4142 > SHND01 > SHND01. The sequence continues at coordinate 23,134 of CALMZO010000226.1, read as the reverse complement.
TACTATGACGTCGGCGACGGCAAGGTGGTGTATTTCAAAGCGTTCGATAAATAACAAAAGTTCGCGCCTAATGGCGCAAACTTTTCACTTCATCAACTCTAACGCGCGTTGCCGCTGATCGCGCAGCAGCCCAAGTTGCGCATCGTTATGGTGCAGGTTGGTTATCAGCGTGGTCAATGCTCTTTCGTATTTCACCAACGCATCGCGTCCTGCCGAACGCGCCCAACGCCGCGCGCGCATTTCATCGTGGCGCAAGGCTTGTTCGATTTGGTGAACCAGTTCGAGCCCGAGCGTACGCGTCGCGCTTGGCTCGACCGACATCATGACCGCTTGCGCGATCGTTGCGGCATATTCCAGCAGCGGTCCTGCCAATTCTGCGCGGTCCGCGATTCGGACCGGCGGCGCTTGGTCCTTTGACTCGGCCGGGGGCGCGCCAAACGCGGCTTGGGCAATTTCGTTTTGCAATTGCTGAATGGCGCGTTGTGTGGCAGGATTGCGTGCATCAATGCGCCGCGCATGTTCGAGACATTCCATCTTGCGCTGCGGGTCTTGGACGGTATCCGCGAGCAAAAGCCATGCCTCATCATTCGAAGGTTCTTGAACGACGACGTTGACGAGAATACCTTGCGCGTCTTCTAAACGACCTTCGCGCAAAGCGCGGCGCGCTTGCGCCATCAATTCACTTTCGGGAAACAGCACGGCGGAATTTTAACATCAACGCATCGCAACAATGAAATTCGCAATCCAACCATTGCGAGAGCGTGACCCGGATGTAAACGAACATGCACTCATGACGCCATAGTGAAAACGCGTTGCCGACCTTGCGCGCGTGCGGCACACGCACGAAACGCGCGGCGACGTTTGTGCGTAAGAGTAGGCGGAGGGCGAGACATATGGCAGAAAAATCTCAAGATGAAATCACCTTGACACGGCGGCAGGCGGTTGCCGCATTGGGCGCGGGCGTGTTGGCGGCGGGCGGGGCGGTTGCCGTGACAGGCATCGAAGCCAGCGCATGGTCAAAACGCGAAGCCGAGCAGCAGCTCCAGGACCTGCAATTTCAACTCGATGCGCTGCGCGCGAAACATGACGAGGCGCAAAAACAACTCGCCGCCGCGCAGTTGCAAATCGAAATTTACAAAGGGCTCACCGGATTGTACGATACGCTCGACAAAATCGGAATTGATTCCGTCGTCGGTGCGGCGTTGGGCGCGTACAAAACCTCGCTCGACGCGCTGCAAGCGGGAGTGACTCTTTTGCGCGAGGGCATTGTCAGCGCCGAAAACGCGTTGGACAATTTTGAAAACGCGTTCGCGTCCATTCGCGCCGTATTGACGAGCGCGGAGAATGCGTGGGCAAACGTCGCCGCGCTGCTGAAAAACGCGCAAGAGTTGGTCGCTCAAGCCACGTCGCCCATTCTCCCTTTCATTGACCAGGCGCGCAGATTTTTCGACAACCTGCTCGGCAAAATTCCGTTTGGCGGCGGAGAGGGTTTTCGCCAGGGGATTAACGGCATCATCGGCTTGATGGTCGCCGTGCCGAGTGCGTTAGACGCGCTCGACGACGGACTGTTTCGCACATTGCGCGAAGGTTGGTTCAGCCAGGACAGCGCGCGCAATTTGGAAGCGACGCTCGCAAAACCAATTACACAAAACGTTCTCGAACCCGCGCGCCGTTTTCTGACACAAGTTGAAGCGGTCCTGGACAGTTGGGAGAGCCAGGTCGCGCAACCCGTCAACAGCGCGCTAGCACAGCGTGAAATCGTGATAAAGCAGATTGACGCATACAAACAGAAAAATGGATTGAGTTGACCGGATTTGGACTCTACCTTAATATCAACATTAAGGTTTTTTTGCGATACTGATAAAGCTCGGGCAACCCGCGCCGCGAGCCCCACCTATCGCCCATGCGAATCCTCATTTTGGTTGACGAAAACAACCAAGCTGTATCAAGTCTTGCGTTAACGCTCGCACCCCTGCTCCATTTGGCACAGACGGTCCAAGTTATCCCTCTGCGCGACGCGCGTTCTGCCGAATGGGAATGGGCAGATTGGATTATTTTCGGCTTTTCGCACCGCGCGCTGATTTACCCCCTCAAGTTCAAAAAGAAATTGCGCGGACTAATCCCCTCCGGCGCGGAACCAAAACTGGTCACGTTGTACCAAGTGCAAAATCGCGCCCAGTCACCCTTGACTTGGGCGCATGGCTTTGCCCTTGCGCGTCTTTTGCAGGAACGTGAAATGGTGATGGTCATGCCACCCACCGTTTTTTTTGTAGAGCCGAATCACACCGCGCTGTCCGAAGGCGAACTTTTGCGCGCCGAGATTTGGTTCCATCATATCCTCAAAGCGCTCGTCCAATCGGACCAAGACGATTTCAAAGACGAGACGCATCCGCACTCCAATTTGCAATAACATTGCCGTTTGTCAGCACCCTCCGCTCATCCCGCGCCATGCTACAGTTCGCCGCGATGAATTCAACACTTGGCGAACTTTTCCTCTTGCGCCCTGACATCATTTTTCTCAATCACGGCTCATTCGGCGCGTGTCCGCGTCCTGTGTTTGAAGCATACCAACGCTGGCAGCGCGAACTCGAAACGCAGCCCGTCGAATTTCTCGGACGTCGTTTCGACGATTTGATGCACACGGCGCGGACCGCTCTCGCCGGGTTCATCAAGTGCAATGCGGACGACATTGTCTATGTCACAAATGCAACTGTCGGACTGAACATTGTCGCGCGCTCACTTACCTTTGCGCCCGGAGATGAAATTCTTTCTACGGACCACGAATATGGCGCGCTCGACCGCACATGGACCTTTATCGCCGAGAGGACGGGCGCAGTCTACAAGCGACAACCGATTTCCGTTCCTCTGTCAACCAAAAATGAATTTGTAGAAACTTTTTGGGCGGGAGTCACTCCGCGCACACGCGTCATTTTTCTCAGTCACATCACTTCACCCACCGCGCTTATTTTTCCCGTACAAGAAATTTGTCGGCGCGCGCGTGAGGCAGGCATCATCACTATCATTGATGGCGCTCATGCGGTTGGACAAATTCCGCTCGACCTTTCTGCGCTCGGCGCGGATTTCTACAGTAGTAATGCGCACAAGTGGATGATGGGCGCCAAAGGCAGCGCGTTTCTTTATGTACGGCGCGAGATGCAATCCGCCGTCGAGCCATTGGTGGTGAGTTGGGGCTGGCGACCAAAGAAACCGGGCCATTCGAAATTCGTCCAGGAACAAGAGTGGCAAGGCACGCGCGACATTGCCGCATTTCTTTCGGTTCCCGCCGCCATTGAATTCATGCGCGAAAACAATTGGGAGCAGGTTCGGGCACAGTGCCATGAATTCGCGCGCCATGCGAGGGCTGCAATTACGGAACTGACCGGGTTGGAGCCGCCAAGTCCGGACTCGTCAGAGTGGTATTCGCAGATGGTCTCGCTGCCACTGCCGGACTGCAATCCTGAATTGTTAAAGCAGCGACTGTATCAGGAATACAACATCGAAGTGCCGATTGTTGTCCATCTCGCGGGCAAGAATCGGCAGTGGGTTCGCGTTTCAATTCAGGGCTATAACACACGCGACGATGTGGACGCGTTGGTTACCGCATTGGGCGAATTGTTGCCCCAAGTCGCGGTGTCGTGAGCATGTTGCATCAATCGTTCTGCCCTCCATGCGCTGCCAGCCGGGGATTCAACGCGTCGTTCAAACCATCTCCGAGCAAATTGACCGCGACCAGTGTAACCAAGATTGCGAGGCCGGGAAAGACTGACATCCACCATGCCGCGCGCAAAAACCCCTGCGCATTATTCAGCATGTATCCCCAGCTCACATTGCTGCGGTCCCCCAAGCCGAGAAAACTCAATCCCGCTTCGACGAGAATCGCGGCGCCGATTTGCAAGGTTGCGTTAACCAAAATGGGCGGCAGCGCATTGGGCAAAACATGACGCGCCAGAATGTTCAAGTCTGGCACGCCGATGGCGCGCGCCGCAATCACAAATTCACGTTCACGCAATGAAAATATCTGCGCGCGCAGAATGCGCGCAGTCGAAGTCCAAAAGGTGACGCCCAGCAACACGACGATGTTGAACGTGTTACCGCCAAAGAACGCCGCGACAAGGATCGCGAGAAAAAAACGCGGCAGCACCTGCACCATCTCGGTGAACCGCATCAATCCATCATCCACCCATCCCCCAAAAAAACCCGATAAGCTGCCGATGAGAATGCCGATGCCCGTCGAAAGCAGCGCGACGGCGAGTCCGACGAACAGCGAGATGCGCGCGCCATGAACAAGCTGCGCGAACACATCCCGTCCCAAATCATCCGTTCCAAACCAATGCTTTGCGGTTGGCGCTTGCAGGGCGTTCCCAACATTTCTGAAAGGGTCGCCGGGCGCAAGCCATGCCGCGCACAGGGCAACGGCAACGACGATGAGCGTGAGCGTCAAGCCGAGAATGCCCGTGGGCTGACGCGCAAAACGGCGCCACCAACGCGGGACGCGCAAAACGGCGCGCTCGTTCACGGGCGGCGTGGAAAAAATTTTTACAGAAAGGACCGTTTCAGACATGAGATGCCGAGATACGAAATGACGGCGAGATGTGTTTTGCAGATTTGTTTTCCGCCGGCATGTCTTGGAGCGAATCCCACTTTGGTTTGTGAGAGATGGAATTTAGATTCAGGCGGTTGATGGCAATTGCGAGTCGCTCGCGCTAAAGCGTCGAATCCAACACCACACAGCAACTAGTGCAGCATTAAACAAGCTCTTGGGAGTCGCGCACAATGAAATCGTTTAGAAAGGTCTCCACTGTGCTTGCCGCTTTCAAAAAGAGTTCGTCAATTTTTGGATTGCTGTACGCCGCGCCGTTCGAAAACGGAATCGGTTTGATGTTCGAAGAAACATACGCGCGTGTTACACCGATTTCGGGGTCGGGTCCGTTGCAGTACGAGCCGATACCGAGGTCGAAATCGTTCTTGATAAACACGCGTTCATTCGCCGCATTCACTTCAAGCGGAATGAGCTCCACCTCAACACCAACCTGGCCCATGTTCTCACGAATCACTTCGCCGCGCTTGGCAAAACCGGTCGCGTGAACGAATGCGACGCGGAGCCGCTTACCATCAGCACCCGCTTTGTAACCCGCCGCATCAAGCAGTTCGGCTGCCTTTTTCGTGTCATACGCGCGCGGCAGCACGTTGGGGTTGTATGCCCACGCCATCGTGCTGGAAATGGGACCTGTCGCCACGTGTCCTTGATTGAAAATCACCTGTTCCAAAATTTGCTGGCGATTGATCCCGTACGCGAAGGCTTCGCGCACTTGTTTTTTGTCGAACGGCGATTTCCGCATGTTGAAAATCAACATATCAATACAGAACGAGCCGCCGGGACCGCCGGGCGCTTGCCGCAGCACCACATCGGGATTCGCCTTTAGCCGCGCAATGTCTGCACTGTTCACGCCGCCCGCGTAATCTACTTCGCCTGCTTCCAACGCGGCATCGAGCGCCGCCGCGTCGGGAATGATTTTGAAAATCACCCGGTCCACATACGGCAAATCTTTTTTCCAGTAATTTTCATTGCGGACGAACGCGACGTGGTCGCCTTTGACGTACTCTTTGAATTTGAACGGACCCGTACCGACAGGATTGAGATTCGCGGCGGCTTTGGTGATGTCGGCTTCATTTTCGTACAGATGTTTGGGGAGAATGGATGCTTCGACCACATCCAGGCGGCGCAAGAGCGGGGCGTACGGATTTTTGAATTTGAAAACGACCGTACTGTCATCGGGCGTTTCAATCGCTTCGAGAACATTTTCCAAACCCGCTTTCGTGCGCGAATGGAATTTTAGCAGTATGTTTTCGAATGTGAATTTGACATCGGCGGAGGTAAAGGGCTTGCCGTCGTGCCACGTCACGCCTTTTTCCAGATGAAACGTGTACGTTTTCCCGTCGGGAGAAATGTCCCAACTTTGCGCGAGTGACGGCTGCGGATTCAGTTGTTCGTCAAATTGCAAGAGCCCGTTGTAAAGATTGTCTGCAACCGCATGCGTTCCGCCGGCAGTGGTAATTCCGGTATTGAAATTGCCGGGGTCAGTGGTCACGCCGACAACAATCGTGCCGCCGCGTTTGATTTGACCGGAAGGAGCGGAAGTGGGTTGGGCGCCCGGAGTTGGCGCGGTGGTCGGCAAAACAGGCGGCGGTGCAGTAGCGGCAATGGTGGCAGTGGCAGGGATTGCAGTTGGTGGCGCGGACGTTGGTGCGGCGGTCGGGAGAACAACAGTGGGTTGTGCCGCAGGAGCACAGGCAGCAATGACAAGTACGAATGCCAACAACGCAAACGGAACAAATATGCGTTTCATCTTCTCTCCTCCATTGGAATGAAGCTGGCGTAGTCGTTGAATCAGCGCATCACATATTTGCCCCGACGCGGAATGGGGCACATCCTCTCAGACCCGGACCGGACGCGCACGATACGCGTCATTTTCCCGGCAAAGGCAGCGTTCGGTTTCTCGAACCCGAACGCGGGGCGAACGAGGTTCAGTCGCACTCCGGGAAGCGTTTTTTGATTTCTTTGGGCGTCAAACCTTCGAGAATGCTTGACCCGTCCGCCGCTAGAGACAACGCAGGCGCGGCAACGGAAGTTATCGGTTGATGAGCCGGCACGAGCTCAAACTCGTGTTCGAGTTTGGAGACCACCTGCTCGAGCGCACGCACAGTCGTCGAATGGGGCGCGTAATCGTACAGCGCAATGCCGCGCCGGTCGGCTTGATGGGCATCTTCGTCGAAAGCAATCGCGGCGGCAATTTCGATGCCGAGCCCGGCGGCAAATTTTTCCAAATCGTTGTGGTCGTTCGCGTCGCGCAATTTATTTCCGATGAGTGCGACACGCGCAACGCCGAGCTCTTGCGCGAGGTGGAATGTACGGCGCGCGGTTTCGGACGCCTTGCGGTCCATTTCGGTAATGATGAACAATTGGTCCACATGCCGCAGCGTGCCGCCCGAACGCGAAAGGTGTTCGAGACCGGCTTCCATATCTGTCACTGTAATCTGGTGGCGCGAGCTGACCAGCTCGGCAATCAAGCCACGCACGGTGGCATGATTTCCTCAGGTTCAGCCACTCGCCGCGTGTTCGATTTTCGCGCCCAGCACAAGCGCGATATTTTGTGGACCTTGTACGCTATACGTTCCGAGAATTTCGTCTGCCGAAAATGTTTTTTCGGCGTCCTTGGCAAAGGCGCGGCGCGGCATTGGCTGCATCGCGTTTGCGACATCGGGCGAAAAGCCGAGCGATAACGCCATGTTGGGGTTGGGGTCCCCATCAATCGCCAAAACATCATACCCGCGCGCGGCGAAAATGCGTGCGAGTGTTGCAGAGGTGGTTGTTTTACCGACGCCGCCTTTGCCGGATACACCTATCTTCATCGCGGGCTCCTTGTATGCGATTGCAGAAATGCGATTGCGGAAATTAGATTACTAATAACAAGAACGAACAAAAAGGAACAAATGAATCTGTTGTGATTCAACTTGCCCCTTTCTTGTTACGCTGCGCGCGCTTCCAACTTTTGCGCGAGCCGCGCGATTTCTTGAACGGCGGGAGAATCGGGGGCAAAATCGAGCGGCGCAAGTCCGAGACGGTCGGCTTCGGGAAAACCTTCGTCATGCGGGATGAGGGCAATCAGTTCAATCCCTTTTTTATCGGCGAGTTCTTTAACGGCTTGGCGTTCGGTCTCGGTGCGCAGCTTGTTGGCGACAAAAAAGATATTTGGAATCCCTAACGCCCGTGCTAAACCCGCCGCGCGTGCGCCGGTGTCGAGCGAACGATAGTACGGTTCGACGACGACAAGCATCACATCGGCGTGTTCGGTTGTGCCGCGGCTCAAATGCTCCAACCCCGCTTCCATGTCCGTCAAGATAAAGTCTGCCCAATCGCCAACGTTCGCCATCAACCCGCGCGCAATCGTGTGCGGCTGACACATGCACCCCGCCCCGGCTTCGGTGATTTGTCCGGTGACGAGCAGGCGAATTCCATCGGGCGCAGTGACGCCGTACTCGGCGGCAATTTGCGCGAGTGGTTTTTGCAATTTCACAAACGGCTGTCCGTTGTCATCTTCTTCCCAATGCGCCATGTCGCGGGGAATCACACTCAAGGTTTCGGCGCGCTCGCGCGGGACGCCCATCGCCATTGCCATATTGGGATTCGGGTCGGCATCAATCGCCAATACGCGATGTCCGCTTCGCGCCATAATGCGCGCAAGCATTCCTGTGAGCGTTGTTTTGCCTGAACCGCCTTTACCCGACACTGCAATTTTCATTTCACTTTTCGCTCCTCAAGGTCTGATATTCTTGCACAATTTTATCGCAATTTGAATGGGGTGTTCACCTACAAATCATTGGATTGCCGATTGGGGAACGCGCGACGCGAACAAATGCAAGCGCCGGGCGCAAAAATTCCGGCGCTTTCGCCGCGTGCAGAGGAAATAGCAGAGACGTGGAGTTTGTTGCGGGTCGTGACAGCACACATTGTGCCGTTGTCAGGGTGCGCGCATTTCGGAATGCGCGGCACAGTTGCAGTCCCGGCACGCGCACTGCCCGTTAAAGACAATACGTTCGATCCGCCGCAGCTGTATCAGCATTTCGTGATTGTGCGTGCGGACTGCGTCAAGGAGTTCGGGAAATTGCACAAGCAGTTTGAGCAGATGGTCGAGCGTTGGAAGTTCGATGTCGCGTTCCCAAAACGAGATGGTACCTTGACTTACCCCAAGCCGCGCGGCGAGTTCGCCTTGTGACAATCCCGCGCGCTGCCGCGCGCTGCGTACGGCAGTGCCGAATGTTCCCATACGCCCCTCACGTTTCTGTCCGAGACGCCCCCACTTCCGCTAACCTGTACACGTCAAGCGCGAAAATGTTCCAATGCGCGAGTTTTTCGTCGTCGGGCATTCGTCGCTCATCGTTCATCAACAAATTCTCGGCAGTGGGTCGCCCACCAACATGTCCACCACGCGATTGCCGCCAATCTGCGTTTGCAAAAAAACAAGTCCTTTCGGTTCCGCCCATACCTGACCAATCACGCGGGCATCGCGTCCCAACGGATGCGCGCGCATCGCGTTCACAATTTCATCCGCGCAATTCGACGGCACAACCGCGAGTAATTTTCCTTCGTTCGCAATATACAACGGGTCAATGCCCAAAATTTCACATGCGCCGCGTACCTCTGCGCGCACGGGAATCGCGCGCTCGTCAATCGCCATTGTCACGCCCGCCGCTTTGGCAATCTCATTCAAGGATGTCGCCACGCCGCCGCGCGTCGGGTCTTTCAAGCAGCGAATCTCGGTCGTCACATTCAACATCGTTTCCACCAAATCATTCAACGGCGCGGTATCACTGGAGAAATCGCCTTCGAGTTCGAGTTCGCCGCGCGCCGCGAGAATTGTGACGCCGTGGTCGCCGATGCTGCCGCTCAAAATAATTTTGTCGCCCGCGCGCGCGTTCGACGCGGAAAGGCTCACGTCGCGCGTGATGACGCCAACGCCCGCCGTGTTGATAAAAATTTTGTCCGCCTTGTTGCGATGGACGACTTTGGTATCACCCGTCACAATTTTTACACCCGCGCGTTCCGCCGCGCGCGCCATCGAACGTACGATGCGCGCCAAATCGTCCATCGAAAATCCTTCTTCGAGAATGAATCCTGCCGAAAGAAAAAGCGGTGTCGCGCCGCACATTGCCAAATCGTTCACCGTGCCGTTCACTGCGAGTTCGCCGATGTCGCCGCCCGCGAAAAAAATCGGGTTGACGACGTACGAATCGGTAGTGAATGCGAGCCGCGCGCCGTTCACGTCAAACACCGCGCCATCATCGAGTTGATCAAGCAGCGGATTGGCGAACGCGTCGGCGAACAAGGCTTGAATCAAATTGTGCGTCGCTTTGCCGCCGCTGCCATGTGAGAGCGTAATCTGTGTGTCTTGCAAGCGCGCGCGCTGCTGCTGCACCAATTCGATTTTTTCAAATTGCGCGAGCACAGCGTCCGTCGAAAAGCGTGTGCTCATTTTGGTTCTGCCGCTTTACGCGCAGGGTCTTGATGCGTACTTTCGGGCAGCCGTTCGGTGGGGCGGCGCACCGTCGAGCCGATGACGAATCCTGCGGTGAGCAAGACAAAATTTTTCAAAACAAATTCGCCCGTCACGGTCAAGAGAAGCGGGTTTCCATTTTGAAAGGATTGATTCGGCTGCAGCACAAATACGAGAAACGTTCCCGCCATTTGCAGAAAAAACAACAACAGCACAAGCCGCAGCGCGATGCGCGTGGCAAGTCCGAGGCCAATCACAACTTCGACCACGCCAATCAACGGCACGCTGATTTGTGGAGAGAGAAACGGCAGAGTGCTGGCAACCAAATCGGTGACGGGACTTGCGCCAATCACTTTGAGCGCGCCGAACCAAACAAAGACCAGCGCGAGCGTGAGGCGCAGCAGCGTGATGCCGTATTTTGCCATCGTGTGGACAATTTGGCGGTCGAGACGTTCAAAGGTTTTCAAAAGAGACATTTTTTCTTCCCCGTTTCAATGGACGCGCATTTCCGGCGCTTGTTCCGCGACGAGCGCGCGTCGCTGCGACGCGATGGAAAAGCGTCCATAGTTATAATATGCCGCGCACGCGCCTTCGCTTGAAACCATGCACGTTCCAATCGGCGTTTCGGGCGTACACGCGGTGCCAAATACTTTGCACTCCCACGGTTTGATAACGCCTTTCAACACTTCGCCGCATTGACACGCTTTGGGGTCGGCGACGCGCAAGCCGGGCACATCGAACAACAATTCTGCATCCCACGCCGCGAACTCGCCGCGCAATTTCATTGCGCTGTGATTGATGAAACCCAAACCGCGCCATTCAAAAAAGGGGCGCAGTTCAAACACGCGCGCGAGGATTTCCAACGCTTTGAGGTTGCCTTCCCAACGCACCACACGCGAATACTGATTTTCCACTTGGCGGCGTTCTTGGGCGATTTGCTTGACGAGCATATAGATGGCTTGAATGACGTCGAGCGGTTCAAAGCCGCTCATCACGACGGGCTTGCCGTATTTTTCGGGAATAAAACGGTACGGCTCGCACCCAATAATCGTGCTGACGTGTCCGGGTCCGACGAACCCGTCGAGCCGCAAATCGGGCGAATCGAGCAGCGCTTTGATGGCGGGCAGAATGTTGACGTGATTGCAAAAGACGGAAAAATTTTTTACGTCTTCGGCTTGCGCGCGCAGCAGCGTCAACGCCGTCGAAGGCGCGGTCGTCTCGAAACCAATCGCGAAAAACACCACACGTTTGTCAGGATTCAGTTTCGCGAGTTTCAACGCGTCGAGCGGCGAATACACAAAGCGCACGTCCGCGCCTTCTGCTTTGGCATCCAGCAGAGCGCCGCGCGAACCGGGTACGCGCATCATGTCGCCGAACGTGGTAAAAATCACATCGGGTTCGCGCGCAATCGCGTGCGCGTCGTCAATGCGCCCCATCGGAATCACACAAACGGGGCAGCCGGGTCCGTGAATCAAATCAATGTTCGGCGGCAAAACATCTTCGATGCCGTACTTGTAAATCGTATGCGTGTGTCCGCCGCACACTTCCATAATTTTCAGCGGGCGTCCTTGACTCACCCGCGCGATTTCTTCCGACAATTTTTTCGCAAGGTCTGCGTCGCGATATTCGTCAACAAATTTCATTTTACAAACTCCGACCGAGGACGATAGACGGCAGACGAATGGAACTCTTTGGACTTTTGTCGTCCGTCCTCCGTCATTTGCAACGTCAATTCAATCAACGTGTGATAAATCGTCGCGTGCGCTTCTTGAATGCGCGGCACGTAGGTCGAAGGCGCGGTAAAACAAAAATCTACAGTGCCCGCGCGATACAGTTCGCCCGTCTTGCCGCCGTCATAGCCCGCGAGCCCAATCGTGGCGAGTCCCATTTTGTGCGCTTGCTCGAACGCCATTTCGACATTGCGCGAATTGCCGCTCGTCGAAATCCCAAAGGCAATATCGCCCGCGCTGCCGAACGCGATGACCTGACGCAAAAACACATTTTCAAAACCCACATCATTGCCCACGGCGGTCACAACGCCAATATCATTCGTGAGCGAAAGCGCGGGCAATCCGCGCAACGTACAATCCACTGCGATATCTTGTGCGTCCGTCGCGCTGCCGCCGTTGCCGAATGCCAACAATTTCTTGCCCGCCACAAACGCGCGCGCCATGACTTGCGCGCAGCGCACGATTTCATCCGCGTATTGTTCCACGACGCGCGCGCGCAATTCCACCACGTCCGCGCATTTTTTCAAGGTTGACGTTTTCACATCCGCCAGAACTTGGGCAAGCGAGACGGATTCTTGTTCATGCAAAAACGGATAAAAACGTTTTGAAAAATCAGACATGGGAATTGGAGATTGGAGCGTCGTCGTTTCGAACGGTTCCGATGAGCGATAGTCGAATCGGAGCGAGAAATCTCTCTCACAGCTCTACAATATCGCGCGGATTCAATTTCGCAATCGCGATATCAAGATGCACCAACACAATATCGCCGACGCGCACATCGTCGAGCAAGTCGAGCGCGATTTCCGCTTCGCCGTCGTTCAGCTGTGCGCGCGCCATGTTTGTCGCCGCGTCAATTTCCAACACGCGCGCGGGCAGTCCTTCGTCCTTGCAGGTCGGACAAGAAAAATGCGGTTCGGAAAAAATCTTTTTCGGTCTCAAAGGAATAAAATTTTCCATGATTCCACCCTACGCAATCCGCAATTCGCTATCTGCCATTTGCGACTTGCTGTTCAAAAAACACATGCACCGTTTCCCACAAAATGTGGTACGTCGTTTCTTGCACCTCTTGAATCACGTACGGATTGTTCGATGGAACGCGGAAACAAAAATCCAATGACGTCTCAAACATACTGCGAGCATGACGCGAGTTGTCCGCCGCGTCGCCGCACATTCCAATCGTCAACATTTCCATTTCACGCGCAATATCCAGTGCGCGCAACACCTTTTCGTCGCCGCCATCGGTTGTCAAACCCATCGCAATGTCGTCGCGCATGCCAAGGAGCTGCAATTGCCTTGCAAAAATTTCGTCCGCGCCCGCACTCTGCATCAGCCCCAACACCGAACCAATGTCGTTCGTCAGCGCCATCGAAGGCAGCGCGCGTTTGCCGACGATGACGGGATGCACAAATTCCACCGCAACGTGCTGTGCGTCCGTCGTTGATGCGCCACTGCCAAACACGAGCAAGCGCCCCCCGCGTTGAAAGCGGCGCGCCATTTCAAAACTGCATCGAGCAATCAAGTCTGCGTTGTCTTGAAAAAAACGCGGCGGCGTCTCGATGCTGTCATGAAATTGCGCTACAACCAATTCGCGAAAATCGGATAGGGTACTCACCATAGTGTACGTTTCCCGTTTCCCGTTTGACGTTTCCCGTTTGACGTTTCCCGTTTGACGTTTCACGCCCTATGTCTCAAACGACCTCAACCGCGCACTTTCTTCCATTGCCCGTATTTCATCATCCAACTGCTGCCCCATGCCTTTGAGAAACGCAAACGTCTCTTGCGCTTCTTGTTCGTCAATGCGACTCAACGCGAACCCGACGTGAATCAACACCCATTCGCCCACGCGCGCTTCGTCCGGTTTGAGCAAGCCCACATTGATATTTCGTTTGACGCCTGACACATCGGCTTTGGCGATGAATTTTTCCGCGTCCACGATTTCGACAATTTTACCGGGAATTCCGAGACACATGTTTTGACTCCGTGTTGCGTAATCAGTCGGCGGCAAGCCGCTGCGCGTTGGCGACGAGGGCTTGACCAAACGAAATGCCGCCGTCGTTCGGCGGTAGTTTTGTCGGCACGTACGTTTGAAAATTTTTCGCGCGCAATGCCCGACCCGTTTGCTGCAGCAACCGCGTGTTTTGAAACACACCGCCGCCGAGAACAACGCGTTCGAGTTCGGTTTCCGCGCGCAGCAATTCGCACGTGCGCGCGATGCATGATGCAATGGTATTGTGAAATTTCGCGGCGATGCTGTTTTGTGAAATGCCGTTCTGCAAATCGTGTACGATGGCGCGGCATGTCGCGTCCATTTTCAAAAGGCGCGGGCGCGCGTTTGAAATTTCAAAGGGATATTCTTGGACGCAATTTTCATCGGCGAGCATTTCCAATTCAATCGCCGCCTGCGCTTCGTACGTTGCAATATCGCGCACGCCAATTAATGCCGCCACCGCGTCGAACAAACGCCCCATCGCCGATGTGCGCGGTGTGTTTACATTGTTGGCGAGCATCTGTTTCATCACACGCCATTTCGCGCGCTCCAAACGTTTCACAAAATCAATTTCCAAATCCAAAAAATCATCGCCATAAATTTTATCGAGCCACGCCGCCGCCAGCCGCCATACCTCGTGAATTGCTTGCTCGCCGCCGATGAGCGGAATCGTATCGAGGTGCGCCGCGCGCTCGAACGATTTCAGATCGGCGATTAGAAATTCGCCGCCCCAAAGCGTGCCGTCCGTGCCGTAACCGGTTCCGTCGAACGCAACACCAATCACGCGTTCGGTGATGCCGTGTTCGCCCATCACGCTTGCAATGTGCGCGTGATGATGCTGAACAGGCATCGCAAATTGCAAATGGCGCATGGCACATTGTTCGAGCGCGTATTTTGTCGAAAGGTATTCGGGGTGCAGGTCGTAGGCGATGATGCGCGGTTCGAGGTCAAATAATTTTTTGAAATGTTCGATGCCGTGTGTGAACGATAGCAGTGTTTCGTAATTTTCCAAATCGCCGATGTGGTGACTGACAAACGCGTAATCGTCTTTTGCCAGGCAAAAGGTATTTTTCAGATGCGCGCCGACGGCGAGAATCGGCGTGTGCAATCTTTGCGGCGCGCGCAGCGGTTCGGGCACAGCGCCGCGCGAACGACGCAGCGGCATTTCATGCAACGCGCCTACATTCACCACGCGCGTCACCGAATCATCGCAGCGCATGTGGATGACGCGATTGTGCGTAAGAAACGCGTCCGCAATGTCCGATAAACGTTCGCGCGCCTCGTCATCGCGAAACGCGATGGGTTCGTCGCTCACGTTTCCGCTCGTCATCACCAATGCGGGCGGAGACTTTTCCAAAAGGAGATGATGGAGCGGCGTGTACGGGAGCATGATGCCGAGCGTGTTTTGTTTGGGCGCAACGTGTGGAGAGACGCGTGATGTTTTGTGCGCGCGCAAGAGGACGATGGGACGACGACGCGAGGTCAATAATTTTTCTTCTGCCTGATTGATTTCACACAACGCGCGCGCAGTTTCCAAATCGCGCACCATCAACGCAAACGGTTTTTCGTTACGGCGTTTGCGCGCGCGCAGTTTTGCGACTGCCTCGTCATTCATCGCATCGCACGCAAGGTGATACCCGCCCAGTCCCTTGACGGCAACAATTTTTCCTTCAAAGAATAGTTCCGCGACTTGTTCGATTGGTGTGTCGGTTGTCTTTCGTCTTTCGTCATTCGTCTCAAGTCGAACCTGCGGTCCACACCTGGCGCACGCGTTCGGCTGTGCATGAAAGCGGCGGTCACGCGGGTCGTCGTACTCGCGCTGACAGTCCGCGCACATTGGAAATTCCGCCATCGTGGTGTAGAGACGGTCATACGGTACATCTTGAACAATCGTAAAACGCGGACCACAGCTTGTGCAATTGATGAACGGATACCGATAGCGCCGATTGTTGGGGTCAAACAGTTCGCGCAAGCAGTCGTCGCAAACGGACGCGTCGGGGGAAATCCACGCGCGCTTTTGTTCATTGTTGGTGCTCGGCACAATGCGAAACGTGCGCTCGCCCAACGCGGGCAGCCATTCGCTCGAAATGTGTGCGACGTGCGCGAGCGGCGGCGCGTCGTTCCGCAGCGTGTTTTCAAAATTATCGAGCGCGTCCGCATTGCCCTCGGCTTCGATAATGACACCGGCCGCGTTGTTCAACACCCAGCCGCTGATGCCGAAACGTTCGGCGAGATGAAACACAAACGGGCGAAAGCCGACGCCTTGCACGATTCCTTGCACATGGATGCGGCGGCGTTCGAGTTTCAATTCCAGCGGCAGCACAGTTTCTATCACCATTTCTCTTTGCGTTCCACGTCTCACTTGTCCGCGTGAACGTGCGTGCGTGACGCACACGCGGCAGGTCCTTGTGTTTTGCAGGCGCAATTCGGATTGTTGCATTCGCCGTGCGCTTGATTCGTAAGCCCTGAAAATTCTTGCATGAACAATCTGCCGCCCTCCATGCGTCCATGTTCCGTCAACATGTATTCGTCACCTTTGCGCTTGAGATATTTTTCGCGGACCATCTCTTGAAGGTGCGCGCGCAACGCGGTTGCGTTCGTGTTTAGGAACGATGCCAATGCTTCGGCGGTGCAAGAATCGCCCAATCCTTCACCCCGCATCCAAAACATGACCTGCAAAATTTCGTCGCGCCAAAAAATCGCGTCCAGCGCGGAATATCCATTGCCGTTGCCGTTTCCGTCACGCGAATTACTGCTCATACACGTGCTCCTGCCATTCAATCTGCTGCACGATACGTTCGACGGCGCGCAGGGTTTGCGGAATCGCGCGGGCGACGGGTTCGCTCAAACCGATGCCGAGTTCGCTTGCGTCGAGCGGCTGCACACCGACGAGATAGACGCACGGCGGCAGTACGTCCAATGCTTTGGACAAAATCATTGCTTTGCCCGGCGTTGTATAGTGCATGTCCGCCAGAAAATCGCCGCGCGTGTCCGCGTCCCATTCTTTTAGATTCGGTACGTTCGCTTCCAAGACGTGCAGGGTACCGGGCGCACTGCCGCGTTCGAGCGCATCAACGACAATCAACGCGTCGTAACCGTGCATCAATTCCTGAACAAGATGAATGCCGCCGATGCCAACTTCGATGATTTTGACGTTCGACGGGAAATGATTTTCCGCCATGAGCCGTTTCGCGATTTCGACGCCGAAACCGTCATCGCGCCGCAGCACATTGCCCATCCCTGCAATCAACATGTTCTTCATGCGGCGATTGGTGCATCGGCAGTGGTGTTCACTGCGATTTGAATCATGCCCTCGCGCACTGCGACGGGCAGCACTTGTAAATTCGGACCCGCTTCGCCGTCGCTGCGTTTGCCCGTGCGAAGGTCGAACGCTTCGTTGTGCCAGGGGCAAACAATAATCGGCGGTTGGAAACTGCCGAGGTCGAGCGGCGCGGCGCTGCCGGGGCAACGATTTCGCACGGCAAAAAATTCTCCGCCAATGTTGGCGACGAGTGCGCGCACGCCGTCCACGTCAAACACCTGAAATGTATTTGGCAATAATTCTTGTGCGGGCGCAATGTCTTGAAAGACGGGACGGCGCAGTTCGCGCGGCTTTAATGTGGGTATTTCGTCGAGGGCGATAAACCCCGGTGCCGCGTGCGTGATTTGCGGTGCGGCGTCGTGAACCTCGATGCCGCGAAAGGCGAGGTACGCTTCGCGCAGTACGGCTTCAATTCCGCGCGTCAAGGTTTGCGTCGAACCCGCGCAGCCGTAACAGTGTCCGGTCAGTTTGAGATGAACAATTCCTTCAACAACGTCCAGGACCTCGACCGCGCCGCCGTGCGAATGAATGTACGGACGAATTTGTTCCAGTGCGGTTTCCACTTGGGTGCGGTCATCGGTGGGCAGAAAATCGTACAACTGAAGCAGGGTGTTGATGATAGGGTCGTGGGCGGCGCGCAGCACAACGTCAATGTGTCCCTGCTGATGAATGGATTCCAACAATTGTCCCAAACTGAGGCGATGAATCGTGTCAATGACTTGGAGCATTTCGAACACCTGGTCGCGCACTTCGGGAAACGGCAGGGCATCAAATTCGCGCACAAGCGCGTCGAGGCGCGCGAGCGTGTCTTGAAATTCCTGTATCGTTAGCGGCGCGTCGGCTGGCGCTAGTTCAATTGGCTTGTCACTCATGCTTTGCTGTCCGTGCCACTCGTAGCATATGCGCGCGCCAGCTCGCTCACTTTGGGAATTGCTGCCTGCACGCGCGGGGTGAACGCTTCGCCAAATTCCAAATTTTCCGGTTCCACTTCTATCACAATCACATCTTTGGGCAGCGCGCGAAAATGCGTGGTCACTATCAACAAATTGTCCAGACTAATGACACCCATCACAGCTTCGCCGATACGGCGTTGTATTTCTGCCGCGTCCGGCAATGCGCCGTTCCAACAGTATACACCCAGCGCGCCCGCCTCTCGCCCGCGCTGGACTGCCGAAATAAAAATGATGCGGTCATAATAACCCGGACGGTCTTGCAAACGCTGCGTGACGGCGATGGGTCCGAAACTCCAGTCGTCAATCTCGACGCCGTTGCGCCACTCTAACGCGCGCAATTCATTGACCATGTGCGGACCAAAAGAAAGGTCGCTCAGGTTGTGATAGCCCACACCCGCAATCAAGACGCGCATTGATGTATCAGCCGACTAATAACAAGGGATGAGGAACGAGAGCAGTTCTATGTTGTGTCTCATCCTTCATCCCTTATTCTTTATTTTTTATTCAATTCCACACGCGCACGTGTTCACTTCGCGCAAGACGACATGGTCGGTACCGTCAACGTGAATGTGCGTGGTACAGGGCATGCACGGGTCAAAGGAGCGAATGGTACGGAGAATGTCAACGCCTTTATAGTTTTCGGGGCTGGAAAATTCTTCGAGGATGGGGGTATTGAGGACCGCTTCTTCGTACGGACCGGGATTGCCCCACGGATCGCGCGGACTCGCGTTCCACGTCGAGGGCGTGAGAATTTGATAATTGGAAAGCGCGCCGTTGTCAATCGTCGCATGGTGGGTGAGATAGCCGCGCCCCGCGCCCCAAAAGCCCGCGCCGATGTGCAGCCCTTTGCGCGGCACTTCAAACTTGGTGTGAATTTCGGTGTGCCCTTTTTTCAAAAGGTCGAATCCGATGAGCCAATTGTCAAAGGCAACGCACGTGGTATAGACGAGATGATACGCGCGCCCGCGATTGCGCTCGAACGCGTTCCACACCGCCGGCACTTGCCATTCCAAATCCATCGCGGGCAGCGTGCTCATTGGCACGTGCAGTTTCACGCCATGCCCGGTGGGTTCGATAAAGCGGCGATGCGGAATTACCTTTGCCACTCCGGTCGTCCATAAACGCGCCACACATTCCGACTCCATCGCTTTGCGGTCCCAACGCGGCGACGTGGACCACGAATACTTTTCGCGCCAATTTTGTCCCGACGGATGCGGCTTGGTGTCCTTGTTCCACATGTGGTACGGACTCAACGGATTGCCCGACGGGTCGGTATCAAAACGTTTGTTGTCCCATTGGTCATAATACGAGTGTTCGATAAATTCTTCGATGCCGATGTTCAGCGCCTGCAGTTTCGTCGTCACGAGTTCGCCATTCACGATGACGCCCGGCGTCGCCCAACGCCGTTCGCCCCACTCGTTGCAGTTTTCGTACGAGGCATCGTATGCGAACGGGTCATCCCAAATGCCGGGGTCAATCAAATTCGCGGGACGCGCGCCCACTTTTTTGTATTCGGGATTCACATCATAGAAAAATTCCACGAGGTCATCCCAAATCAACGCGGTCTTTTTGCAATAGTCAAACAGCTGCGAGAGCCGCGAATAAATTTCGTTGAACGTCGTGATGGTGACAGTCGTACTCATCCCGCCGGGAATGACGGTTTCGGGATGCGGATACTTGCCGCCGACCGCAACGTACGCTTCGCGCGCGGTGCGCGTCATTTGCAAACCTTCCAGATACAGCGCGCCGGTGAGCGGATTCAGGTCGGTCATGATTTCGCCGATGGTCTTGTAGCCATGAACTTGCGCGTGCGGCGCTTCGGTACGCTGCGCGCGTTCCCAAACCCCGGCATTCGTCGTCTGCACGATGGATTGAGAATAATCCGGACCCGCGAGCAAAAAGAGATGCAGCGGATTGTCGTACCAAAATTCGAGCGCGAGCATCAAATTGCGTACCGCGATGCCGAGCGGCGGCGGCTTGACGGGAAATGCCATTTCCATCGTGAGCGCAGAGGTGGTGGCATGAACGCCGCCGCACACACCGCACGCGCGGCTGCTGATGAATGCGGCATCGCGCGGGTCGCGTCCTTTGAGAATGACTTCATAGCCGCGAAACAGCGTCGCCATCGAATTGGTTTCCAACACCTTGCGGTTCTCCAAATCCACGACACTGTGGAACGCAAGCGCGCCCGCAACGCGCGTCACGGGATCAAAGTCAACCGTTTTGATAAAGCCGTTGCGCGCGAGCAGTTCTTGCACTTTGTCGGCGTTATCCGCCAACGAGGTTGTTTGATACGCGTACGGGTCGCGCACTCCTTCAATCAGACGCGCGCGTCCTTTTTCGTCAAATTCGATGGGGAGATTTTTGAAACACATTATGGTTCAAGCAATCGGTAACCAGGAATCCCTGTTCAGTAGAGTTACTTGACACTTACTGCACAACAATCTCTGGTACTAAAAGTATGGGATTAACACTACTCGTAGTCGGCTAGAGCAATTGTGAAGTAACTCTAGTATTTAGACTGAATACTGATTCCTGAATACTGATTACTGTCTACGGACTCAGCTTGAGCATTTTTCCGATATTGGCGAGATGGGCATTCACGGACAACAAGCCGTTCAACAATTGCACGAGCGCGCCGTTGATAGTGCCAAGTTTGCCTTCCAATGGTTTCGTATCTTTATCAATCGCGACGAGACCGTCGGCGAGTTGATAAAGGTTGCGGCTGGCGTTGCGGAGCGCAATGATGATGAGCAGCAGATAAATCACCAGCGCGAGGACCACGGCAAGAACGACCGCGAGCGAAATGCAGGTGAGAATGAGATGAATCGGCATATTCATCCCTCCCGTCCGTTTCCGCCCGTGCGCGTGACGAAAACTTGTTCAATCGCTTCCGAATGTTCGTTAATGGCGCCCGCGACGTTCAAAATTTGTGTGGCGACGTTGATGGTCTCGTCGAGCGCGGGAATCGCGGCGGTATTTTTCGCGATGCCCAAGCCCGCGTCGCGCATTTCGGCGAAATAGCGTTCAATCATTCGCGCCGCGTTCAGCGTGCGATGCAAAAGATAGAGCGCGGCGGGGACGATGACAAAAATTGCCAGCGCGAGCGTGATGCCCCAAATCCAGTACACAATGTCCGGCACGTCGAGGTTCATTTGGCATAGTCCTTCTGCTTGAGCGCGGCGTCAATGGTTCGCACGAGATGGTCGTCCACCGCTTTCAAGCCGCCCGCGATTTGCGTGAGCCCGTTGTTCAGTTTGGTGACTTGAACGGGAATGTGGTTCGTCTCGCCTTCGATGGCGCGCAAGCCGAGCCGCAGTTTTGCAAGATAACTGTCGCCGCGTCCGCCGATACTTTCCAGTGTGCGCGCGATTTGCAGTACGAAATACAGAACGGCGGCGAAAAAAATGACGACGGCGAGCGCAGAAAAGAGTGCGAGAAAAACAATCATAGGTCCTCCAAGCTTTAACCGGAGCGCGTCGTCATCACACAGCGAGGGCAGCCGGGACAGCCCTGCGCGTGTTGTTCAATCGCCGCCGCGCCCGCGTTGATTTTCAGCGCCGTGTCCAAAATTCCCGCCGCGAGCCGATTCGTTTCGCGCAGCATGGGAATATGAATCGTGTTTGCCGCGACCATCTTGCCGTGCGTCCAAATTTTGCCCGCGACGTTGTCAATGCTCGTCGCCGTTTGCAAAATCTTGTTTAACAAGAATCCGACGACGGCTGTGACCACGAGCAGGATGACAATCGAAACGAGCCACAACAATTCAACGGTTGTCATTGGCTGACTCTCCTTCGGACCACATCTGCTTCATGCAATGCCGCCGCGACCGCGCCTGCATTCTTCAATATCGCTTCGGCACCGGAACTCAATTTGTTCGCGACGTTGTTGGTGTCTTCGAGCCGCCACAAAATATCGGTGTTATCGTCAATCTTTTTCACAACGTCCAACGCGACGAGCGCGCCGCGTTCGATGCTTTTCGCGGCGGACAAAACCGTCAGCAGCAGCGCGGCGGCGATGACGACGACGAGCGCGGCAACGCCCAAACCGATGAGCCAATAGTTGAAAAATTCTTGTTCGGTCATGTTGTTGTGTACGAAACCTTGAAGATTCCGCGATGTTCTCTACCGCAACCTTCGAGGTTTGAACGACCTTATTTGATGATGCCCTTGCGTCTGAGTAGCTAACACTTTTGCGAAACTGCTCATGGTGAGACACAATCTGGTGCGGTCATCACACCAAACCAGAGAGGTCTCCCATGAACAGCAGTTCCATATTATATGCGCGGTTGTTTGAAGTCTTACGTGCCGCCCATCCAGAAGCGCGTTTAACCCGCATCGCGAATTGGGTCTGGGTCGTAGTTGGGCTGATCCAAGCACAATCGGTGCATTTGAGTCAGATCGCCCAACATCTCCCCAGTGACGCCCAAGCCGCCGGGCGGATTGCCCAAGTCCGCCGTTGGCTGGCGAACAAATTTATCCCTGTTGAGACGTTCTACGCACCGTTGATCCAACCGCTCTTGCAGGCGTGGGCAGGGAAACCGGTCTTTATCATTCTGGACGGCTGTGTCGTCAATCACGAAGCCCTGCAATTTTTTCGGCTCTCGCTCTCCCATTGTTTTCGGGCCTTGCCACTGGCTTGGCTAGTGTGCCAAGGCGCAGGTTTGGTTCCGATGGAAGCGTGTGCTGAATTGTTGGCACGGACCGCACGCTTGTTGGCATTGGCTAGGTCTGTCACCTTCTTGGCGGATCGCGGCTTTCGCGACACCGATTGGGCAGAAAAATGCCTAGAATTGGGCTGGAACTATCTGATTCGCGTGGCGAACAATACCTACGTCACCTTGCCCGATGGGTGTTGCGTCAGCATCCAGCACTTGGGCGTGGTCCCGGGACAGGCACGCTATTTTAAGACGGTGCGTTTGACCCAAACCAAACAATTTACCTGCAACCTGATGGTCACTTGGACCAAAGCAACACCAAAACATCCTGCCGAACTCTGTGCCGTCATCACGAACTTACATCCGTGTCACGCCCACTTGAAACACTATCTGAAACGCATGCATATTGAACAGAGTTTCCGCGATGACAAGT
>CALMZO010000225.1 GCA_937870825.1 uncultured Chloroflexota bacterium | reverse complement strand
AAGTAAATCGCAAAATTGCGCACGCGCAAGGGTTCAAACGACGCGAAAAATGTTTGCAGGGGATTCGTTTGCATATCGGACTGTCACTGCGCGCAGGTGTTCTTTGCCGACAATGCAATCTCTATCGCGATCGGCAGCGAAAAATTTTGGACGCGGAAGGCGCCGCACGCGCCTTGCAATTTACTTGGACTCTTCCGTCTTGAATCCAATGCGCTTGTGCGTCGCATCGCAAAACGGTTTGTTGCCGGAATGCCCACAGCGACACAACCATTGTTTCTCGCCGCGAAAAAATACTTGGCTCGTTGCGTCACGAATTTCAAACGCGCCCTCGAATTTCAGATTGCCATTCACATTGGGCGTAATGCGTAGTTTTTGATTTTGCGCGAGTTCGTTCTGCGTGTTCGCGTGGACATGATGCAAACCCGCGTCGCGAAATGGAATTTCACGATGCGGGTTGTCGCAAAACGGGCGATTCTGCGATGCGCCGCAGCGACACAATGCGACGCGCGTTTCATGCAGCACCGAACCATCGGGCATCACGATTTCCAAATCGCCGCGCACGTAATAGGGACCATTGCGCGCAACGAAAACCACATTCGTCGCACGCCGCACTTCCTGCGCCCCGCCATCCGCGCGTTCGTAATGCAGCGCGCCTGTCGGACAGCGTTCGACGGCATCCACAATTTCCTCAACCGTCCCGTTTTCCACTTGCACCCACGGCTGCTCCCAGGTGTTGAACACATCGGGCGCGCGGCGCAAACATTCGCCGACGTGCGTGCAGCGGCGCGGTTGATACGTGACCGTGATTTCAGCGCGTTTGTATTTTCGCGCGAGCGGTTTGTTATCCATGTCTGCTTGGCGTTTTACGCTTGACCTTTGACGTTTCTGGCTTTCCAATCTTTTAACAAAAACCGAATTGCGCCCGGCAAGCGGCGCGCCCACGCGCTTTCCGTATGCTTGCCGCCGTGTTCTGCCACATATTTCAAATCGGTACGCTCGCGATACCCTTTTGCGCGCAGCACTTCGTACAACGGACGCGCGCTCGGTTCGCGGGTGCCATTGTCCAAATAAATTTTGCCGACGTGAAATGGCGCTTGCCGCGCGTATTTCAAAATCGCGTTGCGCCCCACAAACAGTGACGGACTCAGCGCGCCACACAATCCGAAAATGTCGGGACGACTCAAGAATGCGTATAACGAAATCAGTCCGCCCATCGAAGAGCCGAGAATCCCTGTTGCATTTGGCTCGGTGTGTGTACGAAAATGGCGGTCAATGAACGGTTTGAGCGACTCACACAAAAATTTGATATATTCGTTGCCGAGACTGTGCCATTTGCCCGGAAACGGATTGTATTCGTTCAACCGCGCGTCGCCGCCGTGATAAATCCCCACCACAATCGCTTCATAGCCCTCCGCGCTCAAGCGTTCCATCGTTTCATCCACTTGCCAATCTTGTCCCGCGTATGCCGTCAAATGGTCAAACAGATTCTGTCCGTCCTGCATGTACAACACGGGATATTTTTTTTCACTCGTCGCGTACGAGGGCGGCAAATAAATCAACACATCGCGTTTGTTTGCGAGTTGCGGACTCCACGCTTGCGGCACAATCCGCACATCGCCGACAACATGCTGTGCCTCCCGTTTTGCAAAATCAAAGTACGGCAAAATTTCCGCGCGCTTGAGGACATTGCCGTCTTGGTCGCGCATTTCTGTCACATCAATACTCATGCTTGCTCCGCACTCGGTTGTTAGTTGTTAGTTGTTAGTTTTTCGTCGTTAGGACAACACCACTTTGTGACGGGTCGCGCACGAGCAAGCCCGCGTCGGTTTCTTCCAACCCGAATCCTGCGGCGCGCACGCGATTGGCGACACGCGTCAGTTCATCCGAATCGGGAAGGTTGATGGTGAAATAATTCAAGCCGACGGAATTGGGCGGCGGCGGCGGCGCGTTCGCGCTCTCCCAACTGTTCATGCCGAGATGATGATGATAACCGCCCGCAGAGAGGAACGCCGCAGTGCCGCCGAGATTCGCCATTTCGTCGAGACCGATGACATCACGATAAAATTTTTCGTCACGATTCACGTTCGCGGATTTCAAGTGCATGTGACCCAACACGGTATCGCGGTGCAGACCTGTCCATTCGTCGGTTTCGTTTTGCAATTCGCTCAGCACACCGCGCACGTCAACGGGCAGCGTTCCCATTTGAAAATTTCCATTGTTGTCGTACCAATCGCTGCGCGGACGGTCCCGATACACTTCGATGCCATTGCCATCGGGGTCGCTCAAGTAAATGGCTTCACTGACAATGTGGTCGCCAAAGCCGAGTTGAATTTCCGCTTCGCCGAGACGACGCAGCGAGCGCGCGAGCTCAAAACGCGACGGCACGAGAATGGCAAAGTGGTACAGTCCCGTCGTAACGCGTTGGATATTTGCGTCGGGATTTTCGGTGAGGACAAGTAAATCGTTGCCGCCCGCGCCGAGACGCGCGACGCCCTTTTCGTTTTTGTGAATTTTGAATCCCAGCACGTTTTGATAAAACGGCAGAGACGTTTTGAAATCGCGCACCGTGAGATGCGCGTAACCGATGTTGGTATCGGGATGAACCGAAATGTCGCGGGTTTGTGGTTTTGGAAAGGTTGCTTGCATGGTTTATTTCCCTATTTTCATTTCGAGCAGAGAATTTGTCGGCGAAAAAACCAGCCCAACTACACCACGCGCAGCCACGTAGTGAACAAGAGCATGGTGCGTAAAGGACGAAAGCGGTCATTGTCGAGAACACGGGGCGAAGGGGGGAATGAAATTGCCATGAGAGCGAGTCCTTGACTGGGATAAACCTGCGCGGCAATTGGATATTCGTTTCTTGCGCGAGGTGCGAGGTCGAATCAGGGAAAAGCGTGTTCGATTCTACCAGAAGCGGGGATGTGGCGCAATGCGCTGGGTGCGGTTCAGCTTCGGGGGAGATTGAGAAGCGATTAGAAATCGCGCCAACAAGGGCACAAAGTCAGCCTGCGCTGACTAACGCGCGGGGCAACTTGATTCAGTCCGTCCTACCTGTATTCGTGTCGTGGGCTGCGTTTTGATGCCGGGGCGCTTTGCAAAAGTGGCATCGCACAGCGGAGGACGATGGCGAGAATCCGATATCCCGCCAAAATTGTCCCGCGCAGTGTGCCGCTTACTTTGGATTTGCCGCCGCGCCGCGCGTGATAACTGACAGGCGCTTCGACAATGCGCGCGTGCGCGCGCGCGGCTTTGACAATCATTTCTGTCGGATACCCGTACGTCATTTCTTGCATTTGCAAGGCATCCACCAGTTCGCGTCGCACTGCGCGATAGGGACCCAAATCCGTAAGGGAAAAGTTGTACATTGCGCGCACGAGAAACGCCGTGAACGCGTTCCCGAACTTTTGCTGTGGCGGCATCGCGCCCTTTGCGATGCTGCCCAGCACACGCGAACCCAAAACCAAATCCGCGTAATTTTTTTCCAACGGTTCGAGCAAACGCGGCAACTCGGTGGACAAAAAACTCCCGTCCGCGTCCATAAACACCAAAACATCCGCGTCACGCGCAGCGCGGACACCCGCCGCGCACGCGTACCCGTAACCGCGCCGCCTTTCGGCAATGACAACGGCACCCGCTTCCCGCGCCACGCGCGCGGTTTCATCCGTCGAACCATTGTCCACCACAATTACGCGCGCGACGTTTTGGCGCAATGTTTCGCGCACCACGTCGCCGATGCACGCGGCTTCATTCAGGGCGGGGATGATGACAAATGTTTGCATGGGGAAAATTGGAGATTGGAATTTGTCAGTTCGAGCGGAGCGACAAGTCTCTCATCTCTAGTCTTTCCAAAAACGCGCGCGTAAATTTCGCCTCCGCATTTCCATTTTCCAATTCCGCGCGCAATTGTGCCAACTCGTTCATCGTGTCCACATCGTACCATTCGGGCAACACTGCTGTGCGTAAATTTTCTTGGCGCGCGAGTTCCAATGTGTCGCGCACGACAAACGGCGTGGACATTTTTACTTCCAACAACAAACGCGGCGCGGGTTTTTTCAAGCCGATGAGATAGTAACCGCCATCGCGGCACGGACCCAGGACCACATCATTCTCAGCCAATAACTCGAACGCGCGCGCAATGTATTCGGCGGGCAAGGTGGGGCTGTCGCTGTCCATAATCACCGCGCGCGCAAAACCGTTCGTCAAACAACGCGTCAACGCAAAATCGAGGCGCGCGCCCAAATCGTCGCCCGCTTGCAGCAACAAATCAAAGTCGGGCGCGAGCGAACGGAAATAATTTTCCGCTTCGCGCGGCAAGTAATTGATAAACCGCGTCACGTTCGGCACACGCCGCGCCACGTCGAGCGTATCGCGCAAAAAACACTCGTACAACGCGGCGGCGTGCGCCAGCGACAAGGGCGGAGACAAACGTGTTTTGGTTTGGCCCGCGGCAGGACGTTTTGCAATGACCAGCAACGCGTGTTTCATTCACTTGCCTCTAACCGACGTAGGGCGGTTTCGTGTTTTGGCTGCCGAATGTATTTCATTCGAGTGGCTCTGAGTCGCCGCATCACGCCCCACCCAAAATAAATCCACAGCCCGCTCATCACGCCCAACGTAATCCACATCTCGCGCCACCACTGCGGCGGCGCAGGACGCGCATTCCGAAACAATACAAAATCGTACAGGGGCATTTTCCACAATGCCGCGCCGCAAAACAGCAAGACGCCGCGCGTGACAAAACCGTCGGGCAGCAGCGCGGCGAGCGGAATGAGCCACACCACGTACCACGTTTGAAACCACGAAATCGTCACGAGCAAATAAACAAGCAAAAGCGAAAGCGCGGCGCGCACATAATTTTCCGCGTTGAAGGTTTCACCGCGTCGTTTCCACAACCAGAACAATTCGCGCAGCATCCACGCGCCCAACAAAACATAGCCCGCGCGACTTGTCAACAGCGCAGCAAGTTTCGGCTCGAAAAAATTTTGCAGCGTGAACCATCCCCACGTCGAAAGCGAGGTTGTGTATAAATCCCAGCGCCAATCGAGATTCAAAAATTGTCCGTTCCAAAAGCGCGCGTACGAAACGAAAATGACAAGCGCGCTCGCCAGCGTTGTGACAAGAATAAATTTCATCCGCGCGCGCAAATTCGGCAGAGCGTTCCACGCCGCGAGGAACATGAAGGGAATGAACAACGCAGGAATAAATTTGATGAGCGCGCCCGCGACGTGGGCAAGCACCGCCAGCGAAAAATGTCGGCGCGTCAAAAAATAAAATCCCGCCACAACACACAACATCATCACCGCGTCGTTGTGCCCGTTCCCCGCCGTCGTGTACAACATCAACGGATTCCACAACACAAACACCGCGCCGTACGCCGCGCGCGCAGGCGCAAGCGTTTGCAAAATTTGTACGACCAACCACGCGATGCCGAGATACGACGCGACGGAGAGAAATTTGAACACAAAAACATTTGCGAGAATGGTGTTGCCCGCGACGAACGCGCTCGCGCTCGCAACAAGTTCCCACAACGGACCATACGCGCTCGGAAAATATTTCCACGCGGCATACAGATAAAAGGGGTCGCGACTCACCGCGTTCGGAAACTCTACAAAGGGATTCAGTCCGTACACGCCCGTCATGCGTCCGCGAATGATATTGTCAAAAATGTCTGCGGAATCTACCGGATACAAAAACAAGAGGGGCAAATTCAAAACAAGCGTCGTCGCCGCAATCGTCGCCAACACACGCGGGGTGCTTTCAAATTTCGCGCAGCGCAGCGCGAGAAAATACAACACAAACAAGACAACAAAGCCGAGCGTGTATGTAATGCCTGCGCCTGCATTGTAATTGGCAGATTTGGCGATGGTGCGATGGACGCTCATCCACCACTCGTTCAAGCTGTACGCGCGTGTGAACGCGAGCCAATAGACGAACGCGCTCACGCCGCCGTACACGCTCAACTGAATTTCGCAGCTGTGCGCCATGCGGCGAAGCAGTGTTTTGAAATCGAGGGATGGGGTCGCACGAAAAATCGAATCGGTTTGCATGTTGCGTCTCGCCTAGCGCATGTCGCCAATCGCAGCGTATTTCAAAAATTCGCGTGTTCGATGCGCGCGCCATTTTTGAAATTCGTTCCGAACGCGCGGCGCGAGGAGGAAAAAATAGAGCGGCACGAATTGCGCCCAAATTGCCCACTCGACGACGCGCCATCGAATAAAAAACGTGTACGCCAGCGCGACGAGTCCCGTGAACAAGAACCAACCTGTCCACGCGTCAAAACGCAAACCAAATTTGCCTGCGCGCAAGAACAACGCGACGAGCGGCACGAGCCACAATGCGTACCATGGAAATAAATTTTGTGTCAGCAGCGTGAACGCGCCGATGGGATAGATGCAGCGACGCACCGCGTCCGCGCCATCGCGCGCAGGACGCAGCACAAAATACAAACTGATAACGGCAAGCGTCAAGGCGAGAAGCGCGTTCACCACCGTTTGCGGTTTCCAACTCGTATAGCGTTCGATGAAATACGAAAGCGCGCCCGCGAGACCCATGTTGAAACGCTCGTCAAAATAATTTGGCAAAAAACCCAACACGCCCGCGCCTTGCGCCACATAAAAAATGTATGGCAGCAAAAATACAAACGCCATTGCGATTGGCACAAGCCAAATCCGTTTCAACGAATCGCCGCGCACGCGCCACAACGCGGGAAACAAAATGACGGGAAATAATTTAAGGGCAATGGACGCGCCCAACAACGCGCCCGTTGCGCCCGCGCGCAGTTTCACCCGCAGCAGCCACGCGCCGACAAGAAACGGCAGCAGCAAACCGTCCACATGCGCCGCGTGCGCCGTTTCAAAAATTATCAACGGACTCCACAAATAAATTAACGCGCGCTGACTCGGTAAATTCATTGCGCGCAGCAACAGTACCAAGAGCGCGCCCGCGCCCAGATCGCCCAACGCCATTGCAATTTGAAACCAGCGTACATTGTCGGGAACGACGCGCCACAACAGCGCGTACGATATTTCCGCGCCCGCAGGATACACGGTCACAGCTTGCTTGCGATTGATGAGCGGATAAATGCGCGTGTCGCGCAAGGAATAAAGTTGCGGCGCGTTCGGCGGATGCGCGTAGGGATTGATGCCTTGCGCCTGGACGCGCCCATCCCACACATAGCGAAACATATCATCCGACAAGCGGGGGGGGGTGAAAATCAAAATGCCGCGAAACAAAATCGCAAACGCGAAAATGAGGACAAGCCACTTGGTTGGCAATGGTTTCTCGTCGCGCAAAATCAAAAAGACCGCGACGCCGTACAATGCAAAGGCGACGAAAAACGCGTATTCAAATGCAATCGTTTGCTTGCGTAAATCGCCCAGTGTGTACGCATACGCATAAGGCACGAGCAATCCCAAGCCGAGCGCGGTTAGAATGAAATAACGCGCGCCCGGATGGTTTTCAAACAGAGAACGCATGGAGATTAGCGATTGGTGATTTGGTGATTTGGTGATGCGGCGAACGAGATTTACGACGCGCGATTCATGAGCTGCATTTCGCGGTCTGCTGTCAGCCATCGGCTATGTTATCAACGCAACAATTTTTGCAAAACGATTCCCCTGTTTCGCTTTTTCGACTGCGCGCGGGTGCAGCCAGCCGTCAATCCCAACGTAACGCCCTGCTGCCGTTGCGAACAAGACAAAATTGAACGCGGTGAGCATGATGTAAATCCATTCCCATTCGCCGGGGACGGGGAGCAAGCCGATGGTGAGGTTTGCGGCTTGGAATGTGCCGACGAGCGCGCCGAGACGCGCGAACACTCCAAACAAAATTGTGATGGTGATAAAAAGTTCCATGCCAAAAATCACCCACGCAAACCAGCTGAAATTTGGCAGCACAAAGCCGTTGAGAAACGCGCCATACGCGGCGGAAAGGGGCGAGAGGTCAATGTAAAAATTTTGCAAGCCAAGCAGGTGCAAATCGAGATTGAAAACGCGCAACGTGCCGGCGTATGTGGCTTCGCGTCCAACCCAATCGCACAACCCCGACGAGCCGACACTTTTTGTCGTGAAATGAAAATCGGCGGGACAACCAAAGGTCGGCGGCAGTTTCCACAACAATTGCGAAAACCACAGCAGCCCAATCACGATGCGCCCAAGACCCAAACCGAGCGCGGACAGATTCGTTTCCCAATTTTGGGTGAGAACTGAAATGCGTGCGTACATAGAAACCCCTTTGGAGATTGGGGATTGGCGACCAGAGATTGGAGACTCTAATCTCTAGTCGCCAATCTGCATCTTTTGTTTCGCCAACAACACCGCAATCACCGTCATGCTGTCGCGAATTTCACTGTCGAGAACCATTTGCAGAACATCGTCGAATTTCAGAATGCCCACTTCCAAAAACTCTGTGTCGTCAGTCGGCGCGGACATTTTTTCCAAACCGCGTCCGATGAACAAATGCGCGGTTTCGAAACACACCGATTTGCTCGTGTAATAGCTGTTGATGTGAACGAGTTGGTTCGCGCGATAACCCACCTCTTCCATCAATTCGCGCTGCGCCGCGCCGATGGCATCTTCGTCGCGATGTTTGCCGCCTGTCGGCATTTCCCACCGCTGATTTTCACCAAACACATACCGATACTGCCGCACCATGACCACATGTTCGTCATCCACGAATGGCAGTACGCCCACACATTCCCCAAATTCGCACACGCCATAAATCGTCGTCTTGCCGTTCGGCATTTCCGCAAGGTCTTCGCGCAGACGCATCCATTTGTTTTTATAAATTTCGCGCGTCGATAACGTCTTCCAACGTTGTGGAGGCATCAATAAACTCCAATGCAGACTGAACAGTGAACAATGGACAACGGCGTATCGCATAGGGCAGGCACACGGCACTGCCCCTACGAATGCACTATCTCACAAACTCCAATGCACACCGCAGGCAGGCACAAGGCACTGCCCCTACGAATGCACTATCTCACAAACTCCAATGCACGCCGCCGGCAGGCACAAGGCACTGCCCCTACGAATGCACTATCTCACAAACTCCAATGCACACCGCATCCTTTACACGATGCGGGTGGTTCATTACTCAATAAATTTTTGCGCCACGCGCGATAGGCGTCCGCATTCCAAAAATCCGCAAACCCTTTTTCAAACAAATTGCCCATCTGCAAACTTGCATAATCCGTCGTTGCGAACGGCGAAATGCAGCAGGGCAAACAATTTCCATTCGCCGTCACGTACGCGGTGGTCCACGGACGCAAGCACGCTGCCCACGGACGCGCGTTGGCTTTGCGCGTGAGCATCGCGCGCGGGTCGGTGCCGCCCGAAGCTTTCAGGGTGATGCCCAGTTCACGCGCCACGCTTTCGGCATGACACACTGCGTCATCGGCGCGCGCATCGAAATCATCATACAACGCGTGTCCCGCGTCCATCCGCCCAGGTGCGGCAGTGTGGTCCAAATAATAGACCATACGCTGCATGTACACTTCGCGCACGCCGACCTCGTACGCCAAACGCACCAACGCGGACAATTCGTGAACATTCTCGCGCATTCCCGTCATCCAGATTGAGACGCGCGGTTTGGACGCGCCGAGTTCGTTTTGAATTTTCGTAAAGCGTTTTAGATTCTCGATAATTTTGTGGAGCAGCGGCGCGCCGCGAATTTGCGCGTACATTTCGGGCGATGCCCCATCCATCGAAACGCGCAATTCATCCAACCCCGCCGCCATCAATTTGCGCGCCCATTGTTCGGTGAGCAGCGTCGCGTTGGTATTGAACAAAACGGTTACGTCACGCGCTTCAAGATATTCGACCATGCGCGCGAGGTCTTGATGGATGAGCGGTTCGCCGATGCCATGCAGCACCGCGCGCTGCATGTCGGGGAATTGTTCGACGATGCGGATAAAATTTTCCCACGAAAGCGTTTGCGCGCGTTCGTACGAAACGAACGTGCGCGGACACATTTCGCAAAAGAGATTGCAGTGATTCGTGACTTCGATAAAAATCACGCGCGGCGCGTGTGCGGCAATTTCGCCGCGTTCGTCCATTTCGATGAACGTGTATGCGGCGGGTACGTGTTGCAGCGTGTCGCGCAAAGTAGGCAAAGTAAGCATATTGGGTGGTTTCGTCTTGCACTATAAAATTTTTCTCTTGCGAGACTATGCAACATTGCTTACAAAAGTATTACGTCGTGCGATAGTCCGATAGTGCAAAGGGTTTAGTAATCAGAGATATGCGAGCAGCGTTATGATTCCAAAACGAGGCGCGCGGAATGTGGCGACGCGCGGAAATTGATTTGTTGATATTGCCGCCGCGAAAACACGCGCGGGTTAAGAATTTTGTAAGGTTTGCGCGTTATGGTGTTGCGCGTAGGAATTCATTGGAGGAGACGCGGAATGCAAGCAACACCGACTCGAACGAATTATTTGGAATTGCTCGAACCGATCGCGCGCGAGGTGATTGCGCCGAACGCGCTTGACGTTGACCAAAACGGAACGTTTCCGCGCGCGGCATTGAACGCGCTTGGCGACGCGGGACTGCTCGGTTTAATCAGTGCGCCGGATGTCGGCGGCACGGGACAAACTTTGCGCGCGGCGGCGTTGGTCGTCGAACGCATCGCGCAAGAATGCGCTTCGACTGCCATGATTGTGTGTATGCACTATGCCGCGACTGCTGTCATCGAAGCGCACGGACCGCGCGAAATTCGCGAACAGATTGCGGCGGGCAAGCATCTCACCACGCTCGCGTTTTCCGAAGCGGGTTCGCGCAGTCATTTTTGGGCGCCGGTCAGCACGGCAGAAAAAATCCAAGGCAACGGACATGTGCGGCTCGACGCGAAAAAAAGTTGGGCGACGAGCGCGGGACAGGTGGACAGCTATGTGTGGTCATCGAAACCGATGCACGCGGAAGGCGCAAGCACTATCTGGCTCGTGCCGGGAAATGCGCGCGGTTTGAAAATCCCTGGCGCGTTCAATGGTCTCGGCTTGCGCGGCAATGCGTCGAGTCCCGTGTTTGCGGAAGAGGTCATCATCGAAACGGCGGCGATGCTCGGCGACGACGGCGATGGGTTCAATCTTATGATGGGCATTGTGCTGCCGCACTTTTCGATTATGAATGCTGCCATGTCCATCGGCACCATGCACGCGGCGACGAACAAGGCGGCGGCGCACGTAGCGGGAACGAAACACGAACATCTCCATTCCGCGCTCGCGGACTTGGCGACCATTCGCGCGTATCTCGCGCGGGCGCGCGTGAAAACGGACATGACGCGCGGACTCTGGCTGGATACGTTGGATGCCATCGAAACAAATCGCGCGGATGCAATGCTGCGCGTTTTGGAAGTAAAAGCGGCGGCGGGCGAGGAAGCGCTCCAAGTGACAGACCTCGCGATGCGCGTGTGCGGCGGCGCGGCATTTCGTAAAGAAGTCGGCGTCGAACGCAATTTCCGCGACGCGCGCGCGGCAAACGTCATGGCGCCGACCACAGATATCTTGTACGATTTCATCGGTAAAGCGGTGTGTGGGATGCCGTTATTTTAATGACGGACGACAAACGACGGATGACGAATGCTTGAATCAATCGTCCGTTGTTCGTCGCCCGTCGTTTGTCAAGTATGGGCAAACAAGTCAACGAACTCATTGAACAATTACAGCAATCGCTTGCACAAACGGTCGCGGTGTTGTCCGCGTTAAGTGATGCAGAATTGGATGAATTGTCGCCGCATCCCTGCGCGATGGGCGGCAGCATCAACGATTTGCTCGCGCACAACATTGACCACGAAACAATGCACACGGGACAAATTTTTACGCAGCGCTACAATTTGCGCCAGATGCAGTTTTCACGCGTAGACCGTCTCGTTGCCGAAACCATTCGCGCGCGTGCCGAATTGATTGGCGCGCTCGTTGGTTTGCCCGATGATGCGCTCGACGCAAAAACGCCGCAAGACCAATGGACGATACGCGAAATGCTCGCGCACACAATGTATTGGGAACGTCATTCGATGGACGACCTTGCGCGCACGCAATTGAAAGGACGCGTCGCGGAGGAATTGACACAACCCGCGTTCGAGGTGATTGACCCCGCGTATGGCGCGTTGGAGATGGAGAGGTAGACAGACCGCAAGTGGACAAGTAGGCAGGCGCCCGGTTTCCTTGATTCTCTGCCTACCTGTTCCCGTGTCAAATGATGCTCGCCGACGCACAAACTCTGACCGAAACCAACCACTGCACTCCCGCCCGCGCGTGGAAGTTGTGGATTTACACCAATTACGATTGCAACTT
The DNA here is from genome assembly GCA_937870825.1 of uncultured Chloroflexota bacterium. Lineage (GTDB taxonomy): Bacteria > Chloroflexota > Anaerolineae > UBA4142 > SHND01 > SHND01. The sequence goes on along the minus strand of CALMZO010000225.1, from coordinate 646 downwards.
GCGCTGTTCGTACTGTGTGGCGAAATCGTCGCCGAACGCGCCGCGCCGCGCGCTCGGCATGGCGAATGTGACGCGTCTCATTGACGAGGCGCTCACCTTGAAATTTGACCACGTTTTTTTTACGGGCGGCGAACCGTTTCTGCTCAACGAAATGTATGACATGCTCGCGTATTCGTCGGCGCGCGTAAAGACGACGGTGTTGACGAACGCGATGCTCTTGAAAGGAACGCGTCTCGAAAAACTTGTCGCGATTCAAAATGAAAATTTAATCGTGCAGGTTTCGCTCGACGGCGGACGCGCGGAACATCACGACGCGTATCGCGGCAAAGGCGCGTGGGAAAAAACCGTCGAGGGCATCAAGACGCTACAACAAAACGGTTTTCGCGTTCGCATCGGCACGACAGAGACGCCCGTGAATGCGCCGTTCCTTCACGAAGTGTGCGAATTTCATCGCGCGCTCGGTATCCCCGATTCCGACCATTTTGTGCGTCCGTTGGCGAAACGCGGCTATTCGCGCGAAGGCATCGAACTGGGTATGAGCAATCTGGTCCCCGAAATCACCGCGAACCTGGATGGAATTTTTTGGCATCCGCTTTCGACCGACGCGGATATGCTGGTGAGCCGCCGCTTGTTCCCACTGGAAGAA
>CALMZO010000224.1 GCA_937870825.1 uncultured Chloroflexota bacterium | reverse complement strand
TTCAAAATCGAAGTCGTCATTCCCCTTCACCGCAAGCGCGGTTCGGATGAATTGTCAATCGTAATCCCCGGCTTGGTCGTCGCGCCCAACCCAAAACAAGCGCAAGAACATGCGGAAAAGATTGGGCGTGGGATGATGCGCGGGTCGCGTTACAACGAATGGGTGGACATTTACCAACTCGAACTCCAAGTCGGGCGCAAGTCGAAAGGCAAAATGTATTGGACGGTCACCGGGATTCGTGAGGTGGATGAAGTCTTTGTGCAAAATTGTTATGGCATGAACGGCATCTATCTTGCGCCCAAGCCGAACGGGGAACCACAGGTGCATCTTTTTCCTCCGCAGTCGCAGAATTTCAACGAAACGACGGAAGCAATTCCCACATAAAATCTCCCGACACATCCCCGCGCAGAATTTCCTCGCAACACGCGAAAGGAGGACTCCTTCATGAAAGTTTTGACGAGTCAGATCGTCGTCCGCCAAGACGACTTGCCCGACGAATGGTTGGGCGCGCACGAGTTCACCGCGTCCATTCAAGAACGCGGTGTCCAGCAGCCGATTCAAGTTGTGCGATTGCCCGATACGCCGCGCGGCAAGCACAAGAAAAATCTGCCGCGCTATTTGCTCATTCACGGACGCCATCGTTGGTGGGCGGCGAAACGAATGGGGCAAAAAGAAATTGATGTCGAAATCGTCAAACTCGACCCTAACAATCGGCGTCAACATTTGGAATTTGCGCTCGTCTCGAATGAAGTGCAAACCGATGTAGATGCAGTGACTCGCGGCAAGCGTTATCAGCAATTGATTGACGCAGGCGCAACTGTTCAAGAGATTGCCTCACTCACCAAAAAGAGCATCGCGTTCATTTATCAACATCTCGACATGCTCAAATTGAATCCGCCCATCCAACAAGCAGTGCAGTGGGGGCGGGTTCTTTTTTCCCAAGCGCGCGAACTCTTGCGGCTCGACGCGGACGCGCAAACCGAAGCGTGGAACGAACTCGTATCACGCGCACAAGCGCGCAATGGCGAAATTAAAGCTGTGCCGCTGAACGAAGTGCGAAACGTTGTGCGCGCGTTCAAAGCGTTGGGCGCAGCACACAACAAGCACGATGGAAATGGAAATGGATTGCATCGAGAGAACGCGAAGGCAGTTGGTGACGATTGGAGCGGCGTGTATCAGAATTATTTGCGAGCCAACTCACTCGCCACACAACAAGCAGAGGACAAGAATCATGGCGACGCAATTGACCCTGTGGCGATGCTTGAAGAAATTGTACATGAACTGATGGCGCTCGCGGACACGAGCGACGAACGCAGCGGCGAATCACAAGCGCGCAAACTCGCGCGCAAACTGTATTCCACCATTGCCCAAATCGAACCGCTGCTGCGCCAAGCACAATTCAAAAACATCGCGAGCAATGGCAACGGACGGAGGCAACGATGAGCAAGAACTCGACCAAATTCTTTTCGATACGACAAGCGGAAAAACTGATGGGGCGACGTTATGAAGTCATGCGCCGCTTTGGTCCGATGCTGCCGCAGGACGAAGGCAGAATTGTGAATCTCAAACAGATGACAAACGGCTATGCGCTTGTGTTTGCCGCGCGGCAGCGGGGCGATGCGAGTCAATACAAGACCGCGTTGCTTTCCCCACGCGAAATGTTGTGCTTGCGCGAAATCGAAATGAACGAACCCGTTGACTTGCTCATCGCGTGCGGAGAAAAATTTTGGCACACGCCCGAAGACCTAATTCGCGAAATCAACGTGATGGGATTTTCGCACCGCTTGCCCTCAAAATTTGATGCGCGCCGCGTACGCAAAGGCGCATCGCGCGTTTTTGTCGGACATCAAAAGGCAGTCATGCGAATTGGCAAAGGAGCGCTTGATGAATTGCTCGCGTATTTGCAAAGCGTGAATGACCCGCTCGTCACGCGCGTTCTGCAACGCACATACACACATCTACCATCGCGCTTTCTTGAATTGCCGTCGCCGTTGCGCGAACGTGTCTTTCGCAAATTCCACATCACGTTCGAATATGGCATTTTCGGATACGTCTATGCGTCGGCGGCAACGTACTATCTCAAACCGAACGAAAAAGAAACGCCCGCGCAAGTAACAGAGCGCGGCTTTGTCGGCGTGCGCGCCAAGCGCATAAACGAAAAGATTGTTGTTGATAACGGCGAAATGATTCTCAATCCCATAACTGATGAGGTGCCAGAATGAGTGAAATTATTCAACGCGAAATTGGACCGCGCGGGTGCGGGTATCCTGTCGAGGGAGGTTTTTACATCGAATCCATCGGCGCAGTCGGAGGAATGCTGCCGCGATTCGTCTCGATTGAACCCGCGCTGCCTTGGCACTTTTCGCGCGGCGTCACGATTGTGGACGGCGATTTCATTCTCGAGCAAGGACAAATCAAAACCGAGAGCGATGCCGCGTTCAATTGGGAACGTCGTCAAATGCTCACACCCCTCGCCAAGTTTTTATTCAGTGAACACGCGGATATTGTTCAAGAACATATCGAGCAGTTTCATCGTGAACTCATCGTCGCGTTGGACGAACACGGCTTTGCAAAAAACGACGACGCAAGCGCAGACGCATTTCAAAAAGTGATGGAGCGCATCAAAGAGTCGAAAACATCCATGCGCCGATTAGCGCCGCACGCTCAAATCGGCGGCAGGAACGCCGCGCGAACGAGTCGCGCCGAGTAACAAAACCCATGAGCAATTTCGTTCACTTGCACGTTCATTCGGAATACTCGCTGCTGGATGGCTTGTCGTCGGTAAAAAGCATTGCCGAGCGCGCGGTAGAGTTGGGACAGCCCGCGATTGCGCTCACCGACCACGGCGTCATGTTCGGCGCAATCGAATTTTATCAGGTGTGCCGTCGCGCCAACGTCAAACCGATTATTGGGATGGAGGCATATCTTGCGCGTCTCAGTCACACTGAACGTAACGCGCAACTCGACGGCGACACGTATCATCTGTTACTCCTCGCCGAAAATAATGTGGGCTATCACAACTTGATGCGGCTTGCAACGGTTGCACAGTTGGAAGGATTCTATCGTCATCCGCGCATTGACAAAGCATTGTTGGAGCAGCACAGCGCGGGATTGATTTGC
>CALMZO010000223.1 GCA_937870825.1 uncultured Chloroflexota bacterium | reverse complement strand
ATGGGGACATGTTCAACCTCGCGGAAAGTTTTCGCTCAGTATAGCATGTTCGGGAATTTAATTTTTAATGAACCCTAGGCTGTGCTCCGGCAAAACGCAGGCAACCGTCGCGAAGTAGTGTAGCTAAGCGCTTGGCAAACTTGTCTACATAACGATTCAAACTACGTTCCTGAACAAAAAGCCCGGTGGGTGCCGGTTCGTTCTTCAATTTTGCATGGCTTGACGTTTTGCCTTGCGGGCTCAAGCTGCGGATCAGCGATTGCAATTCTTGGTTCCGGATGTAGGAAGAGGCGTACTCTGTGACAAAGCGATGCCCCAGGTGCATCAGAAGATTATAGATTTGGCTTTCGCTCAACGGTAGTTCACATGGGAAGGACTTGCCACTGGACAGAAGGACCAATCCATTGGAAAACAGTCCGGAGCCGCAACAAGGCTCAATCGGCAGTAAGAGTTTAATGTGCAAGGTAAGACCGCCCCAGAATACTTGTAAGGTCCGGCTGCTAGCCGAGAGAGCCTTCCCTTGTCTCGGAGGAAGCCAGTTGTGAACGATTTGCACTTCAATCAACGCGCGCATCACTCGAATCAATCGGTCGTAGGGTGAAATGGAATTGTCACGGCACCGCGCGTCAGAATGCTCAGGCGGAAAGGATGCCTGAACAAAGGGGTCTGGAAACTCAAGTAACAGCCAGATTTGCAGAAGCAGGTCTCTCAACAAGGATTCATCGCGCTTGCGGTCAGGCGTTGCCATCAGGTCAATAAGTGCCTCGACAAACGCAACGGGTGTGCTTTCAAGCCTGTCTACTATCGGCTGGACCAACTCTTTTGCTTGGTTACTTGGAATGTAAGACATTGTGGGCTTGGGGTTTTTCCAGAATCAGCTGATTGGATATAATAAACCAGAATTCAACCTTGGACAGAATGGCTGACGCAATGCTCGATCGGAATGCGATGTTGGCATTTCAGGTTCATGATTCTGACCGGCTGCCGCAAACGATTGCCGTTCGCGGTATTGCCCGTCATGTCGGCACCACCTCAATTGCCGCCAATTTGGCGTTGATGTTTGGGCGTCAGGCTTCCAAGACACTTGTACTTGATTTGAGTCTATGGAACAGTGGTCTCACACAAGCCTTCGCTGGTACGCCTGAGCCGGCCCTTATTCGCTTGGCAGAGAAATTTGGCACTGGCATGGGATTGTCCGTGGATTTTCTTGAGACATACGCACGATCATATAGCCCCAACCTCGACGTACTGCCGGGTGCCGAACACTGGCTAGAGGCTCCGGCTCTCCACGGAGAAAATGGCTGGAACTTTATTCAGACATTACTTGTCAGAGCCAGTGAGCGTTGGAACACTGTTGTAGCAGACCTGGGGTCAAATACCAACATAGGCGAGCCCAGGGACACTGCATTTCATCCTGCGTGTGCGGTTCACGCCTCCGTGTTATATGCGTCGTCGACCATCGTCGGAATCTCCGATTCCATTGAGTATCTAAGACACTGGCAAGACCACACGAATGAAGATGCTTATTTCCGCAACAAGACAATTTATGTTGTGAACCAACATCGTCCCGACCTGCCGTTTGGCTTGGACCGCTACAAACTTGATCCGACCATGAGAATTCAATGTGGCTTTATTCCAGCTCTCACCAACGGATTATTGGGTAGGGGCGGTGCAGCATTTTTTGTGGAGCGTGCCTCCAACTCGGAGCACACATCAGGCCCGGAGCGACAGGCTCTCGGCGAATTTGAAAACATCGTCTTACGCGTTTTAGGCAAGGCATGATGTCATTCGATCCAACAAACCATTTAGAGACACAAGATATTGACAAGGAGGCAGCACACTTTCTTGCGGACATCGAAAACGCACTGACAGTCTTCGTTCCCCTCTCCTCCCCGACCGACGATGTACCAAGCATCATCTCGGATGAATTCGTGAGTTTGTGCCTTGAGCATCGCGGCGCGCCCCGCAATCATGTGACGATTGCGCTCCAGCAAATAGACGCGCTTCTCGAAACCCTACCTCTTCCGGTCCTTATTCAAAATTCTAATTGTCTGACACTCCGCACTCTGCTGCAGGTCGCGCTTGAGACGCAACAAGAAGAGCCGCGCCTGCGCTGCAGATCACTCGGGTTCTTGTCGCTTGAGCGCCGCGACTCGCGGCATAGAGACGAACGAACTTCGGAAGTGCAAGGCGAACTGCTAACATTCTTTCTACTGGAGCCGCGCCGTCCCTGGACAGATGAGCAGATCTTTGAGGCGCTTTGGCCGGACAAGGAACCGCAGCTCGCGCAATGGTCCTTTCACTCTGCTCGTAAGCGGTTGCATGACTTTGCGGGGGAAGAAATAATTTTCAAACTGAAACGCGGACAATATAGCCTTAACCCCAATCTGTCTATTTGGTTTGACGTCGCTGAATTTGAAAGCTTGCTTACCCGCGCCCAAACAATTCCGACCGCGACGGCGCGTATCAAATTACTCGAAAGCGCCGTTCAGCTCTACCGCGGCGACTTTTTGGAAAAGAACTACAAAGACTGGGCCGTTCCCGTGCGCAATCGCCTTCGCGAGAAATATATTGGTGCTTTGTTGCAGCTGGGGGAATTGAATCAGCGTGAGGCGCCCGAGCAAGCGATAGCCTGGTTCGAGAAAGCACTGCTCGCCGACGACCTGAATGAAGGTACCTATCTGAAATTGATCGAGCTGTACGTACAACGCAATGACCTGATTTCCGCGCAGCGTACGTTTATTTTGTGTATGGATACGTTCAGGCGCGAATTTGGAACAGAACCGAGTCCTGCATTCATGCAGACCGTTCGGTCACTGCTTCCCAAGAGTGGGTTGAAGATTCGCGCTAAGGACAAATAGGCACATGCTGAGCAAAGCCGTTATCATTGGTAGTGTGTACGAGGAGCCGCGGCGTGTTAGTGAGAACACGATCGTGTTCAGGGTGATTTCCAGGACAGGTGATCATGTGCCGCGCCCCATATTTTTCTTGGTAAGTGCGAGTGATAATCTCGCAGATGAATTCATTACTTTGAAGCGCGGCAACGCCGTGTTAATTGACGCGTCGTTCAAGACAACACCGCAGGGAAACCCTCCGATTCATTTATATCCCGACGGTCATGCATATACGCTATTTGAAATGGTTGCCGAGAAGATCACAAAGCTCAAGGGGCTGGCATGATTTGATTTACTTCAACAACGCCTGCCCCCTTCACATTACTGCAATAGCCATTTCTCCTTCTCCTCCCCAGAATTTCTCCCCTTTCAAGCCGCCGATTCGGATTTCGCCTTCTATTATTCTAGCCATTAAGTTTGACCCTTCTTTGACATCTGGTCGCGCCATGTACAGGAACGGTCCAAGTAGCACAATACAATATTCGGGCAAATCATCGTTCTGAGGTGTGGGAGACCGGTATGCCTACCCAAATTTTTACTGTCGGGAAAGTCGTTGCGGTGACGTTTGTCCATCTTCCCGTGCAGGGCAAAGTGACATTCATTGACATTTCCGACGAGGAAAACACTGAACTGCTCTATCGCTACTGCTACACATCGTCCAAGTTTCGCAAATTTGCACAGGCACTCGAACCGGAAACGTTCGTTGTGGCAGAGGGTGAGGTAACGCATCATAAGGTTCTGCATCCGCCGAACGGTGCGCGCTCGACATTACTGGTAGCGGGCAAAGTGCTGCGCGTCTTACAGCGCCCTGTTGTGTCCACCGCTTCCAATGAGGTCGAGAAATGAAAACGCGGAGTTTGAATCAGGCGAGATCACACAGAAGGAATGCCAGCTTGGGGCATCTCACTGCCAGTTCAGTTGCGGGGGTATTGTGGGGTGTTGGCTGGGGGCTGTGTGTTGAAACCTATCAGAGCAATATCGGTTTATCGTTTTTGGGCTATTCTCTAACACCGCTGCAAGTATTTGTGATGGGCATTGTCGCTGCTGCCTTTGCGCTGACGACTCTCACGTTCATGTTTCACGCGGATCGTCCCTTTTGGCGGCCGCTGCTTGGCGCGCTCATCTCTGCGTTTATTGCTGCCATCTTGTTCTACGCGGCACTGGGTGCACTCGCCGTTTTGCTTCCAAATGTTGCTGCGTCCGCGCTTGAGGAATTCTTGCTCCCTTTGGGATGGGGCATTGACAACGCGGTGCTCTTTCTCGCGCTGCAAAAGATTGATCGACCTCATCCAACCGCATCTCATGCGGTGCAGAGGGATGCAACTGCGCGTAGATTCGTAGAGTGCCTTTCATTGCTCTTGGTCTTGAGCGGGCTTTGCCTGTTCTTTTTGGTCACGCGCTCATTTCTCTCGACCGGAGTGATGCTCGCTGTCGTTCCGCCAATCGTGTGGACGGCGCTAGCGTTAATCGGTGAGCGCGGAAGAAAGGTTTCATGAACGAGCCGCTTCTGATTTCCCGTCAAGAGTTGATTCGATCCTTTGGCTTTAGCGCGACGCTCGTTCAGGAACTCGGACGACCCGATTACGTTCGGGCGAACCGTGGCTGGGGCTTTACTTACTTTTATGATCTCGCTCGGGTTGAGAGATTCGCCGAAGAACACGCTGAGCGCTTGGAACATATCCTCTTGGCGCGCCCGGCACGCCAAGAGAGGGCTCGCGCGACATCGCGTCGTCGGAGTGAGGAGATGGTTACGTGGAGCCGGACAGTACCGCTTCTGCTTGAGCCTATTCCACCGCACGCACTCGAACACGCGCGTCGCTATTTTGCGCCGGAGGCATTAACCCGCGAACGCGCACTGTTGTACTTGCGGTTACACTACACCAACTATCTCGAATGCCTGCGTTACGTTGCACGGGCGTATGGAGCTGCCGAGGCGCGCCTTGTCTTGTGCGAACGCGTCGAGGTGATGCTCAATTCAGTTTTGAAAGCACAAGAGAGTGAAAAAATTTTTCCGTAGAATTGTACACGGTACAAATGGCGATCTAGAACGGATTCCTATTTAACTCAAGGGACGAATGTGGTAAATTGCGCGCCATGAATGCTTATTCCTCGGATTTGC
>CALMZO010000222.1 GCA_937870825.1 uncultured Chloroflexota bacterium | reverse complement strand
CGTCAAGCTCAGTTGCGCGATGGGCGCAGCGCTGTATCCGCACCGGCAATGGCCGCGCCTCGCTCGCTTGTGGAATGCGTTTTATCCGACCACCGGCCTGAACGCCGAGGCTTGCGGCTTGATCCGCATGCTGGAAGAAGCGCTTCCCACCTTCGTCGGACTGCTGATGCATCACCGCCCGCCGGCGTTGCGCGGCCGCTCCCTGGCCGAGGTGCTGGCGGTCGCCGAACGCCAGCCGGCACGTTTGTCGGAATTGTTCGAGACCTGGCATGCAACACCGCGACGCATGCGCGGCGCCGCGCCGGCGCTGGTCTGCGCTGTGCTCGGCCAGGCCAAGATGGACGGAAAACTTTCCGCACAACGCGAAAGCCGCCTGCTCGGAGACCTGCTGGCACAGTGGGCAATGCAGCGCGCGCTGGATGTGTCGACCACAGGCCCGGCGTTTGCGCGAGGGCGCAGCGCCGTACCTGTTACCTAACTTAACCCGTATCACCATTCACACAGGAGACATCGACCATGGCCGACAAGAACAAACCCAAGGGAAGCAGCACACCGGATGAATTGAGTCCCGGCGTCAAAGCCGGAATCGATTACGCGGCGACGCGGTTGACGGGCGCCGGCAGCGCCGAACGTCAAGTCACATTGACGCGCACCGCGACGGAACCGACCGCCGACCAGGGATTGTGGATCGCAATCCGCAACCGCTCGCTCGCAGTCAGTTTCGAACGCTACAGCGCGTTCATCGATAAGGTGTTTTGCGATGACGCCGGCCCGCGCGAGCTGAATAAGCGCATCGAAGCGCGGCACGGCGCCGCCGGAACCCGCTGGCTGGACGCGCGCCTGAGCATCCATGCCGCCGATTCTTACAACGTGTTGCGGCTGGCCACAGAAGTATTCCTGTTGCTGGAATGCGGCGTGGTGAGAATCGTCGACGGCAAGGCCACGCTGGTCAATCCGGATCTGTTCGACTCGCTGGCGGAAAGCAGCCGTAGCGGCGATACCATCACGCTCGAAGACGTGGAAACGCGTCTGGCGGATTATTTTGGCGCCTCGGCCAAACTGCCCTATTTGCGCCGCATCTTGACTTCAATTCTCGGCTCCGATCCGGCCGCGCAGGAGGAGAAGCTGCCGTACTGTGAAGGCGTGCTGCAGCATCGCGCCAGTTGTCCGAGCATGATCGAGCTGATCTGGTCTTACTGGCATGAAGAGGGAATGCTGGTGCAGTCGATGAACGCCATCGCGCTGCAAGCGGGCGTGAGCAAGGCGAACGTGTTTCATCACTTCAGCTCCAAGCACGCGTTGTACCAGGCGGTGCTGCGCCATGCCATCCGCGAAGTGACCCAGCAGCTTGCTCACATGAAGAGCCAGTCCGGTGCGGTATCCACCGATCTGGCAGAGTTCGCGCGCGGCCACCTGTCCAGCCTCCTGGAACACGACCGGTTCGCGCGCCTGATGCTGCGCGAGGTCCTGTCGGACATGCCGCAGGAACGGCTCAAGATCGCGCAGCAGGTTTTCGGCGAAGCATTTTCCGAACTGGTGACCATCCTGCGCCGCGGTCAGGAACACGGCGAGCTGCGCGCCGACATGGATCCGGCCATGGTGGCCATGCTGCTGGTGGGCGCCGATGTCTTCTTCTTCCAGGCCAACAAGGTGTTCCGGCACTTCCCCGAGGTGAGCTTCGCGGACGACCCGGCGCGCTACAGCGGCATGGCGGTGGACATCCTGCTGCGCGGCATCCTGGCCCCGGCGGCCAGCGCATCATCCCCTGCTCGACATCATAAGGAATAACATCATGAGCCGATCCCTGCTCTCGACCCTGCTGCTGGCGTTGCTCGTCGCGATGACCGGTTGCGGAAAAAAAGAGGAACAGAAACCGCCGGAGAAAATCGTCAACATCACCACCGCGCAAGTAACAGCGCGCGATCTGCCGCTGACGGAAAGCGCGGTCGGTTCCGAAACCTGGGTCAGCCAGGCGGAGACCTACGATCCCACGCGCGACCTGGCGCGGCGTTTTTATATCCGCCTGCCGTTTCCGCTCGACATCGTGCGACGCCCCAAAGACACCAAAGGGTTTCAGGTCTTGCCACATCGTTGGATTGTCGAGCGCACGTTTGGATGGCTCGGACGCTATCGCCGTTTGGCGCGCGACTATGAACACACCGTTGTCTCCAGTGAGGCGATGACCTATCTCGCCAGCATTCGGCGCACACTCAAACTCGCAACGAATGATTTATGAAACACTCTCTTAGGAGAATATGGTTCCTTGCGGGAAGAAAACATCTTTGATTGTCCAGAAAAACTCCTAATCCGAGATATTGGATTTCGCTTGGCTTGTGCCTACGACGATGAACAATTCTACGCGTTGAACACACTCTTCTCGGTGACGCGTAAAAAAGTAACTTCGCAGTTAAGTTTAAGCTATATTCTTTCTCTTTTGAATTCGCTCTTCATTAGCAAGTATTTCCGTGAACGATTCGAAGGGGCACATATCGGAAGTAATTATTTGCGATTTAAGCCACTATACACGACTCAGTTGCCAATTCGCCGAGTCCACTTCACCACGCCGAAATCCGAACGCAAGAAAATGTTCGATGCGCTCGCGGCACAATACGAAAATGGACAAGACACTGCGCTGTTAGTTCAAGTCGAGCATCTGCTGCCAAAAGATGCGGATGGGACATTCCTCGCGTTCAAGCCCAGCGCGACGGGAAACGAAGAACACAGTGATGTTGTTCACGACCTGCTGGCATATCTCGCCGAACGGATGATTGATTTGAACAAAGACAAGCGAAGCGAGATGAAACGATTCTTGGGTTGGCTGGAAGGCGCGCTCCACATCAAACCAAACAACAAAGGCGAAGAGGGATTGGACGCACTCACGGGCAAAAGCAAACTACGCAATTATCTTGGCGACTATCAAAAAGAGGAAGCAGAATTGTCGTTCGCGGAGCTGGAAGATATCCTTTTCAAAAATCGCACGCGGCTCGGTGTGAGTTTGAATGACGCGCGGTTCAAGGCGAAATTGCAGAATGAATACGAGATGAGTATTGCGCGGCTTCGTCCGATTAAGCAAGAGTTGGCGCGAACGGATGCACTGATTGACCAGATTGTTTATCGGTTGTATGGGCTGACGGAAGAGGAAGTAAGTGTGGTGGAAGGAAAAGCGGCAGAGGAATGACTCAAGTTGCTCCAAGAATTGTCAACCAAGACCATTCAGTCATCCGCACACTGCGCGCGGTCGGGGTCGCATCGCGTCAATTTGGCGAAGATTGGTTGCAGGAACTCTTGTTTGCCGAGCCGGGTCTATTGCCAATCCATGAAATTGACCAAGGTTTTACCAAGCTCGTACCACTTGCACGGGAGCTGTCCGTCACTGCGGGTGCAATTGATTTGATTTACGCAACTCCGCAAGGACGGCTATGTCTCGTCGAGACCAAACTTTGGCGCAATCCCGAAGCACATCGAAGCGTGTTGAGTCAAACGTTGGACTATGTCAAAGATTTGGTGCGAATGGATTTCGAGATGTTCAAACAGAAAATCGAATCGGCTGCGGGACGCAATGGTCGTTCCGTTGACCTTTTCAAGATGATGCAAGAACGTGTCGGCGCGGGAAATTTCGACAGTATCACATTTCAGGCAACTGTCAGTAATGCGTTACAAACGGGCAACTTGTTACTGCTGATTGTCGGAGATCGGATTCGTCCCGAAGTTGCCATGCTCTCGAATATTTTGGGGACCGCACCTAATCTTGAATTTACAATTGCGCTTATCGAAATTGCTTTCTATCATCTAGAAACTGGGGACTGGCCTATCCTCGCTGTGCCATCCGTTGTGGGCAAGAGTCATGAAGTAACCCGCGCAGTCGTCAAAATCCGGTACGAACAGAAACAACCGGAGGTCGAGGTGACAGCTGAGGAGAAATCAGACGGCGGCACGTCTCGCACGGATATGGAGGCGTTTTTGGGATCGTTGCCTGCTGGTCTCGCAGAGATTTTTCGTCCGTATTTGGAGGGCTGGCTGGCAGCACCTTTTATTTTGTACTGGGGAACAGCAGGTTTTAGCCTCCGCTATGCTCCTCAAGGAAAAGCGATAACCATCATTGATGCTCAACCGACCTACATTAGTCTATTCAAAAAAGACTGGCTATCTCAGTGGGAGAATCCGGTTCAAGCGTACCAAGAATATCTTGAGGCAGTAAATAGAATCCCGGAAGTCCGTCGTGTGAACGGCGAAAACAGACGATACGTGCGTTTCGACAGACTCACACTCGACGACATGCGCTTGTTGCTCGAGGCAACAAATCGGTTGGCACGCGAGCTCGTTGTATTCGCGGAGACGGAAAAAAAGGAACCTTAAACAAAACGCGCGCAAACGCGTGTTTTTGTTTTATAATTGTTGCGTCCTCAGTCCTCTCCTTGGAGGTCCGCATGAGCGTTAATGCAATTTGGGAAGCCATCAAGGACCTTGCACAGTCCTTTCACGCGGCAACAATTTTTCCTTCCTTTCTCCTTGTTTTGGTTCATTACTATTGGGTCTTGCCTGTTTTATTCCCTAATTTTGATCCAACTTCTGGAGCATCTATTGCAATTGCCATTGCGCTCGTGCTGTTGTTCAGCTATACTTTTTATGCGTTTAACTACCCCCTTATTCGTCTGGTCGAGGGCTACAAGCTCAATGAATTTATCCTGCTGCGTCCGCTCCTTCTCCCCTTCCGTAATCTCCACCGAGAGCGGCATCAAAAGTTAATTGCCGACATTAAATATGCCCGAACACAGCGTGACCTTGTCGGCAATGACCCCAAGACCGTTGGGGCAGATGCCAAGCCACTTTCCGAAATCCCGGAATGGAATTACTGGAATCACCGACTGGCAGAGCTCCAAATGGTGTTTGACAGAGATTACCCGGGAAGCGGAGAGGCATTGCTTCCTACGTCATTAGGGAATATCATCGCAGCGTTTGAAGATTATCCCCGCAAACGGTACGGTATCGAATCTGTCGCTGTTTGGCCCCGCCTTCTGCCCATTTTGAAGTCATCCGGCTATCTCGAGTTCATTGCGCGTGAAAAAGCAGTTTTCGACTTTATGCTCAACACCGGTTTGGTCACGACGGCTTTGGGGGTTGAATTATTCTATTTGAATGCTTATGCCGGGGATGGACTCATTGCGTTGGGGTTGCTAGCTGTAACTTTGGTCATCTGCCTCATTTTCTACAATGGACTCGTTCTCGCCGCAAGGCAGTGGGGGATGACGGTGCGAGTTGCCTTTGATCTCTATCGTCACAAATTATATTGGCTTTTGGGTCTGCAAACCGTGGAAAACTTTGAACAAGAATTCAGTGTTTGGCAAAAACTCTCGGAGATGTACTTTTGCCGTCCCCCTCGAGCAGAGTTTAGCTATTTCGCGTCCGTTGCTGAAGTCGTTGGACGACAACAAGAATCCGATATATAGATTGTTTCCAGGCGCTATTAAGGAGGCATCGTGAATCGTAAAATCATCCTGAGTCTCTTGGTCTTGCTTGGGCTATCTGAGTTTGTAAAACTGATTATGAACCTGCCGGGGGATCCGAGTAACCCCGTCAGTAGTGACACAGAGCAACCGAAGACTTGGCGAGACCTGTATGAAGAATTTGGAACACGGCTGCCACTCGGCGCGTACAAAATTTTTGCCCATGCGGTTGAGGCACATCTGAAAGAGAATTACGAAAAGGCGAAGGAGGAATACAAGAAACTGACCCAACTAGAACAATCGAATGGGACCAAAATCGATCTCGCGCAATGGTCCCAAGTTCTCAAACATAACATTCAACTGCTGGAAAAGTTTCTCAAAAACCCATTTGCATAAATGTCTCCGTCTTATCTTGATAGTTTCCCGACGGATATTCGTGATCCCCTCGACGGGCAAGCCACAGACGGCCAAGTGCCGGACGACCAGTCGTCGCGCGTTCCTCTGCGAGAGGGAACGGAGGAGACGAAGCCAGGTGAAACGCGGAGCCCCGTTCGCAACACCGGCACAGTTTTGGTCGTCATCATCTTGTTCCTTGTTCTTTCTGGGATACTCTTATATGCGCTGGGCGAGTCTCAACGCACGGGTTCTTTTCCGACTCTCTCGTCAAGTACAATTGCGGAACTTACCCAAACCAGTTTGCTGGACTCAAGACCAGATATTGTTCTCATGCTCGAAAAAAGCGGAACATCTGCCCGAATTGTCATACAGCGTGAGGGTCAGTCTAGTTGGCTCTTGATTTCCCAAAACGATACGACTGTATCAAATCCCGCGCTATCTCCAGATGCCTCACAGGTCGCATATTTGAGCAAAAGAGACAACGGGCAAATCGTCATTTCCTCTGTGCTAAGTAATACTCAGGTAGCATACTCATCTGATACGGTACAAGCCGTCGGTACAGGTCTCAATCAAGGAGTCTTGCGGATTTGTGAATGGACTCCTGTAGCTTGGGCACCTGATAACAGTCGGCTCGCATTTTTTGTCTGTAACTCACAGAGAGCATATTCAAGCGCGATGGTTGCGAAAACTGGGGAAAAGAATGCACCTTTGAGTTTAGTTTTTGGCTCGGATGTCGATTCGGATTTGCCCCGCGAGCTCCGCTGGCTCAATAATAGTAAGCTTGTTGTCACCGGACCACCAGTCAACGGTTCTGCATTCGCGTCTGTAACAACTTTGGATGTGCCGTAGAGCAGTCCGATCAGCGAGTTCCATGCGTATCCCTTATGTCATAGATAATCAATCTCATACACTCGCTGAAGTGTTGAATGCGAATCTGCGCGAACATCAGCATCACTCCTTGGATATAGCCACTGCGTATTTCAGCGTCAGTGGCTTTCGTTTGTTGCGCGAGCAGTTGATGAACCTTGGCAGCTTTCGACTCTTGCTGGGTTTTCAACCGGTTGAAGGCAATGATATTGGGATGCATCCGCGCGCGCGAAAATTGCTCGATTCACTGCGCGGTGATTTGGAAAGCGAACCGTTCACGGAGGAAACGCTTCGTCTCGTCGAAGATCTGATCGCCTATCTCCGTCGCACTAATGTTCAAGTGCGATTGTACGAAAACGGTTTCCTTCACGCCAAGTGTTATTTATTTTATGGCGACAAAGGTGGACAACTGCCGCTCTTTGACCGCTTCCTGCCGCACATCGGCATTGTTGGTTCGTCCAATTTTACGGGTCCCGGCTTGACGACCAACAAAGAACTTAATCTCGCACATAAAACCCTGATTGACCCTTCAGAGATTAATGATACTGGGGCACGCGCAGCAGCAGAACGCTTGCTGGACAAACACGCCAGCGGCAGTATTACCGATTTGAATCGGCAGATTCTCAAGAGTGAGGTCGGTGCGCGGGCAATTCTTGATTTAGTCGAATGGTACGATAGACAGTGGGAACAAGCGCGCGATTTTCGCGAGGAATTGATCGAACTGCTGGATACATCCAAATTCGGCGCACACGAATACACGCCCTATGAAGTCTACCTGAAAGCCATCTATACCTACTTCAAGGATGATCTCGACGCGAGCGAACCCGTTGGTGTGCGCTCCGCCGTCGAACTGTCCGAATTTCAGGATGACGCAGTGAAAAAGGCGCGCAAGATTTTGGCGAAATATGACGGCGTGCTGATTGGCGATTCGGTCGGGATGGGCAAGACGTGGATTGGGAAAAAACTTTTGGAAGATTACGCGTATCATCAACGGATGAAAGCGCTGGTGATTTGCCCGGCGTCGCTCCGTGAAATGTGGCAGCGCGAATTACGTGAGGCGACTATTTCCGCGCAGGTGCTCTCTCAGGAATTGGTCGGCGGCGGGGACAGACGTTTTGATACCGCCGGATTTGGCGACGCTGACGTGATCCTGATTGATGAATCGCATAATTTCCGCAGTCGCAACGCGCAGCGCTATCAAAACTTGGAAGCCGTCATCAGCGCGAATCGCGGGCGCGGTAAAAACGGTGGGCGCAAAAAAGCGATTCTGCTCACCGCGACTCCGATCAACAACAATATCTTTGACCTCTACAATCAACTCTCGCTCTTTACCTTGAACAATCGCGCGTATTTCGCCGGCGCGGGAATTGGAGACCTGTACCGCTACTTTCACGCGGCGCGCCAGCAAGCGCGTGATGAACAGACGAGCGTGGCGCTTTTCAATCTTTTGGAAGAGGTCGTGATTCGCCGCACACGTCCGTTTGTTCGACAAGCGTATCCGAATGCGACAATCAAAGGTGAACCCGTACGATGGCCTGAACGACAACTGCGGACAGTGCGCTATGATCTGGAGGCAACGTATAACGGCATTTATGACAAGCTGGTCACGGGAATAGAGCAGCTCAAGCTCGCGCATTACGGTTTGGAATCGTTCAAGCGCGAGGGCGTCGAACGCGATGAATTTGAACAAGGGCGCGAAGAAGCGTTGGTGGGCATTTTCAAGAGCCGCTATCTCAAACGCTTCGAGTCTTCGGTAGACGCATTTCGTATCAGCGTGCGGCGTGCGCTCGCGTTTCTTAAAACGTTTGAAGAATATGTGCTGGCGGGCAAAGTGCTGGACAGCCGTTCTTTTGTCAAGGCAATGCAATTCCTCGCGCGCGAAGATGAAGAGGACGATGCGACACCGAGTTCGCTCGCGGACGATTTTGATGCGAATCAAGAAGCCAGCGCGTTGTTGGCGGATTTGCCGACCTTGGACCCGACGCAATATGAATTGCGACGGCTGCACCACGCGCTTCAACATGATATTGAAATCCTCACCGAGATTTGGCATCTCATCAAAGACTTGAAACCGACGGCAGACAAGAAACTGTTGACTCTCAAACAGCTCTTGAGTGGAGAATTACGCGGCAAAAAGGTTTTGCTTTTCACGTATTATAAAGATACGGCACGTTATCTCTATCGGGAGTTGGGTGATGAACGCGGAGCGGCATGGCGCGCCTCAGTCGGCGATCCCAATATCAAACGCATAGACAGCGGTGCCGGGACACGCGATCGCGGACGCTTGATTCAGCAGTTTTCTCCCAAATCGAATGGCAAAACGGAATGGGTTGGTAGTGAGCAAGAAGTGGATGTACTCATCTCGACCGATGTGTTATCGGAAGGGCAAAATCTGCAAGACTGCGGCATTCTCATCAATTATGATTTGCATTGGAATCCAACACGCATGGTGCAGCGCGCAGGGCGCATTGACCGTATCGGTTCCGATTTTGAAACTATTCACATTTACAACATGTTCCCTGATGAAGGATTAGAACGATTGTTGCGGATCGTGGAGAGTCTCAGTCGGAAAATTGCACAGATTGATGCGACCGGCTTTTTGGATGCAAGTGTTCTAGGGGAAACTGTTCACCCGCGTAATTTCAATACGCTACGGCGAATTCGCGACGAAGACAATGCCGTCATTGAAGAGCAAGAACAATTTATCGAACTGGCAAGTAGTGAATATCTTTTGCAACAGTTGAAAAACTTGTTGGCAAGCGGGGCGCAAGAACAACTCGAGTCCCTTCCTGATGGTATTCATTCTGGATTGGCGCGTGGAAATTATCGCGGTCTGTTTTTCTATTTCACTGCACCCGACGTTTTCAACCGCGACCTCACGCAACATTTCTGGCGTTATTATGACCTGAATACGCGCCAAATTATTGACAATCGTTTTCACATTGCGAACTTGATTGCATGTTCACCCGACACTCCGCGACTGATTGGCGAGGGGGATGTTTTTGCAATTCAACAGAAAATCCAGGACCACATTCTCGAATCGGTTCAAGCCCAAGTCGCCGCGGACGCGACACCAACAATTGTCGAACCGATACAACAAACCGTCGCCGCCATCTTGCGTCAGCATTTGAACAATCCCGCGATGGATCGAAGTCAGGTGCGTTCTGTACTGCGCACCTTAAGTCAACCCATGACGAGTGGACGTTTGAAACAAATCAAGCGCGCATATGAATCGTTCACGACGATGAACGATGTTGCCTCGCTATTGGAAGCGGTTGGAGAAAGCAATCTGGTCAAAATCGAACCTACACTCATCAAGAGTGAAAGTGCTCCACTCACGCGAGACGATCTTCATTTGGTGTGCTGGGAGTATGTTTGGTCGTAGCAGAATTGTCTTCTGCAAACAGATTGGGGAATGGTAACCCACTTGTATTACGCAAGCTATCAATCCTCGAAATGCACGCGAGCCCGAGACGAAGGGCAAGCACCTTGACTGCATTCGCACATTGAATGTGATGCTGGTCAATTCGCTCTGTACGACACGTTTCCTTTTCCCTTTCTCCATACTTGAAATAGGAAATGCTTTCCCCTGTCGCCTTTTCATATCGTTTTAACAACGCCAAAACAGCTGTCCGTCCAATTCCTAATCTTGCCCCCAACGCTTTGTACGAAAGCCCAATCTCGTTCTCCTGACCAATCAGATACGATTGAAGTTGTTCGCGCTGCAAAAAGTCCAAGCAGTGTAAGTAAGAACCTGTCGTCGTATCCGGGGAGGCGTGTCCCATACTGTTCGCAATGTCGAGCAGCGGCACGCCCAGCATCATCAGCCGATTCGCGAACTCGTGCCGCAGCGTATGAAACACC
>CALMZO010000221.1 GCA_937870825.1 uncultured Chloroflexota bacterium | reverse complement strand
CGACTGGCGCTGAGGACGACGTGCAGCCGTTGTTGGATGTGGTATTTGGGAAATATCGTCCGAATCAAGTAGTGGCATTGGCACGCGCGGACGGGGATTCCGCGATTCCCTTGTTGGAAGGACGTGCGATGATTGACGGTAAAGCCACCGCGTATGTCTGTCAGAATTTTGCGTGTCAGATGCCGGTGATGGAACCAGATGAACTCAGCGCACAATTCGCCGATTGAAATTTGATTCGCCGAAGACATCCAAAAGCAATTGCACGCACAGATTTTGTTTGAAGGTGCGCCGCATGCAGCGGCTAATCGAATCACCAAAAGGGCGGCTGAAGTTCGTATAAAGAGTGGATCGTTCTCACTCTTAGAGACATCACAGGTCAAAGTCGCACAATCTCGCCTCTCAAGCGCGGCTTTCGAGGGTGGAAATCGTGCTATTGTGAAAGTTAAGTTGGTTTCTCTATTAGGGTCATGCCTAGCCCATACGTTCGGCGCCCCGCGAATGGCGAACGCTCAACCTCGAGTAGTTTCGCCGAATCTCCCCCTGCAATTTCACTTCCCAAAGGCGGAGGCGCGATCCGCGACATTGGCGAGAAATTCGCCGCCAATCCCGTGACGGGTACGGGTTCGACAACTGTACCGCTGCCGTTGAGCCCTGCTCGCTCCGGTTTTGCTCCCCAACTCGCACTCTCGTACGATTCGGGTGCGGGCAATGGACCATTCGGCTTTGGCTGGCATCTTTCTCTACCATCCATCACGCGCAAAACCGACAAAGGACTGCCGCGTTATCAAGACGCGCAAGAATCGGATACGTTCATATTGGCCGGTGCGGAAGATTTGGTACCCGTGTTCAAGCACGACGCGAACGGTGAATGGCTGCTCGACGTGGACGGCAATTTCATCGTTGACGAGCGGGAGCGGAATGGTTATCGCGTACGTCGCTATTGTCCGCGCAAGGAAGGCTCGTTTGCCCGCATCGAACGCTGGACGCGTCAGAGCGATGGTGATGTTCACTGGCGCTCTATCACCAAAGACAACGTAACCACGCTGTATGGGAAAACGCACGCAAGCCGCATTGCCGATCCCAATGATTCGTCGCGCGTGTTTAGGTGGCTGATTTGTGCGAGCTATGATGACAAAGGCAACGCGATTGTGTTTGAGCACGCGCGCGAAGACGATGCGAATGTGGATCGCGTGCAAGTGAACGAACGCAATCGCGTGCGGACCGCCAATCGTTATCTCAAGCGCGTGCGTTACGGGAATCGCGCGCCAAATCGCGATGCCAATTGGCAAGCAACCGATCCTGCGGAGCTCCCGCCAGACAATTGGATGTTTGAAATTGTTTTGGATTATGGGGAGGAACATTATTTTCAAGAACCGCCTGATCTTGAGAGACGCCAATTTGTCATCGCGCAATCCGGGGTTCCGCCCAACGCGCACTGGCTCGCACGCCCCGATCCTTTTTCCACTTTTCGCTCCGGGTTTGAAATCCGCACGCATCGTCTCTGCCAACGCGTTTTGATGTTCCACCATTTCCCCGATGAATTGGGCATCGCCGATTGTTTGGTACGTTCCACCGAGTTCGAGTACGACACAAGCCCCTTTGCTTGTTTTCTCAAATCCGTCACGCAATCCGGTTATGTCCGAGCGCCGTCTCAAATCCCCAACCGCTATTTGAAAAAATCAATGCCGCCCACCGATTTCAGTTACAGCAAAATGCCGGACGCGGCACAGCTCGCGCAATTGCCGCTCCAAGACGTGGAGACGGCAAGCATGGAAAATTTGCCGTACGGTCTCGACGGGGCGCGGTATCAATGGATTGATTTGGATGGTGAAGGCATTTCGGGAATTCTCTCTGTGCAAGCGGACGCGTGGTTCTACAAACGCAATCTCAGTCCTTTGTCTGCGCATTCGCAACATGGAGAGACGCTCAATGTTGCACAGCTCGCGCCCGTTGAAATGATTCCGCACTTGCCGAACGTGTCATTGGCGAATGGACACGCGCATTTTACTGACCTCGCGGGCGATGGCGTCCCGGATGTCGTGACCTTTTTCGGCTCGGCGCCGGGCTTTTACGAACACGCGGAAGCGAATAGATGGCAATCGTTTCGTCCATTTGTTTCACAGCCGAACGTTGATTTCCGCGATTCGAATCTCAAACTCATTGACCTCGACGGGGATGGTCGTGCAGACCTGCTCATTACCGAAGGCGATGCGTTTTATTGGTATCCTTCCTTCGGAGAAGAGGGCTTTGGCAGCGCGCAGCGCGTGAGTATCCCAATAGACCAAGAACGCACACCGCGCATGGTTTTCGCCGACAACACGCAGTCCATTTTTCTTGCAGACATGTCGGGCGATGGTTTGAGCGATGTGGTACGCCTTCGCAATGGCGAGGTGTGTTATTGGCCCAATTTGGGCTATGGCCGCTTTGGCGCTCAAGTGATGATGGACAATGCGCCGCGTTTTGATGCGCCCGACCAATTTGACCAACAGCGCATTCGTCTCGCCGACATTGATGGTTCGGGCGTCACCGACATTGTTTATTTTGGACGCGAAGGCGTTTCGCTGTACTTTAATCAATCGGGTAATTCGTGGAGCGCTCCGAATCGGTTACCGCAATTTCCGCGCGTTGATGATTTGGCTCAGATCTCGGTGATAGATTTGCTTGGCAATGGGACCGCGTGTCTTGTATGGTCGTCACCGCTGCCCGACAATTCGCGGCGCGCAATGCGGTACATTGATTTGATGCGCGGTGAAAAACCGCACCTGTTGGTTCAATCGGAAAATAATCTCGGCGCGGAAACGCGCCTTCAGTATGCGTCGAGCACAAAATTTTATTTGCAGGACAAACGCGATGGCAAGCCGTGGATTACGAAACTCCCATTTCCTGTCCACGTGGTCGAACGCGTGGAAACGTATGACCACCTCAGCCGCAAGCGCTTTGTCACGCGTTATAGCTATCATCACGGTTACTTTGATGGCGCGGAACGCGAATTTCGCGGCTTTGGCATGATTGAGCAAATTGACACCGAAGAATTTCGCGCGCTTGTGGACAATCGCTCATTTCCACCTGCCACCAATCTGGATGCCGCGTCCCATGTGCCGCCCGTGCTGACGCGCACGTGGTTTCACACGGGCGCGTATCTCGGCGGAGCGCACGTTTCCGATTTCTACGCGGGCTTGTTGGACGCAAATGATACGGGAGAATACTATCGCGAGCCGGGGTTGGACGACGCGCAAACACGCGCGCTGCTGCTCGACGACACGATTCTGCCTGAAGGGCTCACCGCCGACGAAGAACGCGAAGCGTGTCGCGCCTTGAAAGGGACAATGCTGCGCCAAGAAGTGTATGCCCTCGACGGCACGGAAAAGGAAACGCATCCGTACGTTGTCACCGAGCAAAACATGACGATTCGCCGCGTGCAGCCGCGCGGAAAAAATCGCAACGCAATATTTTTTACGCACGCGCGCGAAGCGCTCACGTATCACTATGAACGCGAACCCAATGACCCGCGCATTGTCCATTCCTTGACCCTTGAGGTGGATGCGTTTGGAAACCTTCTCACATCCGCGACGATTGCGTACGGTCGCCGCCAACCGGACCCGGCTCTTGAACCGCGCGACCAAGCCAAACAGAGCGAACTGTTTATTGCGTGGACTGAAAATAGTTTTACAAATTCCATTCAAGCAGCCGATGACTACCGCGCACCGCTGCCGTGCGAAACGCGCGCGTTCCATTTGACCGGACTAACGCTTTCTGCAACGCAAAGCCGATTTGCGTTTGACCAGGTGCGGAGCGCGGGCATCGCGGCAGCAGAAATTGCGTACGAGCAAAAACCAAATGCAGGCGTACTCGAAAAGCGATTGGTCGAAGACGTACGCACGCTCTATCGTCGCGACAACTTGAGCGCGCCACTGCCGCTCGGGCAAATCGAAACGTTCGCGCTCGCATTCGAAACGTACCGACTCGCCATTACTCCGGGAATCGTGACGGAGGTGTACGGCAGTCGTGTGACGGATAACATGCTGTCGAACGAATGCGGATATGTTCACAGTGAAGGCGATAGCAACTGGTGGCTTGCATCAGGCAGCGCGTTCTTGTCACCCAAGGCGCAGGATTCGGCAACACAGGAATTGGCTCACGCCCGCGCACATTTCTTTTTGCCGTTCCGCTATCGCGACCCCTTTGGAAACGACACGATTGTCGAGTACGACGCGCATGACTTGATGCCCATTCTGACGCGCGACCCGCTTGCAAATCAAGCAGCGGCTCAAATCAACTATCGCGTACTTGAGCCGGATGTGCTGACCGACCCAAATGGCAATCGCGCGGGTGTCGTATTCGACGCGCTCGGCATGGTGGTCGGCACTGCAGTGATGGGCAAAGCGCAAAACCAGGAGGGCGATTCGCTTCAAGATTTCCAAGCCGACTTGACCGATGCGGTCATTGCCGCGCATGTCCAAGACCCGCTCAACAATCCCCATGCAATTCTTGAACGCGCGACGACGCGTTTGGTATATGACCTCTTTGCCTATCAGCGTACCAAAAATGATGCCGAGCCACAACCCGCCGTCGTCTATACTCTCGCGCGCGAAACCCACGATGCCGACCTCGCGCCCGGAGAGCAATCCAAATTTCAGCACAGCCTGACGTACTCGGACGGCTTTGGACGCGAAATTCAAAAAAAAGTCCAAGTGGAACCCGGTGCGCTTGTCGAAGGCGATGTCGAGACCAACCCGCGTTGGGTGGCCAGCGGTTGGACAATTTTCAACAACAAAGGCAAGCCCGTTCGCCAATACGAACCGTTCTTTAGCGCAACGCACCATTTTGAATTTGGGAAAACGGTTGGCATCAGTCCGGTCCTCTTTTACGATCCCGTGGGACGCGCAGTGGCAACCCTGCACCCGAATCACACATTTGGCAAAGTGGTCTTCGACGCGTGGCAAAGCGAGAATTGGGACCGCAACGACACGGTGCTGGAAGCAGACCTCAAGAACGACCCTGACGTGGGCGATTTCTTTCGCCGGTTGCCGGATGCCGAGTATTCGCCCGGTTGGTACTCGCAGCGGCATGGTGGCGCATTGGGCGCGCCAGAGCAGGCAGCCGCACTAAAAACAGCAGTGCATGCGAACACGCCCACCGTCACCCGGCTTGACTCGCTGGGTCGCGCGTTTCTGTCAATCACGCACAACCGTTTGTTGCAAAACGGTACGCCGATTGAAAATCATTTTCAGACACGAATTCTTTTGGACAGCGAAGGCAACCCGCGCGCCGTGATGGATGCGCATGAGCGAGTTGTGATGCGCTACGATTACAACATGCTCGGAAATCGCATTCATCAGTCGAGCATGGAAGCGGGTGAACGCTGGCTCCTCAACGATATCGCGGGGAAACCCGTGTATGTGTGGGACAGCCGGTCAAATGTGATTCGGACTGTGTATGACGCGCTGCGCCGACCCGCTGCAGCGTTCCTCCTTCAAGCCAATGCCGCAGCGATGCAAATCGCGCGCACAGTCTATGGCGAAGCTCTGACCAATCCCGAAACACACAACCTGCG
Source organism: uncultured Chloroflexota bacterium (assembly GCA_937870825.1). Lineage (GTDB taxonomy): Bacteria > Chloroflexota > Anaerolineae > UBA4142 > SHND01 > SHND01. The sequence goes on along the minus strand of CALMZO010000221.1, from coordinate 188 downwards.
CGGAAAGCGATTCCAAGTTTTTGATCAAGCGGGCATCGTCACACTTGACCTGTACGATTTCAAAGGCAATCTGCTGCACAGCCGTCGTCAGCTCGCGCGTGAATACAAGCAACCGTTGGATTGGTCACAGACCGTTGTGTTGGAAACGGAAATCTTTGACGACCACACGCGCTATGATGCTCTCAACC
>CALMZO010000220.1 GCA_937870825.1 uncultured Chloroflexota bacterium | reverse complement strand
CAACGCCTCAACAACTATTGGGAATATCTTTATCTCGTCAAAGGCGACCCGAGCAAAACAACGCCGCAAGTTTTTGACCAATACATCGAGTATGTGAAAACCGAAGGACGTTTGGATTCCGTTGTTCTCATCGTGGACTATTTACAAAAAGTGCCGGTGATGCCGCATCTGCACGAAAACAAAAATCCAGTGCAAGTTGTGGTAGAGGAATTAAAGAATCTCGCGCTGCGGCGTCACATTCCTGTTGTCGCCGTCGCCGCGGGCGATGCGGAAGGATTGCGCCGTGACCGTTTGCGCTTTGAAGATTTGTGGGGCAACTCGAGCATCAACTATGAACCCGATGTCGCCATCATGCTCAATCCCACATGGCGTGATAACGCAGCCGCGCGGCGGAAACATCGCGAACCGAAAGTTTTGTTTTCGATTGAAAAGAATCGGCTCGGTCCAACGTGGATTGAAATGCTGTTCAAGTTGTGGGGGCAGTATTATGCATTCGACCCGCAAGGGGAATTGAATCAATGAACGATTTTTATGTGGCTTGGTGAACAAAAAGTTCTGCCCGCGCTGCTCGAACATCCTTATGCCGACCCATATTGGCTTGGCGAATATCTCGGTTCGCGTTCGTACACGACGAGGGCGTTGCAATCGCTAAAACGACGCGGCTATGCACAGGGCTTTACTTTTTCGCGCGACGCGATTGCGCTCAAACGTGTGTGGACGATTACGCCCGAAGGAGTCAAAGCATTAGCAAAATTGCGCGGCGTTCCATTCAAGACGCTTGCACGCGCACATTCGTTTCGGCGCGGGCGAGTGGCTTGGCTCATTTTGGCGATGAAACGTGTGACACGCTTGCGTTGGTGGATGAAAACACTCGAAGGTTTTAATCCGTCCAATATCGGCATGCGCAACGCTCTGGCACTCAAACCATTAACGCTTTCATTCGCTCCGATGTGGAAATGGCAAATCGTTTCATGGCAAGAAGAAATTTTTGTGCGAGCGAGAAACCAGCGCGTCGGATTTACCGGCGCGGCAACTCTGTGCCATCGTGAGAATGGGCGATGGCTCACGCTCTATATTCATGTTGACGATGCAAACGTTCCGATAGACGCGCAGCGCAGTAGGTTTGCGCGTTGGGTGCGCGCGCAACAAGAATCCGCCGCGTTCGATTCGGAAGGGAATTTGATTCTGTCTCCGCTCGCCGTTCTCGCGCAGGATGCTTACCGTTTGAATGAATACGCAACGATGTTTCGAGCGATTGCGCTGGACCAACATCTCGTCGTGCCAAACATTTATCTCGCGCTCGACGAAAACATCAAAGCAACGCGCGGCAATCCCGTGCAGCCAATTTGGTACAGTGTCAACAGCGGCGAAAATAAAATGTTTCTTGCGGATGACCGCGGCTTTGAAGGTGAACTGTCCGCATCTTCTTGGCGACTCATCTCTCCGCGCGTGAAACATGGAAAAAAATTCTTTGGTTGCGCCCGCATCCGTGATTGAACCGAATGGCATCGCGTTGGACGAACTCGCAGTTACGGCGTTGACCCTTTCCGATACAGACCACCGACTTGTCCGTCTCATCGCCGCGCATCCGCTGCTCTCGGCGCAAGACGTGACGCACTTGACGAATCACTATCCATCACAAATTGCGACGGCGCTTGTGCGCTTGGTCAAATTCGGATTGGTCGAACGAATGACGATTCCCGCGCATGAGACGCTAATGGAATCCGCAGAGGTGGAAACGGATAAGCGCAAGTACAAACGCAAACGCGAAACAGGATTCTACTTTGTCACGGAACGCGCGGAACGCTACTTGGCGGCGGTAGATGGATTCGCAACCGCGCTCGCACAGTATCGCAAAGTGAAGATGTGGTCACCCGAACAAACGCAACGGCGCGTGCGCGAATGGACGCACACGCGTTTGGCAAATTTGTTGTTCGTTAAATTGACGCGCGCGGCTCACGCGCGCGGGTTTGAATTGGAGTGGGTTCCTGAAAACGA
>CALMZO010000219.1 GCA_937870825.1 uncultured Chloroflexota bacterium | reverse complement strand
GGAGAAGCGGCAAAGAACAAACGAAAGCGCTGTTCGCTCTCTTGCAGCGCCTGTTCGGCGCGTTTGCGTTCCGTGATATCTTGCCCGATGCCGAGCGTTGTATTGTCCGAAAGACGAACACTGACCCAACTGGTGTCAATGATACTTCCATCGGAGCCGCGTGATTGAAAATCTTCCCAGACGCCGCGCGCATCGGCTATGCTTTGATAGACGCGCGCTCGTTCCTGCGCCTCAGGATACGCCTCCTCGATGACGTCTATGTTTTCATCGGTGACTTGATGTAAAGTCCATCCGAGCACGCGTTCCCATTCGCGATTGACCAGTTTGGTGCGCCCCTCAGTATCAATCACATCAATCATTATCGGAATGTGGTCAAAAATCGTTTGCAGCAATTCCTTTTGTGCGCGCAGTTCCATTTCACTGCGTTTCCGCGCGGTGATGTCGGAGAGAACGCCCTGTATCCCGACAATGCGACCATCCTTTATTACGGGCTGCCCATGACTAAATACCCAGTGAATGTCACCGCCTTTGTCCAGAACGCGATACTCGAACTCTTTGGATGCGCCATCTTGAAGAAAGTCCGGTGACTCCGCGGCATAAACTGAAGAGACAAACTCTTGGAGGATGTCCGGCAAATCCTCCGGATGAATCAGTGAGGCAAAATCCCGACCAACGAGTTCAGCAGGAAGATAGCCGGTCTGCTTTTCCACACTCGGGCTGATGTAGGTGATAATGCCCTGCCCATCCACGGCATAAACCACCTCGTCAATGTTTTCGACCAGCGCGCGATATTTTTCTTCCGACTCGCGCAGCGCCTCTTCCGCGACCTTGCGCGCGGTGATGTCGCGCACATTGCCGACGATGGCTTGAACGTTCGGCTCGTGGAGCAAGTTCGTTCCCGTCACTTCGAGCCAGAGCCAGGACCCGTCTCTGTGACGATAATGAAACTCGGCAGTCTTGCTCGTGCCCGGCGCGTTCAGCAATTCCGAAAAAAGGGTACTGACGAGGTTCAAGTCGTCGGGATGGACGCGGTTTAGCCAATTGCCGCCGAGCCACTTGTCCGCGTCACCCCCGAGAATGCGCGTAACGGATGGGCTGACATACGCGACGACACCCTGCGCGTCCAGCAAAACAATCGCTTCCGCGCTGTGTTCGATGAGCGCGCGAAAACGCGCGTCGTTGGCACGAAGTTGTGCCTGGGCTTTTTGGTGTTCGCGCTGTTCTGCCACTTCGTGCAACACCCGCTGTGTAACCGGCACCAGACGCGCAAGGCGCGTCTTGACCACGTAATCCGTTGCTCCGTTTTTCAAGCTCTCGATGGCGACTTCTTCGCCAAGCGTCCCGGAGACAAAAACAAAGGGGACTTCGGGACGCAACCGGCGCGCAAGCTCCAGCGCGCGCAGTCCATCAAACGCGGGGAGGGTTTTGTCGGCAAAAATAATGTCAACCTCGCGCTGCTCGAGCGCAGTCACAAAATCGTCATGCGTTTCGACGCGGAGAATTTCATTCGCGAGTCCCGCGCTTTCGAGCGTCGCTTGCACGAGCTCTGTATCGTTCGCGTTATCTTCCAGATGCAATATCTTGAGTGTAGTCATGTCTGCTACTTTTTTATGCCGGCTTGTGTCAATCGCGCTATGGCGCGCTCGGAGGAGCTTGGTTAATAAAACCCCAGAACATTCCCAATGCTTTGACCGCGCGCTGAAATTCTTCAAAATGGACGGGCTTGACGACATACGCGTTCACGCCGAGTGTATAGCACTCAACCAAATCGCGTTGCTCGCCCGAGGAGGTGAGCATCACCACCGGAATCAGGGGCAGCTGCGGATTCGCGCGTATGGCGCGCAAAACTTGGATGCCGTCAAGTTTTGGCATTTTCACATCAAGCAGCACCACGACCGGATTCCCTTCCGCGCGCTCGGCAAATCTGCCCCGCCGCAGCAGATAATCCATGACGGCAACGCCGTCCTCGACAACGACCACATGATTCGCCAAGCCGTTTTCGCTCAATCCGATGAGCGTCAATTCCGCATCACGCGGGTCATCTTCGCCGAGCAAAATTCGTTTCGCTTGGGTCATGTTGATACAACTCCCGGCTTGGCAAGTGAAAAATAAAAGCTTGCACCTTCATTCACCGCGCCAATGCCCCACGTTCTACCGCCGTGGCGGTGGATGATGCGGCGCACATTGGCAAGTCCGATGCCGGTGCCCTCAAATTGCGACGCGCTGTGCAAGCGCTGAAACACCCCAAAGAGTTGGTCCGCGTACAGCATGTCAAAACCAACCCCATTGTCCCGCACAGAAAAAATAAATTCCTCTGCGTCCTCCGCGCAGCGGATTTCGATTTCCGTCACGGCGCGGGGACGCGTGTACTTGAGCGCATTGCTCAAGAGATTCGTCCACACCAAAGCCAGCATGGCGCGGTCTGCGAATACGCGCGGCAGCGGATACATTTGCCACTTGATGTCTCGCCCGCGTTGTTCGGGCTCCAAGGTGTGGACGACTTCCTGCACGAGCGTTTCCATTTCGAACGCGTCTTGATGCAAGGCAGAACGTCCGACGCGTGAAAACGCCAAGAGGTCGTCAATCAAATTTCCCATCTGTGTCGCGGCTTCGGAAACGATATGCAGATAGCGCGCATTTTTCTCGTCGAGCGCGGGTCCGAGATTTTTTTGCAGCAATTCCATAAAGCCCATGATGTGCCGCAGCGGCGCGCGCAAATCATGCGAAACAGAGTACGAGAATGCCTCGAGCTCCTGGTTGGACGCTTCGAGCTCTGCCGTGCGTTCCATCACGCGCTGCTCGAGCACTTGATTCAAATTCTGAATTTCGTCTTGGGCGCGTTTGCGTTCGGTGATGTCGCGCAGAATCACCGTGTAGAGTTTTCGCTCGGCGACCTGAATTTGTGAGATGGATGCCTCCATCGGAAATTCTTGACCATCGGCGCGCAGCCCGGAGAGCATTCCCAATCTCCCCATCGCTCGATTTGTCACACCCGTACGCCCAAAATCTTGAATGTCGACATAATGCCTTGCGCGAAATCGGGTCGGAATAAATTTTTCGATCGAGTGACCGATGGCGTGGGCGCCTTCACAACGAAATGTCTTTTCCGCCGCGCGGTTGAATTGAACAATTTGCTGCGCGTCATCTATCGTGATGATGGCATCCATCGCGCTCGCGATAATCCCGGAAAGGAGCGCTTGACTGGCGGCGAGTTCACGCGTGCGCTCTTGGACTTGTGCCTCCATCTCTCCGGCATGACGGCGCAGTTGTTGTTCTTGCGCGTCCAGCACCGCTGCCATTTCCTGAAAGGCGCGTTCGAGTACACCAATTTCGTCATTGGAAGGGCGCGCCGGAGAAAAATCGCGTTCGCCTTGCCCAAAACGCATCACCCATTCCTCGAGCCGTTGAACGGGATTCGTAATGCTGCGCGCCAACACAAAGCCGACCAGAGAGGCAAAAAAGAGTGTGCCAATGGCAATCAAGGCAATCGTCTGCCCAAACAGATTGGCAGGCGCGAACGCCTCCGCTTGACTCATTTTCACAATCAAACACGCTTCCCAATCTGGCATCCAACGGTACGCCGCAAGCACCGGAACCCCGCGAGAATCGTCTGCCGCAATGACCCCACTGCCACCGTTGAGACAGCGCATGACGGGCACCGTATGAATCCCGCGTTGAAGCACGGCAGGGTCATTCAACAGGCGCGGCTGTGTCACAAATAGATTTGACGGGTTGACGAGAAATGCATCGTCCGTCGCGCGGTTGCCGGTGCGCCGCCTGATAATTCCATTCATCTGTTCAAGCCGCAGAGGCGCCGCAAGCACCGCGCTCACCCGTCCGTCCTCCGTTTTCACGGGCGCGGCGACCACGATGGATGATTCTTGCTCTTCAAAAGAATAGTAGACATTCTGGACATACGGTCCGTTTTTGCCTTGCATAAAATAGGCGCGGTCCTCTTTGAACTTGCCTATATCATCTGCGTTGGTTGAAACAATCACCTGCCCATTACGCGCATCCAGTGCCATTATTTTTGTATAGTTGCGATTGGCGCCGGCAAAGACATCGAGTGCCTGTTTCGTCAAATGGTGTAAATTGTCGTGCGTGGTTTGGTCGAGATTGTCCGTTACGAGTAGATTCACGCGCGCGCGCAGAGAGGGCAGCTCTGTAAGCGAAGCTACCACGTTCAAGCGGTCGTCAATCCACGCATTGAACGCCCCTTGTTTTTCATTTGCCGTGGATTCGAGTTCAGAAATGACGGCTTGCTCTAACGCGGCGCGTCCACTGAGATACGCCAGCGCGCCGACACCCGTCACCAGCACCGCCGCAAAGAGCGCAAGGAGAAGGGTAAGTTTGGTTGTGATGGAAGAAAAATGTAACACGGCGATGGTCCGGTGCCCGCGTTCGTTCTTTATTCGGTATAGATTTCCTGGAGAAACTGTGTCGTGAACACGTCCGCGATGTTGACGGTTTTCGTCAACACCCTCTGTGCGCGCAGGGTGCTTTCCATGCCCGTCCAGCGTTCCGGCTCTATCCAACCGATTTGGTCTTTGCCTGTGTTCACCAACGGCAAACTCGCGAGCATCCGCGCTTCCTCCAGCGCGCGGTCGGCATTCGGGTTGTACTGGACGACCAGCGCGGGAATGGCGTTCGGATTTTCTACCGCGTACTTCCAACCCTTGAGCGTCGCGCGCAAAAAGCGGCGAACGAGTTCGGGATTTTTCGAGATGAGCTCATCGCGCGTAATCAGCACATCCGCAAAGAAATGAATCCCATAGTCATCCGGAAAAATGATGTTGATGTCGTAGCCCGCGCGCTGTACATCTACGACAAGGACATTGAGATAGCCGCCCCATATCGGCACATCGCGCGCGGCGAAACGCGATACATCCGAAGGCAAATAGACAATGTTGTATTGGTCGGGTCGAACATTCTCGCGTTGGAGCATGGCGCGCAGCGTTAGGTCAAGTGTGAGCGTGCTGCGAATGGTCTTGCCGACAAAATCCTGCGGACGTTTGATACCGGAATCGGCATGACTAAAAAAGACTATCGGGCTGCGGCGATACACCACAGCAATCGCTTTGAGCAATTTGCCGTCGGCGCGCGCCAAAATGACATCCGCCGGTGATGCGACACCGAATTCTGCCGTCCCATCCACCAATGGCGTAATAAAGTTCACTTGCGGTCCGCCTTCGCGAAACGTGACCGCCAGACCTTCCGACGCGAAATAGCCCAACTGGTCAGCCACATACAACCCTGCAAATTCGGCTTGATGTGAAAATGAAAGTTGTACTATGACAGGTGTCAGCGGAGTGGGTTCAGCAGGCGCGCAGGCAGGAATAAGCAAGAGCAAACACATCAGCCCGAGCTTGTACATAGACTGTCTCTCCAGTGCGCTTGAAGAAACAAGATTGACCAAGAATTAAGGGGAGCAGGTCGAACGTGGAGGGATCTTTACGGGACGGAAAGGAACGAGAAGCGTCATACGTTGATCCGCGCGGAGGACGATGCGCCGGCTAACCCGTAAAGTGAATCTTGTTCGTTGAGAGCGTTATAAATTGCTCGCGCGAGCGCGCGAGCAAAACATCTTGCTGCCATTATAGCATGTGCCAAGAGGTCATTCAATCCCTCTTGAGTCACATGACAAATCTAGCGCATCCGCAACCAATTTGTTGTGCGTTGCTTTTCAGAGCAAACTCATTTCTAAAGGATTTGTGCGCTTGGATGCCAAAAGCGTTTGGTTCATGATGCGCTAGAGCCGAAGCGTAAAGGAAATTTCGGTGCCTTGACCGAGAGCGCTTGAAACCGCCATCTCGCCGCCGTGCGCTTCCACCAGACTTTTTGCAATCGCCAAGCCCAAACCTGCGCCGCGTGAATCGCGCGCTTTGTAAAAGCGTTCAAAGATATGCGGGATTTCCTCCGGCGGAATTCCGCGCCCCGTATCTTTTACCTCGACGCGCACGTTTTCACCCATGTTGGCACAACGCACGCGAATTTCCCCGCCGTGCGGCGTGTATCGCAGCGCGTTCGCAATCAAATTTTCGAGCACCTGCCGAATGCGCGCGGGGTCGAGCTCGATGTTTGGCAGGGAGGGCTCGGCATCCGGCACCAGCGCAATCCCGCTGCTCGTCGCTTGCGCGCGAAATGATGCCAGCGTTTCGTTCAGCAATATCACTAGATCGGTAGCTTCTTTTTGCAAATGCAGCGCGCCGCTTTCCGCTAACGCCAGCGTTCGCAAATCTTGAATCAAGCGCGCGAGCTGTCGCGTTTCATCCAACACCGGTTCCAAATGCGCGCGGTCGAGCGCATACACACCGTCCAACATTCCTTCGAGATTGCCTTGAATCACCGTCAGCGGCGTACTCAATTCGTGTGAGACATCCGCGAGCATGGCGCGGCGCTGCGCGTCATTCGCTTCGAGCTGCGTCGTCATGCGATTGAACGCGCGGGTGAGCCCGCGCACTTCGCGGGGACCGCGTTCAAGAACGCGCGTCGAATAATCGCCGGCGGCAACGCGCTGCGCGGCATCAATGACCTCACCCAGCGGAATAATCGCGCGGCGCACGGCGCGAAAGGTAAAACCCAACACAACCACGGCGACGAGAAACGCGCCGAAACCGAGGGGACGCAAAATCAATGCGATGCTGTCGGGGATGTTTGTTTGCGAAAACGAAAGCGCGAGGAACCAAAACAGAAATGTAAAAATGCCGCAGCCGATGAACGCAAACAGAAATAAAAAAATTCCGAAACGCCAAAACAGGCGGCGGCGCATCGGATACCAATTTTGCGAATGCGGCGGAAACGGCGCGTCCGGATTCCACCAAGGGGGACGACGCATAGTAATTTCAGATTGCGAATGGCGAATGGCGAATTTTCAATGGTTGAATCGCCCGCGTGTCAATTTCAAATTCGCAATCTCAAATTCGCAATTTTATTCATCACTAAATTTGTATCCCATTCCGTACACGGTCAACACATAACGCGGTTCGCGGGGGTCAGGTTCGATTTTGCGGCGGAGGTTTTTGATGTGCGCGTCAATCGCGCGTTCGTACGATTCAAACGCAATCCCGCGCACCGCGTCGAGCAATTGCGCGCGCGTAAAAATTCTGCCCGGTTGACGCGCCAATGCCGCAAGCAATTGAAATTCCGTCGGCGTCACTTCGATATTTTTCTCGTCGAGCGTCACGCGCATACGCGGCGCGTCCAAAGTTAAATTTCCGACGCGAATGATTTCGCCTGCCGTACTCGCGTTTTCCATCCGACGCAACACCGCGCGCACACGCGCCACGAGTTCCTTTGGCGAAAAGGGCTTGACGATGTAATCATCCGCGCCGAGTTCGAGACCGACGAGCTTGTCCGATTCATCACTGCGCGCGGTGAGCATGATGATGGGAGTGTTGTTCAAACCGGGTTCGCGACGCACCATGCGCGTCACATCGAGACCGTCCATGTTTGGCAGTCCGAGGTCGAGGACAATCAAGTCCGGTTTCGCGGAACGCCACACGGCAAGCGCGCTTTTCCCGTCGTTCGCCGTCAACACCGCAAAACCCGCGTGCGTCAAATAGTCGCGCGCGAGTTGAATAATTTTCGGTTCGTCGTCAACGAGGAGAATGGTTTTCATTCCGAGATGGAGAGAAAGAGTGATTGAGAGATAGAGAGGTGGAGTGCGAATTCACTCCAGCACTCTATCTCTCTGTCATAGTCAAGCCGCTTCCGCTTTTGCCGCGCTTTCTTGGTCATGCAATTTGCGATGCCATTCTTTGACACGTTCAGGCATGTCATCCTGCGAAGGGTCCCAACCGCCGCGCATCCAGGGCCCACCCCAGTGCGGACGAAATGCAAAACGGAACAGCGCGAACAGCAGCAAAAAGAAAAACAGGGACGCGAGACAACCGAGAATCCCGAACCCAAACGGGCGATGAAATCCGAACGCACCGTAATACATCGGCGCGTTCGGGAGAACGGCGCCCGAACTTGGCACGACGATTGTTCCGTTCTGAACCATGCCTTGCGCGATGCCTGCATTGTATGCCGTCCAGCCAACGCTCGCAAGCAGCCCGACAAACAACAGCGTCAGCACGATGCCCAAGAAAAACCTGCGATTTTGCATGAGATGCCTCCTCCCGTACAGGACAATGTGTCCTACAAAAGATATATCTCGATATGTACCTCAGGATGAGATACGGTTTGAAACGAAAGAGTCGCGGACAACGAACAAAAACGTCGCGAGCAACGTCTGAATTTCGCTTCCGGCGAGATGGTATCGTCTGCGCTGAGAATGCTTTAAGATTGTGAAGAAAATTTGAAGAACTGGGTAATGGGATATGGAGAAAATTTTGTAAAAATCGTTCGATGATAAAATCCGGCGAATGCGAAACACACTGTTCTCGACACGCCAAAGCATCGCCCTCGCAATCGCCGTTGGTGCAATAGTCGGCGCACAAGTGATTTACGCGCTCGGCTGGGACAATTATTTCGTATCGGACGATTGGTTCTTTTTGTACGCCGTCGCGCAAGTGAACCGTTTTTCGGAACTGCTCACGCTCGTGTCCTTTCAGACCGATTGGTTTGTGCGCCCGACACAGTGGTTTGTCACGTTTGGACTGTATCGTTGGTTTGGCATCGAGCCGCGCGCCTTTCATGTTTTCGCGCAATTGCTTGATTTCAGCAACGCGTTATTGGTCGGACTAGTACTTTATCAAATTTTTTTATTGTCGAAACAAATGTCGCGCGCGCGCAGTATGGTGTTGAGCGCATTGGGCATCGGCTTGTTTCTTTCGAGTTGGCGGCATCACGAAGCGCTGTATTGGTACTCGGCGTCGAATGAATTGCTAACCACCTTTTTCAAACTGCTCGGACTGAACGCGATGTTGTGGTGGCTTGGTCATAAACGCCAGTATTGGCTCGTATTGATTGCTTGTGTCATTGCAATGGCGCTCGCGATTTTGTCCAAAGAGAGCGCGCTGTTATTGCCACTCGAAACGCTGCTCGCACTTTTTTTCGTTCTCCTCGCACAACGCGACAACGCTCTGCCATGGAAACGCGGACTGCTCATCGTCGGCGCGCAATTCTTTGTCATCGGCATCTGGGCATTCTTTTATTTGCAATCCAGCCGCCTCGATGCGGAAGGCATTGCGCGCGGCGGACTGCAATTGCTCCATGCCACGCCGGTGGACTGGCTCTTGCGCGCGGCGCAATTTTTCAACGCACATTTTCCCGGCAGCGATTATGTCGCGCGCAACGCGGGACTACTCGGCGCGGAATTAATTTTGCTTGCCGCCATCACACTCTTGGCAATCCTTCGCAAACAATGGCTGTGGCTCGTTGCCATCATCTGGCTTGCGTTATCCGTCGCGCCGTACGTTGCCCTGACCGCGGACAATGCCGTGCGCGCGGTTCTCGCGCGCGGCATTGGCGGCGACCGCTATGTGTACTATAGTGCGGCGGCTTTCAGTTTGCTGCTCATCGCCGCATCTCAGTGGATTCACCACGAACTCGGAGGGCGTGAAAAAATCGCGTCACGTTTTGCAGGAGTTGCCTTGCTCGGGCTGGTGGTGTGGTTCAGCGCGAATGCGCTAACAATTTTCAACATGGAACGCGATTGGGCTAACGCAGGAGAAATTTCCAAACGCGTTTTGAATCAAGTCAAGGCAGAAATGCCCGCGCCCGCTTCAGAGGATGTGTTATGTTTTGTTGATGTGCCAACACAAGTAAATCGCAAATATGTTTTCCAAAATGGACTCGCGCAAGCATTGTATCTCACGTACGGCAGAGCCGATTTTCAAGTGAACCTGTGGCGCACGTCCAGAGATGCCAACCCCGACACACGAGCTTGCGCGGCAGTTTTCACATTTGATACACGGCAAAATCGGTTGGCACGCACGAAATAAGATTTCTTACAATTCGCTTGCAGCGTCGGTGTGACCTTGATGCTATGCCATATTTCCCATTCAATCGCGCCAGATAGAGCTGCTATAGTGAGTGTGTAGCAAGGAAAAGAGTAAGGAAGGTTTGCCGTTATGAATTTCAAAAAAGCAACGATTCTGTTCTTGAGTCTCATATTTGGCTTGGTGCTCACGTTTACGAACGCGTCCGCAAGCAACTCGAAACCGCGCTTGGTTCATCCCATCACGGGACAGGCGCCGATGAATACGTACGTTGTAACCAAGACAACCGATTCAGGTGACAATAACAAACCGGGGACGGGAACATTGCGTCGCGCCATTTTGGATGCCAATGCGAATCCCGGTTTTGATGCCATTGTCTTTGACATTCCCGGCAGCGGCGTGCAAACAATCACACCGCCTTTGCCGATGACGTGGCTTCTCGACGAAGCGGGCGTCATGATTGACGGAACGCAGAGTGATGACCGCGTTGAAATTGACGCCTCGAAAACATCCGGTAATTACACGTTATACATTACCGGCGACAACAACGTCATCAAAGGTTTGACCTTTACGGGCAACCCGAACGCCGCGGCGATGGGCATTTACGGTTCGCACAATAACGTCATCGTCGGAAACTTTATCGGCACGAACGCGGCAGGCAACAACGCCAAACCGAATTTTGCGGGCATCCTGTTAAACAATTCCCACAACAATCAAATCGGCGGCACGGAGGGCGTTTCGCCCGGCGGCGCGTGCACCGGCGACTGCAACCTGATTTCGGGCAACGGACTGCACGGCATCGTCCTTGACAATGGCAGCCGCAACACGCGCGTCATTGGCAATTTCATCGGTACCAACAAGACCGGCAACGGGATCCTCCCGAACAAAGACGGGGGCATCTTGGTCGCGAACAGCCCCAACACCGTCATCGGCGGTACGAGTCCGCAAGAACGCAACGTCATCAGCGGCAATACCGTCGGCGGCATTGAACTCGCGTTAGCGGACACGCGCGATACGCTCGTGCAGGGCAACTTTATCGGCACCAACAGCGCGGGCACGGCAGCGCTTGGCGGCGGCACCGGAGTTTATGGACAGTTGAATACGCACGACAACGTGATTGACGGTAACGTGATTTCGGGACTGGGCAAGTTTGGCATTCTCATCTTTTTGAACGCGCACAGTTTTGAAATCAAAAACAATCGCATCGGGATTGCCGCAGACAGCGATGCCAATTTGGGTAACGGGCAAAAGGGCATCGAACTTCAATCCAACAACAATTACATCCATCACAATCGCGTTGCCAATAACGGCAGCGACGGCATCCGCGTAAAATCCGGCAACAACAATCGCATCAGCGCCAACGAAGTGTTCAACAATCGGACGTTCGGTATCAATTTGGGAAAGGACGCGTTTTCGCCCAATGATGGCGGCGACGGCGACGGCGGACCGAATGGGCTGCAAAATTTTCCGACGTTGAATGCGGCGGAACACGACGGTGCAACCTTGACCATCAAAGGCAGTCTCAACAGCCGTCCCAACGCGCGGTTCATCCTGGAATTTTTCCAGAATCCCGCGTGTGACAATGCATTCGGCAATTCCGTCGGCGAAGCGAAAACCTTTCTCGGCACCATCGAAGTCACAACGAATGGCAGCGGCAACGCAAACTTTACCGTGCCGCTCGGCGGTGCTCCCAACAGCGGTGTCGTAACCGCAACTGCGACAGACAGCCAAAACAACACATCGGAACTTTCGTACTGCCGCGCGATTACGGCGCCCCCGCCCACTGTTGAGCCGCCAACCAAACCGGAATTGCTTTCGCCCGGCAACGCGCAAAGTGCCGGCAATCCACCGACGCTCGATTGGGCGCCATCGCAAAATGTTTCCATCTACAAGGTAATCATTCGTGAAGGCTCGAATACAGGACCGAAAGTGCATTTCGGCAGAACCGCGCAGGATTCGTACGTGCCACCGGCACTGGCGCGCGGCAAGACGTACTATTGGCGTGTAATAGCCTGTAACGACGTCAAATGCGTCCGTTCGGTCATCTTTAGTTTCCGAATTCCTTAAACCACAAAAAACAAACCCGTCCGCTAGCGGACGGGTTTGTTTGTATTTGAGCGTTTCGTTTCCAACATCTGTTCAAACAACCGCTCGTACTCGTCGGTTATCGCATCCCACGTAAAATGGTTTCGCACCCGCTCTTGCGCGCGACAGCGATATTCTTCGGCGCGCATTGGATTGTCAATCAGCTCCTGCAGCACGTGGGCGAGATGTTCTGCCCCCTTCGCGCCGTTGTACATCAAGCCCGCGCCCCCCATTGTCTCTAAATTCTCGCGCGTATCATTCACGACCACACAATTTCCAAACGCCATCGCTTCCAACAACGCGGGATGCGTACCCCCGACTTCGGAGGTTTCGACAAACGTGTACGCGTGCGACGAAAGTTCTCGATACCCCTCGCCAAACAAGTAACCCGTAAAGATGACGTTCTCGCTCGCCGATGCTTTTAACGCGTGAATGTATTCGTCTGCATAGGGCGCGTCGCCGACAATGACGCACTTGAGTTCCGTTTTCAATTTTTTGAACGCGTTCACCAAATGATGCACACAATTTTCCGGCACCAACCGTCCCACAAACAAAATATAACCGCGCGGTTTCAAACCAAATCTTGCCAGATACGGTCCCGCCGGCTGCGAATGCACATCTGCCCCATACGCAATGTACGTCGTCTCTGCGTTCCAGCGTTGACGATAATAGTCTTGTACCTGCCGTGAATCCGTTACCACGCGATTCGGCATTTTCGTCGCGAGCCATTCCGCAAACTGAATATATAGTTTCGCCGGCGGGGGCCACTTTTGCCGTTTCCAATCCAGTCCATCCACGTTCAACACAACTCGCTGCCCCACCACGCGCGGCAAAAAAGAGACCGGGCTGTTGCCCGCGATAAACATCAACACCACATCATATTCTTGCCCCAGCGCGTGCACCGACGAGACTGCCGTATGCAAAATCGTGTCGAGGTACTTGTTGGGAATGGTCGGCAGGCGCACCAGCCGGATGCCGCGATAGTACGGTTCTTTGTACGCAATGTGATGCGAACGACAATACACGGTGACCGTATGACCGCGCTCGACCAAACGCGCGCCCAATTCCTCTGCGCACGTTTCAAAGCCCCCGTAGCTCGCGGGAATCCCGCGCGTGCCGATGAGCGCGATCTTCACATATCCTCCGTGGACAACACATAAAACGATTTTGTCAAGCCAAACGCGCGTTCACGCAAAATGCGCGCGTCGGGAAACAGCGCGCGCAGTTCTGCTTCCGTCAAATAGCGCACCGACATCAAATAGTCCCACGAGGCGCCCGCGCCGCGCGCCATCCACCATTGCAGCGTACGCGGCAGCGCGCGGAAAAAGGGCAGCGGCATGTGGGAATGACTTTCGAGTGGAAATTTTTCATTGGGCGTTTGCACAAAAAAATGCCGCCCGGTTCGACAAATCTCGGCGGCTAACGCGTCAGGATGAGCCACATGCTCGATAACCGAATTGCAAAAGACCAAATCGAACGCGCCCGCAGCAAACGGCAAACGTTCGCCGTCCGCGCACACCAATTGTGCGTGCGGAAAACGCGCTTGGGCATCGCGCAATTCCGCCTCGCCCCGGTCCAAAAGAATCACACGCGGCATCGCCCGCGCGCGCGTTTCCAATTGCGCCAGCAGATAACTGCCCGGTCCGCCGCCGAGGTCGAGCCACCACTGTGTCCCCGCTTCTTTGCCGCAAACATGTTTGCCCAGCGCATTCCAAAAGAAATCAAAACGTCGTTGACGAAATCCGCTCGTAATGCGATAGCGGCAACGAATCAGGGATTGGAAAAGCTTCATACCCATCCATTTCAAAGGTTAAAGGGAAGACTGTTTTTCGACAATGGAATTTTCGCGCCAACGCCCATCCCCTGCCGCGCGTGCATACACCTGAAGCGTTTGCCGCGCGGTGCGTTCCCACGAAAACAAACGCGCGCGGGCGAGACCTTTTTGACGCAATTGTTGACGGCGCGGCGCGTTCGTCAACGTTTGATACAGCGCGTCGGCAAGTTCCTCTACCGAGTGCGGATTGACCAATGCCGCCGCATCCCCCGCCACTTCGGGCAGCGCGGACGTATTTGAAGTAATCACCGCCGCGCCGCACGCCATCGCCTCCAGCACCGGCAAGCCAAATCCCTCGTACAGCGACGGGTAACAGAAAACGTCCGCCGCATTATACAACATCGGCAAATCGGCGTCGGGTACATAGCCGGTCAAGATGACGTCGTCGCCGAGCGCTTGTGCCACTGCCAACACATTTTGCGCGAGCCACAATTTTTGTCCCACCAACACCAATTTGTGCGGAAGCGCGTACGCGCGTTTCACCTGCGCGAACGCCTTCATCAAGCGCGCCAAATTCTTGCGCGGCTGCATGTTGCCCACTGCCAACACAAAATGGTCGGACGTGTTGTATTTCGCGCGCACCGCTTGCAGCGCGCCCGCGTCGGCAATGGGGCGAAAACGCGCGTCCGCCGCGTAATGCGTGACCGCAATTTTTTCCGGCGGCAAATGGTACAAACGCATCAAGTCCGCGCGCGCGCATTCCGTATCCGTCAAAATCGCGCGCGCCATCCGCGCCGAGCGCGGCACGCTCCATTTCAAAAACGCGCGCAATGTGCGCGGGAACCATTCGGGATGTTCTTCGAACGAAACATCGTGAATCGTCACCACGAGCGCGCACGCCGCCGGCAGCATCAACGGCGCATTGTACGAAATGTGCAGCACGTCGAGTCCGTCACGCGCCGCGCGTTCCGGCAATTCGCGCACCAAGCGCGTCACACCCGAACGCGTCTTGAATGTCACCACGCGCATGTGCGCGGCATCGCGCACCTCAGGCGATAACGCGTCAGGATTTTCCACGTACACAAAAAATGTGTCCCCCGTTTTCTGCTGCGCGAATGCGCGCACCAGTTCGAGGATGTACGTTTCATTCCCCGTCTCGTTGTGTCCCAACATGTGCGCATCAATGCCAATGTTCATGGTGCGTACCGCACCTCAATCTCTTGCACGCGCGCGCCCGTTTTCGGCGCGTTAAAAAGTTCCACCAGAAATTTTTCGCCGACGTTTTCCGGAATCACAAACTCGACATCGCGCCACGCGCGCGAATCATCTTTCGGTTTGAAACGTCCAATCCCCTTGCCGTCAATCGAAACTTGAAGCGCGCCGCCGCTCCGTTCTTGCACGCGCAGTCGTAAGATGCGCGGACGCGTCGGCGGCAAACTCAAGCGCAGCGCATAGCGCGTGTAATCAGAAATTTCCGCGAATCCATGGGCGCTCTCTTCGTCGGGCGGAAAATCATTCAGCACAATGTGTGATGGCACATTCGGCGTCTCATAGTACCACAAACGCGCCACATGTTCCGCTTGCAAAAATTTGAAATCACCGCTCGACGCGGTCACGCGCAAATCGCCCTTGCCCCACACAGGGCGCGGCACCGGCGTAAAATTTTTTTCGAGCCACGTCGCGTCCGTTTTTCCGTCCATGTGCAAAAACCAAACATTCAAGCCGCGATTCTTCAGTGACTCCAACGGCACGCGATTGCCGTCAATAATGGGCGTCGTCTTGGGTTCGGGATAACAAAACATCATCAAACCGATGATGTAACCATCACCTGCAACCGCATCCGCTTCGTCGGCGTTGCGATGCAAGTACTCGCACATCGTTCCCCAATCGTTGATGCGTTCTACCCAATAACTCTGCCATGTTGGGGGAATCAACGCGACGATTGCCACTGCCCCAAGAAAAAATTTTCCGAACGCGTTCCACGAAACGCGCGGCGCGCTCACATTCGTTTGCAGCACACTCGCAAACCAATCGCTCACTGAAAAAATTCCGTACCCGATGAACAAAAAATAAATCGGCTGCATGAACAAAAAATAACGCGGAATAAAAATATGGCGCGGCTGCGCGAGGGCAAGAATCAACAGCGGCAAGTCCAACCACACGATTCCCAACAGCGCGAAAAAATTTCGCCGCCGCGCGCTCGCCAAAATTCCAAGCGCGCACAACACAACAAATAGCGCCAACGACCAACCCGTACCTCCGCCAAACATTCCGTACAGTTCAATCAAGAAATCCGCTGTGATGCGAAACGGCGGCGCTTCGACTTCGCCGGGACCGCGCGCAAAAATATAACTCACGTAACCGGGCAGCAAGGGAATCGTCAACACGCACGCCGCGCCGATTGCCGACACGAACGCGAACCATGTGCGCGCACGCGCCCGCGCAAATTCAAAAAAATTGCCACGCGCTCCAGACAACTCGAGCGCGTCGCGCAAGAACAACGCAACGCCTTGACTCAAAATCGGCATCAACGAAAAAAATTGATTGTACAAATTCAGCGTTGTTGCGAGCGTCAAGCCGAGCCATGCGTACCACGTCGGTTTTCGCGCCAATTCAACAAAAAAGAAAAACGACAACAGCGAATAAAACGCGAGCGCCGCGTACGGGCGCGCGTCTTGCGCGAACCACACGTGAAACGGCGACACTGACAACAGCACTGCCGCGACAATTCCCGTTGTACGATTCAGCGCACGTTTGCCCACCAAGTAGACGAGCGGGACAGTCATCGTTCCCGACAATGCAGATGGCAAGCGCACCCAAAACGGATTCGTTCCGAACGTCGTCGTCAACTGCACCAAAATAAAGTGCAGCGGAAAATCCGGCGGCGCGCGAAAACGCGCAATCGTTTCCAGCACCCCCTGCTGCCGCGCCCACAGCACCTGCCAAATTTCATCGCCCCAAAGCCCGTGTCCCTCGATGCGAAAAAACGCCGTCGCCGCGCCGAGCGCGAACAAAAGCCAAACAAACGGGTCTTGCAAAATCGAAATCAGCGCGCGTTTCATTTCGCTTCTTGTTTCAAACTAACCGCGCCTTGTTCCAACGCCGCCAACAAAAACCACATGAAACCGAACCATAACATGGTCGTCACTTGATACGCGACGAACAAACAAACGAGTCCGATGCCCAATGCAAAAACGAGCGTGCGTTGTGATGACACTGCCGCGTGATGCCACGCGCGAAATATCTTGTATACGAACACGCCAAACCACGCGAGCAGCAACGTTGTGCCGACGATGCCCGTATCGTGCAGCGCCATCAAAATCAAATTGCTAATCCAGCCCTCTGTGCGCGCGGTCGTCGTATATTTTTGTCCGAACGAATTTGGTCCGTTACCCAAAAGCGGTTTTTGCAAAAAATCATCCCACGCGTTCTTGTACGAAACCCAACGCGACGTGAGTGTCTGTCCTTCCAAAAGACGCTTCGCCACATTCAAATCGCTTTCGGGTCCCGTCGAAGGGTCAAACTCCGGGTCGCCCGTCTGTGTGCCGCGCGGCATTCCTTTCGCCATCCATTCCGCGCACGGCGCGCGCTGCGCGAGTCCCGGCGCGCCCGGCATGTTCATCAACCCGCGTGAAATTTCTTGACTCGGGACATAGACGGCGAGAATCAAAAGCCCCGCCGCGCCCGCCCATTTCAATTTTTGCGTCAAGTTCATCCCGCGCGCAAACAAAACAATGAACGCCAAGCCAAACAACAACGCGAGAAATGCGCCGCGACTGGCATTCAACGCCAACGCGCCCAACATGACCGCGAGCGCGATGCCCAACGCGCGCCGCCATGAAGCAAACTCATTCGAGACAAACAAAACTGCGCCGACCAAAATCACCACCATCAACGTACTGCCAAACACATTCGGTTCCCACAACGTGCCGTACATTGTCAAAGAAAAATTACACAAAATTCCGCCCGGTCCGCGAACCCCCAACGGATACTCGTCCACGCCCAAATTGATGCCGAACGGATACAAGAACCAACTCGCAATTCCATACAACGCTTCCAACACGCCAAACACCAACAACATTTTCAAAACAAAACGAAAGGCGATAGCGCGCGCAGTTCCAGTCATCAACGCGCGCGCGGCAAAATAAACCACCACCGCCAGCACCATCCGCGCCCAATACGACACACTGTCGCGCGCATCCGGCGGAAACAAAAATGCAGAAACCAGTGCGACGCCCAAATACGCAATCAACAACGCGTCCGTCCAAAGAAACACAATCCGCGCGCGTTTTTGCCACACCAGCCACGCCAAAATTCCCAGCGCGAACAAAATTGCAAAATGTTCATTGTGCGGACGAAACGGAATCGCTTCATAGCGATAGCGATTCGTGACCACGCCGACAAACAAGAAGAGCAGCGCGATGCCCGCCGCCCCTGTCTGTTGTACATCACGCCGCAACGATTGAAAGATGCCTACAATCATTTTGCGCGCCGCGTTTCCAACACCTGCTGATAGACTGCCAATGTTTTGCGCGCCGCGTTTTCCCATGTGTACATTTGCGCGCGTGCGATGCCGCGCGCGCGCAGTGTTTGCGCCAACGCCTCATCCTTCAACACGCGCGTAATTCCCTCTGCCAATGCTTCGGGCGAATCGTTTTGCGTGAAATACGCGGCGTCGCCCAACACTTCGGGCATCGGCGGATTCGGCGCGCACACAACAGGCGTGCCGCACGCCATCGCTTCGACGGGCGGCATTCCAAATCCTTCAAGTTTTGACGCGTACACGAACGCGCGCGCGCCCTGATAGAGAACTGCCAAATCGGCATCCGCTACAAATCCCAACTCGCGCACGCGCGCGCGCAGCCCCAATTCCGAAATCACGCGTTGAATCTCCGACGAACCGCGTTCGCGCGGACCAACCAGGACCAAGGTGAGATTTACCGGGTCCTCGCCCAACTTGCCGAGAGCTTGAATCAGCGCGGGGATATTTTTGCGCGGCATCTGTGCGCCGACAAATATCAAATAATTTTCCGGCAAATCAAATTTTTCTCGTGCTGCGTTGATGGTTTCGGCGTCCGCCGTGCGACGGAATACACCGCTCACGCCTGGATAAACCACGTTCACTTGTTCGGGCAAGAGTTTGTAATGACGCGCGATTTCGCTTTTCGCGTGTTCCGAAAGCGTAAGCACCGCGGACGCGCGCCGAATCGTATTCGGAATAAAAACTTGCGCGTACGCGCGCCATTTCCAATCGAAATCGTTTGGATACGTCAAGTATGTGGTGTCAAAAATATTGGCGATGCTGGGACAGGGCGCGCGGCGCGGACCCACATACGCGGCGACGTGAAGCAGTGCCGCATGTTCGGTCTCGAGGACACGAGACAATTCACGTCCAAGCCACCACACATTGCCGATGCCGTTCGCCCGATTTGTCTTCTGCGCATCACCTCCCGCGCGCGCTGTCACCTCGACAATTTCGTACACATCCAGCTTTCGCAGCGCAGTGGTCAATTGCCGCGCCAAGACGCGCGTGCCGGTCATGCTATTGTACGCAAACGTCATGTCCCACATGATGCGCGGCACGGTCTCGCGTTCCGGTTGCCGCGACGCATGGCGTGTACAAGAGTCTAATTTGACACGAGTTTTCACCGAATTTGCACCCCGGCAAGTCTAACATCAACAAGTTATCGAATGGTAATGATTTTGTATAACCTTTGCATGCCCCGCCGCGACTCGGAATCTCCCCATCAATTACGCCAATCGCGTGCGACGCGTTCGTACACCGCGCGCGTCAGATGCGCCGTGCGCGTCCATGAAAATTCGTGCGCGCGGCGTTCGCCCGCTTCGCTCAATTTGATTCGCAAACGCTCATCCTCCAACACGCGGCGCATCGCATTCGCCAACGCGTTCGCGTCGCGCGGTTCGACATACAGAGCCGCTTCGCCCGCGACTTCGGGCAAACACGACGCGTTCGAAGTTATCACCGGCGCGGCGGCGCGCATCGCTTCCAACAAAGGCAAGCCAAATCCTTCGTAGGACGATGGAAAAACGAGCGCGGCGCAGTGTTCGTACAACGCGTCCATTTCTGCGCGTGTTACCTCGCTCAAACGGCAAATGCGTAAAGCGGCGCGCGTCGTCACATCGAGCGCGGGCGCGTCGCTCAAATGATGCTGTCCCACCAGAACGAGCTGATGTTTGAACGCGGGGTTGCGGCAGCACAACCCGAACGCGCGCAACACCGTTTCTTGATTTTTTTGCGGTTCATCGCCGCCAACGTGTAAAAAAAATGGCGCGCCCTGAATCAATTGGCGCACATCATTCGAGAGCTCATCCTTTTCCTCTAACGGAGGCGCAGCGAGCGGCACGATAGAAATTTTGTCACGCGACGCGATGCGGAAATGAACCAACTCGCGCGCCGTGTATTCTGTGGCGGTAATGAGGTGCGCGGCGCGGCGGCACGCGTTTAATTGAAAATCGAAAAAGCGCCGATAGCGCTCATGCTTGAGAAGTTGCTTGCCCATGCGCAGCGGCATGAGGTCAAACACGGTCACAATCGTCGGCACGCGCTGCCACAACGGAACGGCGGGCAGTGATGGATTGTACGGCGCTTGAAGCAGATGCAGCACATCCACATTCAAGCGGCGAAGGAACAAGGGCAAAACAATTTGATGCGAAACGAGTGGCGTCGCGCGTCCGAGTGAGGGCGCGGGGAGCGGCACGGTGGAAAAATTTTTGGGAAGAGAAAACGGGAGGGAGTAGGAATGTGTGCCGCGCGTCGTCAACAGCACATACTCGTTTGTCGTGTCCGTCGCCGCCAACGCCGCCGCGAGATTTTCCGCATACGTGCCAATCCCGCGCGTGCGATTCAAGCCATAAAACAGCGGCGAAAGGTCAATGCCAACGCGCATCGAGAAAGAGTATAAACGACAAGGGGGGAAACGCGAAAAGAGTTGCTAATCAGTATTCAGTATTCAGAGGGCAGTAACCGATTACCGATTACTGTCCTCTGATTACTGCCAACATGTCCTCGTTCGTCGCGTATTTGAATTCAGGCAAGCCGCGCGCTTTCGCTTCCGCGTCTTCGGCATTTTCCAATTTTTTCACGTCGGCGTTCGTGACGGGCGTGATGCCGCGCGTGTGCAACGTTTCGCGCAGCGCATCAGGGTGAAATTTGCGCGGCTGCGGCAGTGTTTGGAGAAATTCACTCACTGCCGTCGCGCCGTTCGTGCCGTCCTTGCGCGCGACGCCGACGAGTCCCGTGCTTGCCTGACGCGCCCAGCCCGCGAGAAAAATTCCTTCGAGCGGCGTTTGCGTCTGCGGGTCAAATGCTTCATACGAAATTCCGTCAATCGGGAAACGCGGCGCGGGATTCACCGCGAACGCGCCGCGCGCAAGTGGCAAGCCGAATTGTTCATCCACCGCATCGCCAATCGCAAAAATTATCGTGTCGCATGGAATTTCGTCAAAGGTCCCCAAGCCCTTTGCTTTGAGGTCGCCGTTCGCGCGCGTCAATTCGTTGTTTTCAATTTCCAGCCCGTTCGCATGTCCTGCCGCGTTGCCACAAATTTCGCGCGGGGAGGCAAGAAAGCGAAACAAAAAGCGCGTATTCGAAATCGGCGTCAGGGCGCGCGGCAAGCCCGCGAGAATTTCGGCGCGCGCCTGCGCGGGGTCTTGGCCCACCGCGCGCATAAAGGGTTCACAACGCGCAATTTCAAAATCCAACGCGTTGACATCTACATTCGCGCCGACAATTTCGAATTCCTTTTTATCAAATTTCACTTCGGCGGGTCCGCGCCGCGCCACCGCAGTGACGGTATCCACTTTTAATTCGCGCACGAGCCAATGCGCCATGTCCATCATCACATTGCCGACGCCGACGACGACAACATGTTGCCCAATTTCAAATTGCTTGCTGCTGAACGGCGGCAATTTGTTATAGTGATACACCAAATCTTTGGCGTGATACACGCCGCGCAAATGTTCCCCGGGCAAGCCGAGCCATTTTGTGCCTTGTGCGCCCACCGTCACCAATACGGCATCAAAACCCAAATCAAACAATTCGGGAATCGTCAACGCGCCGTTCTTGCCAATCGTAACGTTGCCGAGATATTTGATTTGCGGCGACGCGAGAATTTTTTCAAATTGCGCGCGCAGTCCGTCCTTCATTTTGTACTTGTCAGGATAAATTCCGTACTCGGCAAGCCCGCCGGGCTTGATGTCCCGATTCAAAATGACAACGCGCGCGCCCAATTTCGCCAACGTTTGCGCGCCATACAACCCCGCCGGTCCTGCGCCAATTACGGCAACGTACAAGTTTTCGAGCGCCATTGTGGATACCTATGCCTCCCGTATCAAGTATCGCATATCCTTTTTGCAATTTGCAAGGTCATTCGCCACAGCATTTCAGGGACGCGTATCCGTTCTTGTCAGCGAGTCGTCCGAACCCGCACAGTCAACTCATTCAAAAATTCCACATCCTCACGCGATAAATTCCAACCGCTTGCGCCCGCGTTTTCGCGCGCCTGTTGCAAATTTTTCGCGCCGGGAATTGCCAACGCCCCGCGCTGCATCACCCAATTGATGGCAACTTGGGGAATGCTCTTGTCATATTTTTCCGCCATGCGTTTCAATTCGACGAGCAAGGGTTGAACGTGAGCGAGATACGCAGTACTGAATTGTCCGCCGCGCGCGCCGGGCAATGGATTCGCCGGCGAATATTTGCCGGTGAGTACTCCGTACTTGAGTGGGCTGTACGCAATCACCGTCACATTCAATTCGCGACACGTCTCCATGACGCCGTTGAAATCGGGATCGCGCTGGAGCAGATTGTACTCGATTTGATTCGACGCGAGGGGAATGTTGTGTTGCGCGAGCCGTTTGTGCGCGCGGCGCACTTGGTCCGCGTTGTAATTGGAAACGCCGACGGCGCGCGCGAGATTTTTTTCGACGGCTTCCGCGAGTCCATCCATCAAGGTCTCGATAGAAACCAGCGGTGTGTGCCAATGAATTTGATACAAATCCACGCGCTGCAACCCCAGCCGTTTTAAACTGCCGCGTAATGCGCGCACGACTTGACCGCGCGTCAAACGCCAGGGGAGTGGAAAAAATTTCGTCGCAATATGCGCGCCGTCACGAATAGGCGCATTTTGCGCGTTTTCGGCGGCGCGCAAAAATTCGCCCAAAAATGTTTCAGACTTGCCCATGCCGTACACTTCTGCCGTGTCGAAAAAATTTATTCCCGCGCGCACCGTTTCGTCGAACGCTTGATGCAAATCCGCTGCGCCGTATCCTCTGCCATAACCCCAATACAAACCATCGCCCCATGCCCATGTGCCGATGCCGAGCCGCGAAACGCGTACGCCGCTTTTCCCCAATTCGATTTGTTCCATGAAAAAATTTTTCTGCGGACGAACACACAGCGGGCAAACACACAGGTTCGCCCCTACGATAAATTCAATCCATCAATCGCGTTACGAATCACTTGGGCGCTGGCTTGCAGCGCGCCAATTTCGCTTTCGTTCAACGGCGGCATGTACGTATCGAGAATTCCATCACCGCCGACGAGCTGGGGCAACGATAACGTCACATCTTGAACACCCGCCACATTTTCGTGACGCGACGAAACGGTGAGAATGGCGCGCTGGTCATTGAGAATCGCCTGCGTGATGCGCGCCAACGCGCTGCCGATTCCGTAATACGTCGCGCCTTTGCCGTTGATAATGTGGTACGCCGCGCGGCGCACACGCGTGTCAATGTCCGCGCGAATTTCGTCGTTCAACGGAATGCCGCGCGATTCGCAAAACTGTTCGAGCGAAAAATTCGCGACGGTGGCAGCACTCCACGTTAAAACTTCCGAGTCGCCATGTTCCCCCAATACGTACGCGTGAACATGCGCGCTGTCAATCCCAACATGCCGCGCGAGCAAGAGACGAAACCGCGCGGTGTCGAGCGTGGTGCCGGAACCAATCACGCGCGAATGTGGCACACCGCGCTTGTGCGCGAACTGCGCGGCAAGATGCGTCATCACGTCCACCGGATTTGTCGCGACGACGATGCGCGCATCCGGCGCATGTTCCAACACCTGCGGAATGATTTCGCCAAAAATTTTTGCGTTGCGTTCCAACAATTGCAAACGCGTTTCGCCGGGCTTTTGATTGGAGCCAGCCGCGAGAATGACGACGCGCGCATTTTTCAAATCCGCGTACTCGCCATCATGCACTTGAAGCGCGTTGGCAAAGGGAACCGCGTGCGCGATGTCATCCGCTTCTGCTGCCGCGCGCTGCTTGTTCGCGTCCACCAAAACAATTTCGCGTCCGACGCCGCGCATCACGAGCGCGTACGCCGCCGTCGCGCCCACAAAGCCGCTGCCGACGATGCCGATTTTCATAATTCCCACCTCACCCTAACCCTCTCCTCTGAGGAGAGGGAACAGGATGAGCGCATGATACTGAAAAAGATACGAAATGAAAATGGGGTGCATCGTTATAAAAATTTCAAACCCGTCCTATTCAGGACGGGTTTGAAATATTTATAGTTCCTGTTTTTCGATCTTGCCCCACGTATCCCGCAATGTTACTGTTCGATTAAACACCAGTTTTTCGCGCGTGGAATCGCGGTCAACGACGAAATAACCGTTGCGCTCGAATTGATAGCGCGCTCCGACTTGCGCGCCCGCGAGCGATGGCTCGACAAAACCTTGCGCCACTTGGAGCGAGTTGGGATTGATGTTTTCTTTCCAATCTTCCGCTTCATCAGGTTTTGGCATCGGGAAAAGATTTTCGTACAAACGCATTTCGGCGGGCATGGCATGTTGCGCCGAAACCCAATGAATTGTGCCTTTGACTTTGCGGTCGGTCGGCTGCGCGTTCAATGTCGCGGGGTCGTACACACAACGCAGTTCCGTCACTTGACCGTTTTCGTTTTTCACCACGCTCGCGCATTTCACAATGTACGCCCAACGCAAACGCACCTCCGCGCCCGGCGACAACCGAAAATATTTTTTCGACGGATTTTCCATGAAATCACTTGATTCAATCCACAACTCGCGCGTGAATGGAATTTTGCGCGAACCCGCGCCCGGGTCTTCGGGATTGTTCACCGCGTCGAGTTCTTCCACCTTGCCTTCAGGATAATTTTCAATCACCACTTTGAGCGGATTCAAAACGCCCATGACGCGCGGCGCGGTCTTGTTCAATTCTTCGCGGATGCACGCTTCGAGCAGCGCGACTTCGACGAGATTCTGATTTTTCGTCACACCCACGCGTTCGATGAAATCGCGAATGGACGCGGGCGTGTAACCGCGCCTTCGCAATCCCGAAAGCGTCGGCATACGCGGGTCATCCCAACCGGCGACGATATTTTCATTCACCAATTGCAAAAGTTTGCGTTTGCTCATTACGGTGTTTGAAACATTCAAACGCGAAAATTCGATTTGGCGCGGATGATAAATTTCGAGATTGTCCAGATACCAATCGTACAATGGACGATGGTCTTCGTATTCAAGCGAACAGAGCGAATGCGTCACGCCTTCAATCGAATCGGACTGCCCGTGCGCCCAATCGTACATCGGATAAATGCACCACGCGTCGCCTGTGCGGTGATGCGTCGCGTGACGAATGCGATACATCACGGGGTCGCGCAAATTCAAATTTCCTGATGCCATATCAATTTTTGCTCGCAGCACGCGCGCGCCGTCAGGAAATTCACCCGCGCGCATCCGGCGGAACAAATCTAAATTTTCCTCGATGCTGCGATTGCGGTACGGCGATTCGCGTCCGGGTTCGGTGAGCGTGCCGCGATACGCGCGAATTTCTTCCATGCTCAAATCGTCCACGTACGCTTTGTTTTGCGAAATCAGTTCTTCCGCCCACTGATACAATTGTTCAAAATAATCGGACGCGAATTTCGCTTCGCCCTCCCATTCAAAACCGAGCCAGCGAATATCCTCTTGAATCGCGTCCACGTACTCTTGTTCTTCTTTGGTCGGATTCGTGTCGTCGAAACGCAAATTGCAATAGCCGCCAAATTCCTGTGCGATGCCGAAATCAATGCAAATCGCCTTGGCATGTCCGATGTGCAAATAGCCGTTCGGCTCCGGCGGAAAGCGCGTGACGACGCGTCCGTCGAATCGTTTTGTTTCGTTATCCTTGATTACTTGTTCACGAATAAAGTCTTTGGGTTCAGTAACACTCATATTTTTTCTGTTCTCTTAATTTTTATAACATCATCACCAAACGTTTCAATATGAAATTGAATCGCGGATTTTACGTCTGCCATAGCTTCCTCAAAAGTGTCGCCTTCACCAACGACGACGCCTTTGAGTCCGATGGGATATGCAACATAACCGTCGAAATGTTTTTCGACAATAATTTTGATTTGGCGCATTTGCGCTACTCCCTTTCACATCCGTAATAATGTAGAGACCGCAATATCCTCATCCATCTCTTCCCAATGCATCCCAATTCCTTTAGCAATGAATCGCCAATTGTTACGCTGTGCAGGCGTCGCATCGCGTAGACGCGGAAACCATTCCAACGGTACGGAAATTACGCGTCCGTCGGATAGACGCACCATCATTGCGTCATCGTTGAATTGGACATTAACAATCATAACTCATCACGTTCGAGCGAATAGAATTCGCGGCAATAACATCACGAAACGTGCCTTCGCACGTTGAGAGTTTTTAAATCGCCGTAGGGCGATTTTGTGTAGTTGTTGCAGCCGTTTCAACTGCCATCTCCTCCAACAACTTTAACGCCCTCTCCACCCTCTCCATTACCTTTTCTTTCCCCATCACCTTCATCGTCCCCACGAGCGGTGGTGTCACTGTTTTGCCTGTGACGGCGACGCGCGAAATTCCAAAAAATTGCGCGGGTTTCAAACCGAGTTTTTCCGACACTGCGCGCAGTTCTTGCTCCAGCGCGTGTTCGTCGTCGAACGAGACGAAATTGTCCAACACCTCGCCCGCGTTTTTCAAAGCGTTCAACGATTCCGCCGCGTTCATTTTGTTGCCGAGCAAAAGTTTTGGGTCGTAGGAAATCTCGTCTTGAAAAATAAAATCCACGAGCGGCGCAATTTCGTCGAGACGTTTCAAACGTTCTTGCACCAACGGCGCGATTTTTTTCACCCTCTCCAAATCGGCTGAAACGCCCGCGCGCGCAAGAAACGGCAAAAGTCGTTGCGCAAAGTCTCCCTGCTCCAGTCCCCGAATGTAATGCCCATTCATCCAATCCAATTTCGCGCGGTCGAAAACGGCGGGCGACGAATGCACGTGAGCCAGTGTGAACGCTTGAATCAATTCGTCGCGCGAAAACAATTCGCGTTCGCCGTCGTATGCCCAACCGAGCAGCGCCATGAAATTTACAATCGCTTCGACGATATAGCCCTCGTCGAGCAATTGTTTCACGCTCGTCGCGCCGTGACGTTTCGACAATTTTTTCTTGTCGGGTCCGAGAACGACGGGCATGTGTCCGAATTGCGGCGGTGTCCAACCAAACGCGTTGTACAAGAGAATGTGTTTTGGGAACGACGAAATCCATTCATCGCCGCGCATGACGTGTGTGATTTCCATCAAGTGGTCGTCCACCACAACCGCCAGATGATACGTCGGAAAGCCGTCGCTTTTCATCAACACCTGGTCGTCCACATCTGCGTTCGGAATCGTAATGTCGCCGTGAATAAAATCGGGCAGCGTCGTCGAACCTTCGAGCGGCACAGCGAGACGCACGACGCGAGGCAAATTTTTTGCTTCGCGTTCCGCGCGTTGTTCCGGTGTGAGCCAACGACAACGGCGGTCATAGCGTGTTGGTTCGCCGCGCGCGATTTGCTCTGCGCGCATTTCTTCCAATCGTTCGGGCGTGCAGTAGCAATAATACGCCGCGCCTTTTTCAATCAATTCGTCCGCGTATTTTTTGTAAATGTGCAAACGTTCCGATTGACGGTACGGTCCGTACGTGCCGCCGATGTCGGGTCCCTCGTCCCAATCCATGCCGAGAAAACGCAAGGACTCCATGATGAGTTCGAGCCCATTGTCCACTTCACGCGCCTGGTCGGTGTCTTCGACGCGCAAAATAAATTTTCCATTGTTGTGCCGCGCCCACAGCCAATTAAACAGCGCGGTGCGTAAATTTCCAATGTGCGGCGCGCCGGTGGGCGAAGGCGCAAAACGAACGCGAGTCATAAATTTTAGAATTTCGATTTTCGATTTTCGATTTACACTGACGCATGTCAATCGAAAATCGAAATTTGAAAATCGAAAATCATCTCATCCTCCAAACACGATAAACGTCAATTTCCCCGGTTGAATTGTCACGCGACGCGAGTACTGCAGCGCGCCAACGTACGCTTTGACAATGTAATTTCCGGCGGGCAAATCGGGGAACGCCCAATTTTCTCCCAACACATCGTCGGAATTGACGGGCGGCGCGGCGTCACGCGAATACGTTTCCGTGTCGCCGATGTACGTGCCGTCAATATCGTCGGCGTACACCAAAATGCTTTGCGCCCGAATCGGGTTGCCGTTTTTGTCTTGCAAACGTCCCGCGAGCGCGCCCGTTCCCGGCATTGGACGCATCCACAAAATTGGATTGCGCGTCGCCGCGTAACTGCTCGCGCCATAACGCACTTCGATATGAATGTGCGGACCCACCGCGATGCCTTCTTGCCCGACAATGCCGAGCGGCTCCCCCGCGCGCACGCGTTGTCCGGGGCGAACCGTCACACTCGACATGTGTCCATACGCGACATAGACGGGCTGCCCCTGATACTTTTCATTCAATTTCAAGACAATCACGTTGCCGTAAAAATCGGGATACTGTCCGCAAATTTCATTTCCGCCCGCGCCGCACTGCGGTAACAAATCGTTGCCCGCAACCATCACTGTCCCATCCGCCACGGCGACAATCGGCGTGCCAAGCGGGTTGGGAAAATCGGTGCCGCGATGCACTTCGTACTCGCCGCGTCCCGACGTGCCATAACCATAAAAGCGTTCCGGAAATTGATTTGCTTCGACAGGCACGGGTCGCCCAAACATAAAGTGTTCGACAAATGGGCGCGGCGTGTGCGTCGGCGCGACGGTTGCCAAAGGCGTTGACGTCGAGGTCGGCGTGCGCGTATTCGTCGGCGGACGCGTGGCGGTAGGCAAACGCGTTGTGGTGGGCGGAATGTCGCCAATCAACGTCGGCGTGCGCGTAATCAAATCGGGCAGCGGAATCGAAGCGATAATTTGTTCGGGGGCGCGCAAGACCGCATAGCCAAATACAACAAACAGTGTTGCAACAAAAGCAATCACTGCCACAATCAACGCGGGGCGTCGTCGGGTTGGTCTTCCTCGAATATAC
Source organism: uncultured Chloroflexota bacterium (assembly GCA_937870825.1). Classification (GTDB taxonomy): domain Bacteria; phylum Chloroflexota; class Anaerolineae; order UBA4142; family SHND01; genus SHND01. The sequence continues at coordinate 42,207 of CALMZO010000219.1, read as the reverse complement.
AAAGTTCGGTCATTGTACGCGCGTTACCAAAAAACAAAAAACCCGTTCGCGTTTGGTGTGGCGCGAACGGGCAAGTTTGCTTGTTTCTCGCAGTCCCCTCTTTTCCTTGCGATTTGTGGAAATCGGGAAAAGAAAGGAAATGCCTATGTCACTGCGTCATCGCCCTCGACCGAATCGCCCACGCAATCATGCTGCCCGCCGCGACCGTCACGCCCAACGCCGCCGCGCCCAACACCCAATAATTTACATGGGCAGGACGCTGCATTCGCATTGCGCGCTTTGCCGCCTGCTGCTGTCCCGCCAATTGCAAATTCGTTCGCAGATGCTGCCGAAACGAATCGGACGGATGAACGGGGGTCAACACGCGCTGCATGTTTAAAGCCAATTGTTCTTGCCACAAATTATCTTGCATAGGTACCTCGACTTTAGTGCGATAGTTACGATTGCACGGTAAAACTATTACACCATCGCGCTCGCTTACAAATAACGCGCAACCGACATGGCGAGCAGCGCCAACGTAACGAGAATCGCGTTCCACAAACTCGCGGATGCCAACCGTTTTTGCAATGCCGAGAGTTGCGATGCTTGTTCGGGTGTGGGGGGCTTGCCACCGCGCGCAATTTCTGCGCCAAGGGCTGCCATTTTTGTCGTGGTCGGACCAACAATGCCACCGCCGACGCCACCGGCGACGAGTCCAATGATGCCGCCAAGTCCAAACACCATTCCGGCAGTGGTATTGGAAAGGCCGGGCACAATAATGCGAATGTAATACAGGGCAAAGCCCGCGAGCAAAGTCACGAGCGCCGCGATGCTGATATAAATCGGCATCTTGCGTGCGCTCAACGCGCCCATAAATTTTCCACCCTCCGGTCCGAGCGCGGCTGCTGTGGGAGCGAGAAAAAATGTAATGAGCCACGCTGCGCCAACCCAAAAGACGCCACCGAAAATATGCAAAATGCGGAGAAGGATTGTGAGGATGTCCATGGTTACTCCCATTCAAGGATGCCGCGTTTTTCCATTTCTTCGCGGAGGGTCAAGAGGGTGCGATGATACAGCGATTTGATTGCGCCTTCGCTGCGTCCAAGCAGTTTGCCGATTTCCAAATTCGACAAGCCGTCCACAAATTTCAACAGCACCAATTGTTGACGGTCATCCGGCAAGGCGCGAATCGCTTCGAGCAATTTACTTTCCGCTTCGGCGCGTTCCGCCTGCGCGTGCGGCGCGCCTTCTTGGTGCGGTGAATGCAGGTACAAGTCCAGCGGCACTTCGGGATGGCGCGTATTGTCCCGATGCCAATTCGCCACGAGATTGTGTGCGATGCGATAGAGCCACGCAATAAACGGCGCGCCCGTTTGATTAAAGTCGGGAAGATGCGCGAGCGCCCGATAAAATACGCGCGCGGTCAAATCTTCGGCGTCGCGCACATCGCCCGTTCGATAATAAATGTACGCATAAATGCGGTCCACATAGCGTTCGTACAAATCGGCAAATGCCGTCGGGTCGAGTTTTGCGCGTTCAATCAATGCGACTTCTGCCACACGTTCCTCTTCCAAACTGGTGGCGTCTTGCCCGTTCGCTTTTTCGTCGTGCAATGCACCATCAGGATTCTGCATACAAAAACACCGCGCCGCGCGACTGGTTGCGCGCGACGCGGACAATTATAACGTAAAACGTGAATCGTCAAACGTCAAACGCTTCATTCGCGATAAAATGCCAGCCCTAACGCATCCGGTCCCGAATGGACGGCAATCGTCGGACCAATTTCCCCCATCACCAATTCGGCGACATTGAACCGCGCGCGGATTTCATTCTCCAATTGCTGCGCCGATTCCGGCGCGCGCGCGTGCAGCACAGAGATATGGAGCGGTCCATCGCCGATACGCGCCCCATTCGTCGTCGGCGGATTCTGGACAAGTTCCAATAAACGCGCGATGCCCGCTTTGCGACTGCGAACGCGTTCGAGCGGTTCGACACGCGCGTGGGCGATTTCCAAAATCGGTTTCACATTAAACATCGTGCCGAGCCACGCTTGCGCTTTGCCGATGCGTCCGCCGCGTTTGAGATATTCCAACGTGTCAAGCAAAAAGACGAGCGTGAGTTTGTCGTTCAAACCAATCATCGCTTTGGCAACATCGTCACGCGAACCGCCCGCGTGCGCGACGCGCACGCCTTCGAGACATTGAAATCCTTGCGCCATCGAAACCCATCTGCCGTCAATCAATGAGATGGGTACCGCGCCGCCGTGTTCCTGCTCGAGCTGCGCTTTGGCATTCACGGCCGACGAGTACGTCGCGCTCAACCCCGACGGCAAACAGATAGAGACAATTTCTTCGCCCGCGTCGAGAATCGGTTTCCACACGTTGATAAAGTCTTGCGGCGCGGGCGCGGAGGTGGTGGGATGCACTTTTTCGTGCGTGAGCATGTAAAAAAACTGCTCGTTGGATAAATCAATTTCATCCCGATACGTGCGGGTGCCAAACAATACTTGCAGTGGCACCGTCCCAATTTTGTATTTTACGCGCACTTCGGTTGAAAGATGCGCTCCGGAATCGGTCACGACGCGAACCATGTTCCCCCTTTGGATGTGTGACAACGATGGTGGTGTCACGTGCGGCGCGCCGTGCGCGCCGCCTTTTCAAATTTTTCGAGCTGTGTTTTGAAATCGGCGCGTTCGGGCTGTTTTGAAACCAACACGCGTTCGATTTTTATGGCGCGCGCGGCGTCGCCCCGTTGAAAATGCACCTCTGCCAACGTGTCCGCGATGTTGGCGTCTTGCGGTTTCAATTTCGTGGCGCGTTGTGCGTACTTGTACGCGGCGTCCAAGCCCAACGCGTTTTGCGCGAATTGCCATGCGAGGTTGTTGAGCAAATCCGCGTCGTTCCAATTTTTGCGCGCGAGGCGTTCGGCGTGGGCGGAAAATTCGCGGTGTAATTTTTGGGCGCGCGCATATTTTTTCGCGCGCAGTAACAAATTGATTCGTTGCCCTTCCAAGTACGGATACATTTGTTTTTCCCAAATGCCGTACAGGCGGCGCAATTCCACAAGCGGCGTTGTGTGGTCATCCACGCGTACATCTACATACACATCGCCGATGCCGTCAATGTCACTTTTCTCGCGCACGACGAGCAGCGAGGCGGACTGTTGACCGCGCGTATCGCCCCCCGCTTTTTGCCCCGCTTCCAACGCGGCGATGAGACGCTCTCCCAATTTCCTGCGCGTGCGGTTCGTGTCCGAATCGTTTTTGAACGCGCGCAGCATGTTGGTTATAACGCGTTCGCCTGCGAGAATGTTGCCCTGCACGGAAACATTTGGTTCGGCGATACCGCCCGCCCATTTCATACATTCGTTGCCCGTATAGTTCGCGGCGCGTCCTTGCACGTCCATCACGGCGAGTTGTCGGCGCGCGCCGCCCTTGTCGCTTTCAATCAAATGTTGAATCACATCTTTGGGGTCGTGTCCGCGTTTCAAAAGTTGCAAGCCGCGCAGTCCAAACGATTTGTTCGTCCACGCTTGCGTCGCAATCGCGCCGACGCCCGCCTGCGCCCACGGCACCATTGCGCCAACACTGAACGCTTTCGATTGCACCGCGACGCCCCACTCTTGCGCGTCGGGGTCGAAACCGATGATGGAAAATGTAGAAGCGAGATAGTCGGAGGGGGACATTGAGATTCCTAATTCTGAACGAGTTCGGGGATTTCAATCGGTTTGTTTGTGACGAGACTATACAACACGTCGGGGTCCAAATCTACCTCGTTGGGCCACTCGATAGTTCCTGTAACGGGATTCACTCGAACGCGCTGAAAGTAATCCACATTTTGGAGTGGCGCAAACACGCCGCCGCGTCCGACAATACGACTGCGAAAATCAATTTGTCCGCGCGTGCCGTCCGAAAATTCGAGTTCTAGAATGTAATCACGGACTGATTTGACAAATACAATTCGTGGAAACACATTGCCTCCTAACGTAGGGGCGGAAGTTTTATTGGCGGCATATCCGCGCGCATACGTCGCCAATTTTCCAACAATCCCCGTTGCTGCAATGCAGCCCATTCAATCACCATCGAACTTGCGCGACTTGGCAAGCTGCCTCGCAAAATCCCAATCGGCGTTATTGAAATTTGCGCTTCATGCTCACCATAGATCGCGTGAAAGGGTGGCGGGTCATGTTCGTCATAATACATCTGAATGACGATTCCAAAGAAACGGCTGACTTCCGGCATGGTCGCGATTATACCATGAGGTAATCTACTCAAACTTGAACCCGCTCGCCGCAAACACTGCGCGCAAAATTTTTTCGCGCTCGGACGCGCTTGCCCAACGCGGCTGCGCGTACTTGTCGAGCATGGTCGTCAACAATTCCGTTTGCAGCAGTCTGCCATTATAGATGAGATGGCGCGGGATGAGCCCTTGCCGCACCTCTTGGCTGTACATTTGGTCAAATGAAAAGTTTCCCAGTCCGTACAAAATTTCGCGCGCGCCATTGTCGTGAAATTCGATGGACGCGGGATGATGATTCTGGACGCCTGTCACCACATCCGCGCCGTCCTGCAGCGTGCGGCGAAAAATTTGTACGTTCGTCGCGTCGGGTCTGTATTCGTACACTTCATCCGCCTGATATTCCACAAACACCAGGTCCGCCTGTTCCCGCGCGGCTGCAATATCCTGCCGCATTTTTTCGGGGTCATAGCCGTTCGTTCCCGGTTTGTTTGGCGTTGCCCAATAGGACGGCGGACCGAAACTGTTCGCGCCGAGAAATGCAATTTTGTTGCCGTTGTGTGTGATGATTAGTGGCTTGCGCGCTTCTGCCTCATCACGTCCGCCCGCATAGTATTTCATCCCGTTCTGTTCATACAGTTGTAAGGTTTTGATGTAATTCTCATATCCGAAATCGCCCGCGTGATTTCCCGTCAAGCCCACAATGTCCACACCCAGCGCGCGAAAGGTTTCGATGTATTCGGGTTTGCTGCACAGACGAATCGAGTCCTGAACAAGATTGGGCGGACAATTTTCGACGAACGGAATTTCATTGCTCACATGTGTAATGTCCGCGCGCGCCAAAATCTGCGCGACGACGCGTGCGGGAAATCCCGGGTCGCCGCTCGCATCAATCGCTTGCGCGGTGAAACGTCCCATCGCGGTCACGCCGGTCATTACGAGTGAGGTCATGCGCGTGGGGTCACGATTCGTTGGAGGAATACGCGCGCGCAGTGCGTTGTAAAAATGTTGGGCGCGTTCGGAGGCGCCTTGAAAATATACGCGCACAAGGAGCGGATACGCTTCGAGCGCGCGCGCGCCGTCGAGAATGTTTTTTCCATCCAATGTTTGCGCGGCAAGGCGCGGCGTCAATTCGTGAAACGGCAGAATTGCCAATGCACGCGGCGTCTTCCAAACAGAATCTACTAACGCTTCGGGCGTGACGACGCGCACCAGCGAACTTGGCGCACCGAGCAGCGGCGTCAATGCAGCCGCCGTATCGTTTGTGACGAGTAAAACGTTTATATTGGCAAGCGCTTTGCCTTGCCACACGTGTTGGATATCGCCGAGTTGCACACCATCGCGCAACGTTGCAAAACGGTCCGCGACGACATACACATTCTGCGTCAACAGCAACGAGCCGGGCGATTGCACGAGGGTGATGCGGATTGCCGCGCGGTTGGGGTCAGCACTGATGGTTATGTTCTGAGATTGCGCGGTGTCTTGAATCGCCGCGCGCAAGGAACTGTCAAGGTTCGGTTCAAGCCAGAGCGTTGGGTTTTCCGGCGCAGGTGTTGGCGTTGGCGGTACGGGCGACCGTGTTATCGTTGGTTGTGGCGAGGGGACAGGCGAGCTGGTCGGTGAGGGGGGGGTGACGACCGGTTCGGCAGTGCAACCAATGAGAACGATGAGAAAAATTAGAAAAAGGAATGGACGGAACATTGAACATCGTTATCAAGGGCAGATGAGCCAAGCGGCGGATGAGAATAACACAGCCGCGCAGTTTGTCAATCCGTAATTTCCGGCTTGGGTACTGATGCCCTATTGTTGCAGTGGAATGGGCCGTCTATACTCGATTTGCACCGTATCCGCAGCACATCTCACCAATGAAAGAGCATTGGAGGACACTTGTTCAAGGTCTTTTTCAATTCATCAAGCATCCATTCTTGAGTTGGGGTGAGGTCATTGCTCACAAGTTAGGGATTACGCACAACTGTCAAATTAAGGTCCTCACAAAATCGGCAAATTTGCGCTTGAATTCGCGCTTTTTGCGGCGATTCGAAATTCACCCAACGCACTCGTTGCGAGCCATGAAAGTACGGCTGGAACGAGTGTTCTCGTGGCAAACCACAGCGACGGTGCCTTTCAAGTTATTTGGCCCAGATTGCCGAGCTGCAATCCGAAATTTGACAGAATTCGACCTTGCTTAACTTGTGACCAATGGGGTGAGGTATAATGCTGCCGAAAGTAAGATACGTCGAAGCATTCGCTTGTTCCGGCAAAACAAGCGTTCAAGGAGAAAGTACGTATGCCTCAAGTCGCAAACGCGACGCGGACGGCGAAAATTCTATTCGTTGACGACGACATTAATATCCTGGCTGCGGCGAGCAGTTTATTGGGCGCACTCGGCAACACCGTGACTGTAGCGCAAACCCGCACCGAAGCCGAAGAGCGCTTACGGCGGGGTCATTATGATATTTTGATGACGGATTTGACCATGCCCGAATGTTCGGGTTGGGATTTGGCGAGACGTTCCAAAGAATTGCATCCGGGCAAACCCGTCGTATTGGTGACGGGATGGGGCTTGACGCTTGAACCCGAACAGATGAAATCGGGACTCATCAACGGGGTCCTATCCAAACCCTTTACGCTTGATGAGCTGCAACGCGTTTTGAATTTGATCAACCGTTAGCCGATTCTCACAATTTATAAACACGAACGCTCAAGGGGCATGTCACTGCCGATGTGACAAGCCCTTGAGCGTTTTGCTTTTGTACAACACCGAAGGCGCGCGTTCCCGCAAACGCGCGCCTTCAGCACGAAAAGGTGGAAATGAGAAACAGTCCAAACGGTTACCGGGGCAGCATTAACCAACTTGGTGTGAGCTGTTCCCAAACGCACAAATCGAAACAATGGGTTGAGTCGATGTCCAGGCGTTTGGTTAAAGATGCACTCGATTTTACGTTTCGCTGTTTCTACAGTCTATTACAAACAGAACTGCAAAACGGATCCCCTGCCGGGGGTTGTTGGACGAGCGAGCTTTCTTGTTTTAGAATCACAAGGTTCAATCCGGCACGTTTTAGAAACTTGAGCCATTGATGACAGATGTAAGAGCCTCATCGTCGGCGTATCATATCAGAACGATTTCAGCGGTGCCGCATTCAAACATGCCACAGATTCTTGTTTTGCACGCCTCGCTCGGCACGGGACATACGAGCGCGGCGAATGCTTTGTCGGAAGCGTACCAACGCTTTCCGGATGTCCAGGTGCGCGCGATAGACATTCTCAATTTCACGAATGACATTACCCGCGCGGCACTGCAAACATTTTATTCCCAAGTCAGCGAAAAAGCTCCCGCGCTGTACAAGCTTTTGTACGAAGGGACCGAAAGCGATAAACCCGACGAACTGTTGGGCAGTGAAAAATTGTTGAGCATTGTCGGTCCGCCGTTTTTTAATGATTTGCAAAAACTCATCAAGGGGACCACGCCCGACATCATCGTCAGCACGCACGCGCTCGCCGTCCAGGTCGTACATCATCTCGTGCAGCGCGGGGAATATCCGGGACTGCACTATGTCGTCATCACCGATTTTGTCGCGCATCGTACATGGATGGCAGAAGGTGTGGACGCGTACTTTTGTCCGAGCGATTTGACGCGCGAAATTTTGGCAGATCGCGGTGTGCCGCGCGAAAAAATGTTTGTCACGGGCATCCCCGTCAAATTGGAAATCGGCGAGCCGAAAGCCATGCGCGAGATGCGCGCGAAACATTTCTTGCCGGATGCGATTCCCATTATCACGCTGTTCGGCGGCGGGATTGCTGCGGAACGGGTTCGCCGCATGGTCACACGACTCATCGCAAGCAAACAGCAATTTGAACTCGTCGTCGTGGCGGGACGCAATCAGGAACTGGAAAAGGAATTGGAAGACCTGACGAGCGGGGAAAAGGTGCGTCTGCAAAAATTGGGCAAGATTGATTTTGTAGACGACCTCGTTGCCGCGAGCGATTTGGTCGTAACCAAAGCCGGCGGCTTGATTGTCAGCGAAGTGTTGGCGCGCAGTACGCCAATGATTATTATCGACCCGATTCCCGGACAGGAAGAATGGAACGCGGATTTTGTCGCGGGCGCGGGTGCGGCGATTCAACTGCGAATGCCTGAAATGGTCCCGGCGGCAGTAGATTTTTTGCTCAAACAAAAATCGCGCTTGAACGACATGGGTATTCAGGCACGCCTGATTGGGCATCCGCACGCGGCGCTTGATATCGTCGAACACACGCTGGACGATTGGCAAAAGTCACTTGCAGGACATCTCGCCGCAAATGCATAGGGCAACCTTGAAGGTTGCCCTTTCTTATTCTCCCGAAGGCGATTCGGCTTTGACGAGTTGCGGCGATTCAATGGGCGGGCGCGAAATTTCTTGGCGTTTGGTCGGTTTTTGTTTTTCGGTCAGATGCAGGGACATGGCGCGTCCCGTTTCCGCCGCCTGGTGCAACGCGCGAATGACGCGAACATCGTTCAGTCCTTCAACGCCGGAAGGTTCCGGTTCCCGGTCGTACAGCACACAATCGGAAAAATAAACGAGCTGCGGACCGAATTGGTCGCGCGCCGGAAAATTGCGCGTTTCCGTCTGTCCTGCGCGCGTAATGTGCAAATTGATGTCCCCCATAAACGTATAGGCGGGGTCGGCGCGCAGCATCCCTTGCGTGCCAATCACCGTATAGTGCGAGTTGCCTTCCTGTCCAAAGCCGCACACGAATGTGGCGAGGCGTTCATCAGGGAAACGCAACGTCGCAGCCACTTTGTTTTCCACACGCGAGGTTTCATCCGTGTCATGATAGGTCATTGCCGCCTGCACCTGGGTTGGCTCGGCGCGGAAAAGATAACGCGACGCGTTGATACAGTACACGCCGAGATCGTACAGGGGACCGCCGCCCTGCGCGGTGGGCATCCAACGCACATTGTCTTTTTCGACTTGCTGTGTGAACGTCGAAGTGAAAAATTGCGGGTCGCCAATCGTCCCGTTATTGACGACTTGAATCGCCTCCAGATTTCCCGCCTCAAAATGCAAACGGTACGCAATCATTAACTTGACGGCATTGTCCTCTGCGGCGCGAATCATCTCCTCACATTCGCGTTCGGTGACCGCCATCGGTTTTTCGCAATAGACATGTACGCCCGCATTGGCAGCGCGCACCGCATATTCGCGATGGAGATGATTCGGCAGACCGATGTACACCGCGTCGACTTGGGGGCTGTTGAGACATTCATCGTATTGGTCGTACAGGTATAAATTTTCGATATTGTACTGCTTGCCGAGCGCTTGTAATTTTTCCGCATCGTCCGAAACAAGTGCGGTCATTTCCGAATTTTCCGCGTTTTGAAATGCAGGCATCACGGCTGTTTGAGAAATCCAGCCGAGACCGACGATTGCGTACCGAATTTTGCGTCGAGCGCGTGTTGGTTTTGCCATGCGTGCGACTCCCGTCTCTGTACAAAAAATTTTCATTCCGTCTGCAACAAACTAACGATATACGAAATTTTTTCCGTGTCTATGCTTCAAGATACAGCGAGCCGACACAATTGCAGATACATTGTTCAAATATGTATCTTGAGCTGTACCTTGCCGTTATATCCCGGCACATAGCGTCCGGAGCAAGGTCTTGTATGCTTGCGAAAAAAACAGAGGCAGCATCGTGGAACTGAAACAATTTTTCTTCAAGACAGTCATCGTCATTGCCACCGTCGCCACACTGTACGGCATGTACCAAGTCCGCAGCATTCTCTTTTTATTTTTTGGCGCGATTCTATTCGCGTCTACCGTGCGCCCGATTGTGAAAACGTTGAGCGAGCGCGGCATACCGCCAATCATCTCTATTCTGGTTATTTATCTTGGGTTTCTTGCCGCTCTGGCGGGAATTGTCATTGTGCTGGTGCCGTCCATTTTGAGCGCGGTGCAAGATTTGCTCGAATCGCAGGCAGCAATTTTGTTCGGCATCGAAAATGCCATCTGGCGCATGCAGACCGTGTTGATGAACAATGCAACGCAGGCGCCATTGCTGCGCGCGGCAGACCTCCAACAGATGTTGACCCAATTGCAAGCGCAGTTCCAAGCGCGTACAGAAGAAATTCTGTTCGACAGTGTCATCATTGTCAGCGAAGCGCTGATTCTCTTTGTGATGGCATTTTATTGGTTCACCGAACGTGACCGGATGGAACAACTTGCGTTGAAAATGCTGCGCCTGCGTCACCGTGAACGCTTTATTTCCATCTTTGGCGAAATTGAAACGACGCTCGGCGCGTTCGTGCGCGGGCAGCTGATTCTTTCCGCGACGCTTGGAATTTTTGCGTTTACGGCACTTTCCCTATTGGGCGTGCGTTCCGCGTTGGCGTTGGCGGTCTTTGCCGCACTCGCGGAATTGATTCCGATGGTTGGACCGATTATCGGCGCGGTGCCGGCGATTTTGATTGCGCTGTTAGACTCGCCGGAAAAAGCGATTCTCACGGCGTTGGCATTTATCATCATTCAACAAATTGAAGCGCAGATTCTGGTGCCCAAAGTCATGGAACGTCAGGTCGGCTTGAGTCCCTTGTTCGTTCTGCTGGCAATCACATCGGGTCATCTTTTGGGCGGGATTGGCGGCGCGCTCGTTGCGATTCCGATTGCAGCCGCGCTCAAAATTATCGTGCGCGAATTTGTGATTGAGCCCACGGTGGAAGCCCGTAAATTCCCGGTGATGCAAGATGGCGCCGTATTGTTGGATGAGGAGGCTGTTCCACCCGAACCGGCCGAAACCATTGACACGACGGAACCCGCTCCAACGATTTTGACGGCAAAGTAAAATGTTCGGGGGAGTTGGGATAAAAAAATTCCCGCACATGATGTGCGGGAATTTTTATCGCTGCGTGCACTAACTAGAGCCAGCTCAACTTAACCGATAGACCATCACCTGTTTCCCTGCAAGGGCATACACTTGATTGCCCTTGACTGCGAGTTGCGTCACCGGCTCGCGTACTTGGGTCTGCATGACTTTCCACGTCATACCGCCATCGTCCGAACGCCGGATTCCCGTCGGCACCAATTCTACCTTGCTTGTGCCGACTAGTACCCCTGTAGCAATCAACACGCGCTGCGGTTCTGTCGCATCTACAGTGATTGCGCTAATGACGTAACGCGCGCCTGCCGGAATGTCCAAACCGTCGTTAATCGCATGCCATTCGCGTCCGCCGTCAACACTTTTATACATTCCCAAACTGTCTATGCCTGCATAGAGCGTCAACGCGTTCGTCGGGCTGACCACCAAAACACTCGCCATACTCGGCAGCGCATTTTCCAAAGTAGTCCACGTTTTGCCGCCGTCACGCGTAATAACCAGATTCCGACGCGTCGCCGCGTAAATCACATCTCTGCTCGTCGGCGCAACGGCATAGGAATTTAGTTCGCGTTCGTCAATGCCTGCGGACAATGCGAGACGTGTTCGCATGCGCGCGAGCGAATCTTGCGCAGTCTCCCGCACCAAAGCATTTGTGTCAAGCAGCGCTGCGCGCTGTAAATCATGGAATGGCACAAAGCTGTCCATTTCGCCCAATGCCCAGGCGGCGTTGCGGCGCACGGCGGGGGTCGAGTCGTTTGCGAGTGTATATTGCAAATTTGGAATTGCGAGCGGCGAAGCGATAAAGCCCAACATGTCTGCCGCGTTACGGCGGAGCACCGCGTTGTCCGAGCGCAACGCCACGGTCAACGCGGGGACTGCATCCTTGCCCGCTTTTTCCAATTCGCGCTGCGCGTTGTGGCGCCGCGCGGTCAAGCGGTCACTCTGTAATTCGCCGACCCATCCTTGAATCCGCACTTCGGCAGCGTTCGGCGGGTTCGCGCTCGCGTTCAAAACGACAAGTGTCGCAAGCAACGCAAGCCCCAGCACAAGAACAGTCCACAACGCAATGCGGCGGCGTGGTGCCGGAGCAATCGGATAAAGATATCGAACCGGATTGGTCACCATTGTGAACTCCTAATGAATTGCGCGCTGTGCAGACATGGAATGTTCTGCGCGAGGCAGTTGCTGTTCGCGTTGAAAGCGATGACGAAGTGTTTCCAATGCCTGAAGCATCATGTCCAGTTCTGCCGATTTATCAAAGAAATAGTCTGCGCCTCCGGCGAGAAACCGTTCACGATATTGCGGATACGCATAATTGGTCAAAACGATGACCGTAGGCGGCTGCCCACGCATTTTGATTTGCTTGAGAACGTCCAGCCCGGTACCTTGGTCGAGTCGAATGTCGAGCAGGACAACATCCGGTTTGAGACGCTGGATGTCTTGAACGGCATCGCGCGCTGTCGCCGCGTAGCCGACGACTTGAACACCTTGTCGGCGCGCCACGAGCCGCGTCAGCCGTTCGCGCAGGTAACTGGAATTTTCCACAATATATAAATTCATTTGTCTTTCCTTCGATTTAAGTTTCGTCCGTAACGGTTTACGTAGGTGATTCTACCAAAGTGAACGGTTGGAGGGCATCGGCAGAGGACTGAAGTGCGCGTAGGAAGCAGGAAAAAAATTTTGTAGGTACAACACTGACAAAAAACCTCCGAGATTCTCAAAATCCCGGAGGTCTGTCGTGCTACAACACCAATTTGTTTTCAATCGCGTAATGCGTGAGCTCCGCATTGGTCTTCATATTCATTTTTTCAAGGATGCGCGCCCGATAGGTACTGACCGTTTTGACACTCAGCGAGAGGTCGGTCGCGATTTGTCCGACCTCTTTGCCCGACGCAATCATGCACAACACTTGATATTCGCGGTCGGACAAGAGTTCGTGCGGCGGGCGCCCGTCGTCATTGCCGATTTGCAACAACAGTTTTTCCGCCACCGACGCATTGATGTATTTCCCGCCGCGGAGGATTTTGTGCATCGCATTAACAAGCTCTTCCGACGCACTCTCTTTGGTCAAATAGCCGGACGCGCCCGCTTTCAATGTCCGCACCGCGTACTGGTCTTCGGGGTACATGCTCAACACCAGCACCGGCATTTGGGGATGATTGTGTTTGATTTCCTTTAACGTATTGAGTCCGCTGCCCCCCGGCATGGACAAGTCCATAATAACCACGTCCCACTCGTCCTTTTTGAGTTGTTCAAACAAAGCGTCGGTGTCGTTCGCTTCGCCGAACGTTGCCTTTTTGAACTCGTTGGCAAGGATTAACCGCAGTCCTTGCCGCACGACGGTGTGGTCGTCAGCAATCAAAATCTTCATTGCTCGTCCTCGATGTTCTCGTCCCCGCTACGCGTCTGGACCTTGCAGTGTAACCGAATGTTATGAGGATTTAGGACCCAGATAAATCTTGATTTCACTTTCGGCGAGCTGGTCGCGCAAAATGCCGCCTTGCACAGTCACATCATAATCGTAAAGCCATTCATGCCATGCGCCGTCAGCAGGCAGAGTAGGGATTTCCACTTCACCGGCGAAGGTATCGTGCAAATTGACAACGACGACCACTACATTGCCTTGCTCATCCCACCGCTTGAACGCCAGCACTTGGCGTTCCGGATTCACGTACAGAAATTCGATATTGTTGTCTTGCTGCAAGGCGCGATTTGTTTTGCGAAGCAGCAGCAGACTCTTGTAATAGCGGTGCAGGTCCCGGGCGAGTGGCGTATCTAACAATTCCCAATGAATTTTTACATCGTCAATGCTCGTCGGCGAATATTCGCCAAACTCTTCGCCCATTTCCAGCATCGGAATGCCCGGCGCGGTTAACAAAAGCGTCGCCGCATTTTTCGCGCGGCGGAATGCAGCCTGGTCAAATACCCCTGCCGCGCCCAATTCCGCGATAGCGTACGATTCGTCGTGCGAGGTTGTAAAGTTGACGACATTTTGTGTGCCGCTATAGCCGCCGCGGCGCGCGTCCAACGCCGCCAGCGTCGCGTCCATGTCGTATGGTTGGCGACCTTTGACCTCTTTGCCGAGAATGTTGGCTTTGATTTGGTCATGAAATGCGAAATGCCACGCGGCGTCAAGCGGTCCGTGCAAACCCGTGACGGCAGGGTCGGGGGGCAGATGTTCCGCAATCAACAACAAGGGTTTGCCGTCGCTGTTTGCTTTGAGTTCGTCGCGCAGTTCGCGCAGGAAATCAAAATTGTTAATCAGGGCAGTGGCATCAAAACGAAACCCGTCGAGATGATATTCGCGCAGCCAAAACAACGCGCACGCGCGTACATAGTCGCGCGCGGGAAACGTCTGGCGATGTTCGTCAAAATGAACGTAATCGAATTTTGGACCGAACCGCACTCCTTCGGGGTCCGGGTTGTCGTGATAAAACCAGTAGTCGTAATCAATCCGGGTCAGCGGATGTTCATTCTCGCCGTGATTGAATACGACGTCGAGAATGACGCGGATGCCGCGCGCATGACATGCGTCAACGAGGCGTTTGAAATCGGTCGGCGTGCCGTACGCCGATTCGACGGCAAAGTGAAAACGCGGGTTGTAGCCCCACGAATAATCCATCGGAAATTCGTGCAGGGGCATCAACTCGATGGCATTCACGCCAAGGTCAACGAGGTAATCGAGTTTTGCGCGCACCATGTCGAACGTCCCGAATTTTTCAGGTTGGTGAGGGTCCCAGCCGAAACCGCCGATGTGCATTTCATACAACACCAGTTCAGAATCGGATGGCAATGGTTTGTCGTCGTGCTGCCAAACATATTGGTCCACGACGCGCTCGCCATTGCGAATGGTCAAGATACTCGCGTCACTGTTGAAAGGATTGATACGCGTGGCATATGGGTCGCTGATTTCACACCATTGGTCAAGCGCGAACCAACTTTTGGACTTGACCCGAAAGCGGTATTCATAGTCGCCGTCTGCCAGAGGAAATTCGGCGCGCCACCAACCCTGTTCGTCGCGCTGTAAATCACGCGGCTCCCAATTGGTAAACGTTCCGAGAATTTGCACTTGGTCATTATAAGGCGCCAAGAGTGTCAGCATAATCTGACGTGTGTTTTGAGTGTGATTTTGTGTCGCTGTGCTATTACGCGTCAGGGGGGGTGTCATTCAGGCCTTTCCTGTGGATTTGTGCTTGTAACACGCCAACAACCTGCTCGAACTCGTTCGACTTGTCAAAAAAGAAATCGGCGCCGGCATCCAGGTATTTTTTACGGTATTGTGGATAGGCAAAGTTGGTCAAGACAATTACGAGAGGGCCCTTGCCGCGCCCCTTGACAGATTGCAAGACTTGGAACCCAGTCCCTTGTCTCAAACGAATGTCGAGAATAATGGCGTCCGGGTGAAGCTTTTGAATTTGTTCAATTGCCTCATCGGCGGTATCGGCGAAACCGTTGACTTGTACTCCTTCTATCCCGGTCAATGTCCGAATCAGCCGTTCGCGCAAGAGCGACGAATCTTCTACCACAAAGACATTCATAGAATTGTATGTTTCGCGTATCCCCGCATACAAAAATTTTGGACATACTATCGAACCGCTGGTCTGTCCCGGCGCCAGCGGCTCCAATTTGATGTTCACTATAAGGCAAACATGACGCAAATCCAGTAGGCAGAGTTCTGACAATCGTGTCCGAATTTGTCCTACGGCATATCGGCGTTTCTCCTACAAAGTTTTACCTATATCCTCTGTAAGAACAATTCGGACAACGGTTCCGCAAGAATCCCTACGCTCCATTCAGAATTGCACTGATACATTGGCACTATAGCTTCCTGTATCTTGAAACCAACAACGAACGTACAGAGCGTTCATTGAAATTGAACGGAGGGTATGCCATGAATGATGTTTTAGCAGGCAATTGGAAACAAATGACAGGTCAAGTTAAAGAATGGTGGGGTGACCTCACCGACGATGACCTGACCAAGATTGATGGCAAGCGCGACCGCTTGGTCGGCGCACTCCAAGAGCGTTATGGCTATGCCAAAGAACGCGCCGAAACGGAAGTGACGCGTCGCCTTGATGAATATCAACGCACGCACCCGCGCCCCTAAGCACGACGCGCGGGCAGGAATGGGCTACAGCAGAGTAACGCCGGTAGTCCAAATGCAAATGCCGGGCGGTGGTACATCCACCGTCCGGCATCCGGACTGAATCCCGGAAAGGGAATTTATGGCACTCGATACTTTACATGATTTGTTTGTGCATGAATTGAAAGACTTGTACAGCGCGGAAATGCAGCTGACCAAAGCCCTGCCCAAGATGGCAGACGCGGCGAATTCAGAAGAATTGCAGCAAGCGTTCGCGCACCATTTGCAAGAAACCGAGACGCACGTCCAGCGCCTTGAAGAGATTTTCCGCGAGCTTCAAGTTTCGCCGCGCGGCAAAAAATGCGTCGGCATGGAAGGACTCGTTGAAGAAGGCAAAGAAGTGATGAAAGAGGATGCGGCGGATTGGGTACTGGATGCCGCCTTGATTGGCGCAGCACAGCGTGTGGAACATTACGAAATTGCCGCGTATGGCACAGCACGTGACCATGCCGAAAAGTTGGGCTTGTATCCCCTTGCGCAATTGCTGCAGGAGACGCTCAATGAAGAAGGCGCGGCAGATAAAAAACTGACAGAGATTGCCGCGAACTCGGTGAATGCCCTCGCCGCAATCTAGACCCGCACTTTTTTTTCTTGGGTTCGAATTTATTTCGCATTGGGCGAAATGAAATTTCAGTCCGCGATGCGAACTGAAAAAAGTTATTCGTCAGTCCTTTCGACTGACCCATTTCAAGGAGGAACAGACAATGGGTATTCTCGCATGGATCGTCGTAGGCTTGATTGCCGGATGGCTTGCCGGTATGGTGATGAAAGGCGGCGGCTACGGTGTCGTCGGCGACATCCTTATCGGTATCGTCGGCGCGTTGATTGGCGGTTTCCTCGCCTCGGTGTTGTTTAACGTAGATGCCATCAACTCGGGCAATCTCTCGAATTTGCTCGTGAGCATCATAACCGCCTTTATCGGCTCGGTGATTTTGATTGCGCTCGTTCGCGCCTTGCCGGGTCGCTCACCTGTGTAAATCAAGCAGACCAGTAATGACAGATGTCTAACCAAAGGGGATGGGCAACCATCCCCTTTTTTTTGCGCCTACGCGAGTCACAGAATCATCCGACACAATGCGAACTACTTTTCGTTTATACCAAAGTCAGACTCCGCCAATCGGAATCCGCGCTGTAAAAAAAAAGCGGTCCGGTTTTGGCAAACGTTTTGCCAGTACGACAACCTCCGCAAACGACTATCGCGCGTTGTCGCGTCTGCTATTTGAGGCAAACGTACAATCAACCTGAACCAGAGGAGGGAACCAAGCGAATGAACGGGAATTCATTGTTCAAGAGTTTTTGGATGGGAGGATTTGAATGTTCAACTCATTACGCGCGCACCAAGCAGCGTCTTGATATGCTCGCAACGACGAGACATGATGCGTTTCTCGCGCAGGACTATGCGCGGCTGCACGAGTTTGGCATCTCGACCGTTCGCGAAGGCGTTCGCTGGCATAGCGTCCAAAAGAAATTGGGCGAGTACGATTTATCCACTGTCGTCTACATGCAGCATCTTGCCGATGAATACCATCTCCAAATTATTTGGGACCTTTTTCATTTCGGCTATCCGGATATTTTGGACCCGTTCACGCCGGCATTTGTTCGACACTATGTCGCGTATGCACGCGCCTTTGCGCAGCGGCTGAAAAACGAAACCGACGCGACTCCCATCATCACGCCCATCAACGAAATTTCATTTCTCGCGTTTCACGGCGCCGAGGTCGGCAACATGAATCCCTTTACACGGGGCCGCGGGCATGAATTAAAAGAGCAGTTGGTGCGCGCAGCCATCGAAGGGATGGAAGCGATTTGGGAAGTGCTGCCACATGCGCGCTTTATGCACAACGACCCGATCTTTAACACCGTCGCAGACACGGACGACCCGGTAATGATTGACCGCGCGCGAGCGTACAGCTATGCGCGGTATCAAGCATGGGACATGCTTGCCGGAAGTGTGCAGCCCGAACTTGGCGGCAACTCGAAATATCTCGACATTCTCGGCGTGGACTATTATCCGTGGAATCAATGGCTTTATCGCAGTGACTATGATTTTGGCGCGACCCTCGCGGCGGACGACGCGCGTTACGTGCCTTTGCGCTTTTTTCTGCAAGAAATCTTTGAGCGCTACGCTCGTCCGCTGATCATTGCCGAAACCAGCACGGAATATGACGCGCGGCCGCAATGGCTCGCGTACGTGGGACGGGAGACGCGTCTCGCGCTGCAAATGGGTGTGCCACTGCAAGGAATCTGCTGGTATCCGATTGTGAATTTTTCCGGGTGGGATGACGGGCGACTGTGTGAAAATGGTTTGTGGGGTGACAGCGATGTGTATGGCAATCGTCCGTTGTCCGAGCCGCTCGCGCGCGAATGGTATCGTCAACGCACCGCGCTGGCGCACACGTTGGAACAGATGGAAGTGGCAAGAGCATAAAGCCAAACAAAAAATCCAAGAGCGACATGCTCTTGGATTTTTTGTAGCTATACCGTAACCGTTGCGCCGGTATTGGCGCGGCGTTTTGGAGCCAGCGTTTCGTTTGCTCGTACGCGCGGCTGCAGGACGCGCAGTGCGCGGTGCTGCATTGCCCGTACGGCATCGGGCGCTTTGTTCATCATCTTGGCGATTTCGCAAATGCTATAGCCCTCAAAGTACCGCAGGGTGACCACACGTTGTTGCTCTTGGGTCAGATTTTTTAACGTGCCGCGAATCTGGTTCAACAGGGAAGCATGTTCGACCACTTCAAAGGGGTCGTCACCACACTCGTGATGTTCCGCCACTTCGAGCGGCAGCACTTCGCGCCGCGTACGATAGTGGTCCACCAATTGATTGTGCGCGATGCGATAGAGCCAGGTCGAAAAGGGATAACCCTGCCATTCGAATTTCCCAATCGCCTCCCACGCCTTCAAGAAGACCAATGCTGTGAGGTCCTCTGCTTCGTTGCGGTGCATCGTTTTGAAATACAGATAATTGTAAATCTTGTCAAAGTACATCTCGTACAGTTTGCCGAATGCTTTCGGGTCATGTCGGGTCGCGCGCTCAATCAATTTCTTTTCTTCGTGTGCCATTGTGGTCTCCTCGATGCGAAGCATGAATGTGCTTCTACGTCTTTATTGGCATCAAGATAAAAGAAAAGCGCCGCACTGACTATCCATCTGGATATACTCACGAGGTATATAGATGGATATATTCAGTGCGGCGCTCAAGAAACACATGTCAACTACAGTTATGTGATAACTGTAGACCCTACGCGAACAACTGTCTCGCGCAGCAGAGGACTTAATCTGTTAAGGTTCGCGAGTGCGGCGATGTGAACTCACGGGTATAACCGATTCAATAAATTCAGCGACGATTCAAAACCGCTTCCTGTCTGACTTTTTCGTATTCTTGACCTGCAGGGTTTAGCGGCGTGCCAATCGTCTTGCATACACACCCAACAGAAGCATCACGATGCCAACGAGAAGGAGCGGCACAAGCGCATTCCACGGCGTTCCCGCGCCGGTTGTCGGAAGGGTCGGTGCCGCTGTAGCGGTCGCTTCTGCCGTCGCGGCGGCTGTTGCTTCCGTTGTGACAGTGGCTTGCCCGGTCGCGGCCGCGGTTGCTTCCGTCGTCGCTGTCGTTGTCGCGGCGACGGTGCTTGTCGCTTCAACAGTCGGGGTTGCTTCCGTGGTGACAGTCGCCGTCGGCTGCGCGGCAGCGACAATGTCGCCGCAAAAGACGTACACTTGCGGCTCGGCGGCTGATTTATGTCCATTCAGCGCGTGCGGCGAAGCGAGCAGCGCTTCCAGCGTCGTCGAGATTTCCGTCGTCGACGTGCCGTTTTCCAAATTGTTCAAAGGAAATTTCGGCGCAGCCGTGAGATTCGCGCAAGTGCCTTCGTGAATATGCATCGGCTGGGACACGCCCGCAGGTGCACCGCTTACGGTCACCTCGACGCGCACCATGCCATTACCCAAATCGCTCAACGTAGTCGTCCCTGTCTCACCCGAACTATTTTGCTCATTCAACGTAACCGTCAAAGGTGTTTGTGCCATCGCTACACCAGCCATCAAGATGCCCAGCATCACAAGCACCGAAAGCCCAATGAGCAATGTCTTGTTTCCGAGACTCATAAATCACTTCCTCCTCATCGATATGTTTGATGTCTATAACGAAGAGCGTGCGAATCTGTAACGTCGCGCGGCGATGCGCGGCGGGTCATAAAAATTTATGTACCTCGTTATATCTTAGAGTCCTATCAAACGGCAGGTCAAGCATGGCAGTGTCCGTTAAATTTATTGTGTTCGTTCTCAAAGAGAGAATGCAAACGCGTCCATCGTTTTGGATTCGCACGTTCGGTGACCGGCAAGAAGCCGCTGCCGCGAGAAATCCAGCCTGCGACTTGTTTGAGAGCTCTACAAGGTAGTACCCATGAAGGAGTTTGTGTGCCACGTACTCGTTTTTCCCTCGATGGATATTGGGAATTTATCCCCGACCCTCTGCAACAATTTGACCCGGATGCCTTACCGCAAACCGAAAATGTTCGCCGCATTCGCGTGCCGGGTCCCTGGCAAGCGCAGTTTCAGGACTTGAGAGATTACACCGGCGTTGCATGGTATCGCTTCCGTTTTACCTTGCCGCACGCGTTGGTCAACGCGCCCGTGCCGAATCCGACGTACATTTTGCATTTCGGCGCGGTTGATTATTTCACTGCCGCGTGGCTCAATGGAAAATATATTGACGCCAACGAAGGCGGCTACTTGCCGTTCGAGTTCATCCTCAATCGCGGACTCACTCTGCATGGCACAAATGAATTGGTCGTGCGCGTTCTCGACCCCGGCGCGGCAGGGGACTTGCAAGGCGAGACCGAAGTGACCTTTGGCGAAATTCCGCACGGCAAACAAAGTTGGTACGGACCCATTAGCGGAATCTGGCAAAGTGTTTATCTGGAAGCGCGCGCCGAAACGCACATCACACAGCTGCATGTCACCCCAGACGTAATCAACGAACGCGCGCGTGTAGACATTGAATTGAATCAAGCGGTTGCGCGTCCGCTCCGCATTCAATTGACGCTGATCAATCCACTCCATCAGCTCGAGCAACATGAGATTGAGTTGGATGCCCATGCACGTACATTTTCCAAGACGCTGGAAATTCCCAATCCGCTGTTATGGGATACGCACACGCCGCATTTGTACGAAATTCGCGCGCACTTGGCAGAACGCGACGAGACACCGCTCGACGATGTGCGCGTACATTTCGGAATGCGTTCCATTTCCACGTCAGCGGACGGACACTTGATGCTCAACGGGCGTCCGCTGTATTTGCGCGGCGCGCTCGACCAGGACTATTACCCCGAAATGATTTACACGCCGTTCAGCGACGCGGAACTTGACCGCCAATTCGCCCAAGCGCGGCACATGGGCTTGAATTGTCTGCGGACGCACATCAAAATCACCGACCCGCGTTATTACGATGCCGCCGACCGCGCGGGCATTTTGATTTGGACGGAACTGCCAAACTGGGAAAATTTAACGCCCACGGTAAAACGCCGCGCGCAAGATACGCTCGAAGGAATGATTCGCCGCGATTGGAATCATCCGAGCATCATCATCTGGACTATTGTCAACGAGAGCTGGGGCGTCGAACTCGCGGTGAACCCCGACCATCGTCAATGGCTGCTCGAAACGTACGACATTGTGAAAGGGCTCGACCCGTTTCGACTCGTCGTCGGCAACTCGGCATGTTTCACCAACTTTCATGTCGTCACCGACATTCAAGATTTTCACAACTATTATTCCATTCCCGACCACTATCGGCAGTGGCGCGATTGGGTAGAAAATTTTTCCGCGCGCCCGACGTGGGTGTACGCGCACGAGTATGACAACATCACGGCGTGGCGCGCATTTCTGCGCGACCCGTGGAATCCTTTGCCGCGCGCGCTGGCGCGTCAGGTGCGGCGCACGGGCAATGAACCGCTCGTGATTTCCGAATTTGGCAATTGGGGTTTGCCCGATGTCGAAAAATTACGCGCGTGCCATGACGGTCAAGACCCGTGGTGGTTTGAAACCGGCAGTGAGTGGTCCGACGGCTCGGTGTATCCGCACGCCGTTCAAGAACGATTCAAATTGTGGCGGCTCGACCAGGTGTTTGGGGATTTGTCGTCACTCGCGCGCGCCAGTCAATGGATGCAGTTTTACGCGCTCAAATATCAAATTGAACAAATTCGTCTGCATCCCAGCATCGTCGGTTACATCATTACCGAATTTACCGATGTGCATTGGGAAAGCAACGGCTTGCTCGACCAATGCCGCAATCCCAAAGTGCATTACGATATGCTTGCCAACATCAACGGTGCGGATGCGCTCGTGCCAAGTTGGACGCGCATTGTTTTTTGGGAGGGCGAAGAGTGCAGCATTCCGCTTACCCTCTCCCATTTCTCTTTGGCGAATCTTGAAAATTCGCGCATGGACTGGTCACTCGCTTTCGGTACAGAAAAAACGGACGCGGTGTCGGATAGACCGGCCGCCTTTTTGGAGCAAAACGATGCCACAGCCCAAACGCTGGACGCGTTTTCAAAAATCAAGGGCAGCGTTCAACAGTTAAATCCTCTTGCCGCAAACATTACCAAACTCGGCACGATTTCATTCCGCGTGCCGCGCTTGGATTCGAGTACGCGCGTCGAATTGAAAATGGAATTGTTCGACGCGCAAGAGAATCTCGTCACACGCAACACCCAAACGCTTTACTTTTTTCCTGCGCGGCACGAAATTCCCACCATCAAAATTGTGGCATCCCCCGATTGGCAAGAACCGTTGCGCGCGTTGGGCTATGCGTTGACGGAGGATTTCAGCGCCGCCGATGTGATTGTGGTCAGCACGATGACGGACGAACTACGCGCATACGTGCAGCGCGGCGGACGCGCCTTGTGGATTGCGCAAGACAAAGACGCACAGCAAACGTTTCTCGGTCCGGTCGAAATTCAACCGCGCGAGGGGCGCAAGTGGCAGGGCGATTGGGCGAGCAATTTCAATTGGATTCGCCAGGATAAATTGTTTCAGGATTTGCCGACACACCGGCTCGTAGATTTCGCATTTGCGGATTTGACGCCCGAATATGTCATCACGGGTTTTCACCCGCGCGACTTTGGCGCCGATGTGTACGCGGGGCTGTTCATCGGGTGGATTCATCACACCGTCGCCTTAATCGGACGCCGCCGCATCGGCGACGGCGAGTTGTGGATTTGTACATTCCGTTTGCGCGAACACATTACAAGCGAATTCAAACATCCTGTCGCAACAATCCTCCTGCGTGATATGCTGCAAAAAATTGCCTCGCGCCGCACCGTTGAAGCGGAAGTGGGAAGCGCATTGTGATTTTTTGAATGTAAAACAAAATCCGTGCCAAGCGCGCGCTTGACACGGATTTGTTTTGTATTGCCTCACTGTTAACCCGGCGTTGCCACATGCGCGCCGTTGCCGTTGTTGGCAAAGAGGCGCGGAGCAAGTTTTACGGGCAGGGGGTCCGGCGCAGCCGTTCGACTGCGCTGGGCGCTCAATTTCTTGAACAACGCGAGCGCCTGTCCGACAACCTGGTCCATGTTGTAATACTTGTACGTCGCGAGCCGTCCGATAAAATGTACGTTCGACAGCGAGTCCGCCAGCGCTTTGTATTTGCTGTACAGTTTCGCGTTTTCGGGACGCGGCACCGGATAATACGGGTCGCCTTCCGCGCGCGGATATTCGTACACGATGCTCGTCTTGGGATGTTCCTGTCCGGTGAGATATTTAAATTCCGTGACGCGTGTGTAGAGATGTTCGTTTGGAAAATTCACTACCGCAACCGGTTGATATTTTTCGACATCATGCGTTTCGTGTTTGAACTCGAGCGAACGATACGGAAGTTTCCCGTACCGATAATCGAAAAATTCGTCCACAGGTCCGGTGTAAATCATTTCTTGAAAGTTCATCTCTTTGGCAATTTCGCGGAAATCCGTGTTCAACATGATTTTGATATTGGGATGGTCGAGCATATTTTCGAACATGCGCGTATAACCAAAACGCGGCATCGCTTGAAACTTGTCTGAAAAGTAACGGTCATCGCGATTCGTTCGTACGGGCACGCGCGCCGTTACCGCGGCATCGAGCTCGGACGGGTCAATCCCCCACTGCTTGCGCGTATAGTTCTGGAAAAATTTTTCGTACAATTCGCGCCCGACGCGGTTCACCACAACATCTTCGGAGGTACACAGCGGCTCGCGTTTTTCTGCGACCTTGTTCAAAAATTCTTCCATCTCGAACGAATTGAGATTCAGTCCGTACAGTTGATTGATGGTTGTCAGATTAATCGGAATCGGCAGCAGCTGCCCGTCCACATGCGCGAGGACGCGATGTTGATACGGACGCCATTCTGTGAAACGCGAAAGGTACTCGAAAATTTCTTGGGAATTGGTATGAAAGATGTGCGGACCGTAGCGATGTACCAGAATGCCCGCGTCGTTGTAATGGTCGTACGCATTGCCTCCGATGTGATTGCGCTTGTCAATGACGAGTACGCGCTTGCCAGCCGAATGCGCGAGGCGTTCGGCAATCACACTCCCCGCAAAACCGGCGCCCACAATTAAATAGTCAAACATATCTGTCCATTTCTAGTAAAGGCGCAGCACGAATCTCGCGCGGCGCCCTTCTCTCTCAACGCATTTCAAAATCCAAAGCGTTGTCACCTACTGTCATTCCATCCTGTTTTTGTAATTCGTGCAGCGGAACTGTGCTTGCCCTTTCTCTGTCCCGGGTCTTGGCTTGCAACGCCTCCTCTATCCGTTGCGCCATCTGCTCCCACGTCGCGTCCCACGACAATCGCGCGAGAAAATTGTCCACGCGTGCCAGCCAGTGCGAATCCTTTGCCTGGCGCGTGAGGGCGTACTCACTCGCGCGGATAAAGTCTTCGGGTGTATCTGCAATTTGTACAAGCCCCAGATTGCCGTACGGTTCGACAACATCGGTGATGCGTGTTGACACAACCGGCTTGCCGCCCGCCAGATATTCCGGCGTTTTCGTCGGACTGATAAAGCGGGTGGACTCGTTGCGCGCAAAAGGCAGCAACCCGACATCCCACCCCGCTAAATAATTTGGTAATTCCGGGTAGGTTTTGCTTCCGAGATAATGAATGTTTGCGCGTTGCGGCAATATTGCGGCGTCAATTTTTGCAAGCGGACCGAGCATGACGAGATGCCAGTCGGGACGCGCCTCCGCGACGGCGGCAACCAGGTCCAAGTCCATGCGTTCGTCAATTACGCCAAAAAAACCAAGGCGTGGGTGCGGAATGGGTGCCTGGTCTGTTGGTTCAACGACCGCGCGCCGTGCGAGCGCAAAATGTTGTTTGTCCACGCTGCTCGGAAACGCATACACGCGCGGGTGTTGTGTACGCTTGGCGTTGTACAAACTCTGACCGCCGGTGAACACCAAATCCGCGCGGCGAAACAATTCTCTTTCGCGCGTCAACAATTCACGCGGCGCATCACGAAACAACGACAGCTCATCCATGCAGTCGTACACTATCAAGTGCGGCTGCAAGTGCGCGGTGAAACCGAGCGCCATTGGCGTATAGTACCAGGACACGTACGAGCGCAGGTTAAACTGTTCCAACAATTCATCTAGCAATCGCGCTTGCGCCGCTTCACCCTCCGCGTGCGAAAAATGCGGCGGCAAATGCGGACGCGCCATCCACACATTCGCCGCGCGCGGTTCCACCCGGAGAGCCGGCTCGGTTGAATCCAACTCCGGTTCTTCCCAGAAAATGACGCGTCGTGTTTGTGCGGCCCGGGATAAAAGATGTTGCGGACGCTGCAGGACAAAATCCCAACGCAGGTGCGAAAACGCAAGCAGCGCGGGACTCTCAAGGGATCCAGGCATTCCTTTGGCTCCTCAGAAAATGTACGACAAATTGTGCGGTCAAGTTCATCACAATTTGTCGTACCCTCCCCCATTTTCATTCGCTTGTTTGAGCCCACAGCTCTTGAACAATTCACTCGCGATGATTCAGTCTCTCTAACGTGCGGTTCATATATTCGTGATGCGCGCGAAAAACTTTTGTATCCAGAGCGTGTCGGCAGGTACATGACTATTTTTTTTTGTCGCGCGCAATCCGGTCTCGAAAATTTTTAGGCGCGGGGAACATTTTTGTTTCTCACCGTTTTCGTTACAAACACGACGCGCACTCGTTATAACAAAGCAAGGAGAAACGAGAATGGAAACCGGTGAACACGAACGACACGCTGTTCCGCGTGAGGAAACCCCACGCGGCGAAGACCCCGCGCGTTTGAACGATTTGAATCCCGACGAGAGCACGTCGGAAAGTGTGCGCGACCCGCTGCAGGAATGGGACCAAAGCAATCCGCAGAACTCGACGCGGGACCCAAACAAACAGCGTGACCGGGGCACTCAAGAACCGATTCGCAATACAAATCAACGTCCGACCTTGCCGCAGTCAGAACGTGACGGCGAAACACAGCCGCAAGACCAACGCCGCGACGGCACTCCTTCCTTTGTCGAAAGCGGTGTGAGCGACGGAGGACAAGAAGGCGCATACGGACAGGATTCGTACAAAGAACGCCGCAACGAAAAATCCCAAGACCTTTGACTTTTTCTGAATTCAAACGCGCGAGTATCAATGGTGATGCTCGCGCGTTTCAATGTGAAACGATTATGCCAAAACAGAAACGTACCGGAACAAAAACCAAAACCAAATCGCGTCGGCGCAACACCGGCACGCCGAGTGCGGACGTGCGCGAAAATCCCGTCGTGCCGCACATCGAAATTGATGAACAGCCGCTCGGCGGTGAAACTATCCTCGCGCTGAATGACAGTCAGCCCTTGCTCGGCACGGCGAGCGGCGCCGCCTGGGACTATGTGCCTGACCCGCAAGTCGTGGACGTACTGCAAGAGACCGAACGCGTCGAGACCGCAGGCAATGATTTCGCCAAAACCCTCCATGTTCACAATTCCGAATCCCCGGAATTGTCCGGCGGCGACATGGACGCAGACTGGGAACGCGCCAACGATGTGGGGGAAGAAGCGGTGGGCGGCACCGTGCCAACACCCGACCAGGACATTGTGGACGAACTGGGCGCAGCGGTGGGAGTCGTCTATCAAGACGACGAGCCGCTCAAGACCGAAGAAAAATTACAAAAGCGTGACCGTGACCGCTGGGAGCTGAATCCCGCATCAAAAGATGAGACGGAACAATAAGAGACCTTTCGTGGTTTCGCGTGGTACGCAGCGCACAAACCACGAAAGGTCTCTTGCCTGAACACACAAAACGAACGCGAATTTCTTCGCGCTGATTGTTTTGCCAATCACATATTCGCGGGCATCGTTTCGCCCATTTCCATCATGTGTTTGAAACGACGCAAATCTTCGGCAACGGTTTGTGCCGGGTCCGTACCAAATACTTTGGCAACTGCCGCGCCGAGAGGACCGAGCGGCGGGTCGTATTTCAGGTTCACGCGCACCACTGTTGCCCGTCCACCGGGCGCAGGTTCAAATGTCACCGAACCCGCATTCGGGACTGCCGCTCCTTCAATCGAGCGCCAGCCGATGCGTTCGTTCTCGACATCGTTGATGAGCTCGGCGTCCCACGCCACTTGCGTTCCCGCAGGAGCTTTTGCCACCCAGTGCGAACGCACCGGATTGATGACTTTAACGGATTCGAGATGGCGCATGATGCGCGGCAGATTCTCAAAATTGTGCCAAAAGCGATAAAGGTCTTCGCGCGAGCGATTCACCACCACTTCTTGTTCGACGCGAAAGCCGTGTCCGTGTTCGATGCTGCGCTGTGTCGGCATCCCTTTTTCGTACAGGTTGCCGCCGTTGGCACCCCCGGAACGCAAGCCCTCGTACACAAGACCGCCGCCGAGCGCGGCGAGCAAAACGCTCATCCGGGAACGACGCACAAGCCCCATAAGAATTAACGCGACACCGGCGAACGGCATCGCGCGCTTGACATCGCTCATGTGGAGATTCTGCAAATTGATGCCTCCGAGATTCAAATTTCGGAGCAGCTCATTGTTTTGAAGATTCATGATTGGATTCCTTTCTGGTTTTTGACGTTTTCCCGCGCGGCAGAATGCGAGCGCGCTTGAGTACGAGTTTGTCATTGCGTGTGAGACGCACAGGCGGTTTTCGGTGTAAAGGGCGCGGTCTGCGCGGCGCGGATTGCTTTGTCATTATTCAATCAGTCGGTCAAGGTTGGGCAAGTTGTTTTAAATGATTCAAGGTCGAGATTTCCCACCGCTGGGTTTCGTGATTGCGTTCCAATTCGAATTCGATTTCTTGCGAACCCTGCAATTGTGTTTCCAACACTCCGGCGTACCGTGCGCGAGTTCCTTGGCGCTGTGTTTCGCCTTCGAGTCCAAGTTCGTACGCGCCAAATTTTGCTTGTAGGCCGCTGCCCAATTGTTCCAAGCCCCGCGCGCCTTCCTCGTTACGCAGCGCAGCGTTCAATTCTTCCAATGCCTTGTCGTACCGCGTGGCGTTCAACTGTGACACAAAATTCTGCGCCACCCGGTCGGGTTGCGGAACGAGCCATGTTTGTACGAGTTCAAAACCAAGCGCTTGCGCCAAAAGAAAGATTGTAAGGCTGAACACGAGGAGCAATGCAAAAATTCGTTTCATGCGTTTGCGTTCAGATCGCGTTTACGCGCATACTCGGCTTGCGGCGTCCGTTCAACGGACAGCTGCCCGCTTGGCTCAAGCCGCGCCTTCTGCACATCACGCATGTCTGAAATGTTGTGTTCGCGCAGCATGGCAGTCAAGTCGAATTCGTTGATTTTTTCAAATGATAAATTGTGTCGAACCGGTTTTCCCATTTCAACAAATAACGACGGTTCGGATTCAATCAGCCGCCGCAGAACATCAGAGTGATACATTGCAAACACCACTGTCGCGTGCAGCAACACCACTGTGGTGATTGCGGTGATGCCCTGTGCAACGGGCACCCATCCCCAAATGATGTCGTCGGGAAAATCACTCACGATGAAAGCAACAACCAGGTCAAACGGTGTGCCTTCGGCAATGGTTCGTTTGCCGCTGAGCCGCACCGTCACCAACAAATACACATAGACGATAACGACGCGCAGCGCGATTCCCAAAAGTTTCTCCATCGGCGCTCAAGCTTTCAATTTTTCCAAATCGCGTTTTTCCAATTCTTGCGCGGGTTCGGTCTTGAGTACCGACAGCCGTCCATTCACCTCCAACATGCCGCGTTCGACATCTTGGATATCCTGCACCTCCAACTCGCGGAGCAGCGCTTTCAGTTCTGCAGCGCTAACGTGTTCCGCGCTCATCGCCTCGCGCAGCATTTTTCCTTTTTCAATCAAGAGCCGCGGTTTCCCGCCTGCCAGTTCATCAAATTTTGGAAAGTGATAACTCAAAAAAGAATTCACGTAATGCACAGCGGCGACAACCCCAATCGCAAGCAAACCTTGCGCCATGGACACATCCCCGTAAATCGGTTCATCCACTACTTCGCTGATAATAAAGGCAACAATCAAATCAAATGCCGTAAAATTCCCCAC
This sequence comes from uncultured Chloroflexota bacterium, assembly GCA_937870825.1. Lineage (GTDB taxonomy): Bacteria > Chloroflexota > Anaerolineae > UBA4142 > SHND01 > SHND01. The sequence goes on along the minus strand of CALMZO010000219.1, from coordinate 12,454 downwards.
CGTCCGTTTGCCCATCAAGCGCAGGACAATCAAAACAAAAACATAAATCACAATCGCGCGCGCGGCAGTCAAGGCGAGTTCGTTAAAATCCATAAAGAAAATTCGTCTTGTAGAGAGGGGATGGAACTCTGCCATCCCCTCTCGTAAGAATTCTGACCACGCCTCAACGGAAACACGTTCCGTCGGGCGGTGTCAGAATCAAGACCCGCGGCGTGAGCGTTAGCTCATCGTGCTCGCGCCGAGATCGCCTCCGTACTGTCGCAGAATCTCTGCGGCTTCGGTAATGCGTGAACCGGCGTTGACCGTCACAAGCACATGTCCTTGGCGGAAACCACTTTCAAAGTACGTGGCTTCGGATTCGGGAATGCCCATGCCAATCAACGCGCCGACAACTCCGCCCGTCGCCGCGCCGATGCCCGCGCCGGCGAGTGCGGTTGCGCCTGCCGTACCCAACGCTGTGGTAAGAATACCTGCACTCACCACCGGTCCGATACCCGGAATCGCCAATGCGCCGACGCCGACCAAAAAGCCGACGACGCCGCCGAGCAGACCACCACTGACCGCACCGGTCGCGGCGGCATCCGCCGCCTTGGAGCCGGTATCTTCCATCAGCTTGCCTTGCTCATTGCGGTCGCGCATGGCAATACCGACCTGGTCACCGCGAAAACCGCGCGCTTTGAGGGCGTTAATCGCGTTTTCGGCATCGCTGCGATTCTGGAACAGCGCGCCAAGCGTCTGGCGACCGCTATAGTACGTGTTGTAATCAATGTTCTGTTTCGTCGTCGTGCGAGATGTTGTATTCATTTTGTTTCTCCGTGAAGCGCGTCCGTTATCTACCCGGATAACGCACACGCTTCGTCACATGCGAAATTTTTTCGCTTATGCGAAAAAAAATCGCTTCCGTTTGGGTTGTTGAAAACGCCGCGCCACATGCTGAGGCACTTGCTCGGCTTGATGACGGACCTGGTCCGCCAAGTGCAGAGCATGCGCGGACATGCGCGCAGTTTCGCGTGTCAACCCGTTTGTCATTTCCGCCCGCGCTTTTGGGTCTGCGAGCGTATACACACTCTCTTGCAGCACGCGGCGCGCCTTGTCCGGCACACCGAGCGCGCTCAAACTGTCGAGCGCGGCTTGGCGCGTGCGCGGGTCTTGAAGTGCGCGCACCGCGTTGTTCATCGCACTGTTTGCGCGTTCCGCTACATCACTTTTTTGCAACTGGCGACGCATCTGTTTGCCCGTTTTTGAATTCGCAAACAACAGCACCGCCGCGCCGAGCGCAAGCGGAATGGCCAAGCTCGCCAATTTTCCCAGAGGCGACGCGTTGTTAAAGCGCACCCGCGTCGAGTCCGAGATATTCTTGAGCGACTCGCCAACTTTTTCCCGCTTTGAAGTGTGCAGTGCGACATCGCCCAACGAGACAATGCCGACCACTGTTTCATCCTGCACAATCGGCAAGCGGCGAATTTGATGTTCGCCCATGACGTGGGCGATTTGCTCCAGTGTCCAGTCCGGCGACCCCGTGACAACTTCCGTTGTCATGTACCGTTCGACGGGCGCATTCGAATTTGCGCCGTTCGTCAACACATTGATTGTGAGGTCGCGGTCGGTCACGATTCCGCGCAGCTTGCCTTGTTCCAGCACCAGCACATCGCCGATGTTGAGGTCGCGCATCATGGTGGCGACCTGTGAAATCGGTGTTTGAGGTGTGGCGCTGGCAATCGCGCGTGTCATTACATCACTTGCTCGTAACATAGTTCACGTTCTCCACGTTGACGTCGTAGCCAACTCTCCTTCCTCTTCTGTCTCCTCTTCCATGTCATCTTCTTCATCGTCTGCCATTGTGTTGATCATGTTTTCGGCGAGAGTTGTCAACAAAACGTCGGCTTCTTTTTCTTCGTCCAACGATTGCTGCAGCATGTCGGCAGCGTTATCGTGTCCCATCAGTCTTGCCCAGGCAACGGCAGTGCCATAGCCGGCAATTTCATAATGTTCAACGCTTTGCGCCGCCGCAATAATTCCGGCGTCCAAAACGTCGGCGTCAATTTTTTCCTTGAGCAGTTCCTTGCCTTCCTCGATGAGCCCTTCCATGCCAACGCATTTCTTGCCGCGCGGGCGTTCCCCAATCAGGTCAGCCACTTGTTCCAGGCGCTTGGCTTGGGCTTCGGTCACGTTCAAGTGGTCTTGCAGTGCTTGCTGCAGTTCTGTCGAAGTGGCGCTTTTGATCATACGCGGCAATGCTTTGATGATTTGATTTTCTGCGCTGTAAAGGTCTTTGAGTTTGTCAACGAATAAATCATGCAGATTTTCCAGTGCCATATCCATCTCCTTACAAAGGGTTATCAGTTCTAACGACGCGAAGCGGGTTGTGTGACGGAATGTCACACACGCCGATACGCGCCCTGACTGCGTGTTCGTTCCGCGCTCGTCGGTTCATAGCGCGCTTGTTCCGGCGTCAAATCGACGCCGACGTGATGTCGCTGAATCAATTCATATCCGAAATAGCCGGCGCCTACTGTGACCAGTGTGCCGAGTGCGGTCAAGAGCAGCGCCCATTTCAAATTCGGGGCTGTCGCCGTCCATTGGTCCCACAACAGCCACGCGTTCAATGCAAACAACACGAGCGCGGTGACATTTAACGCCATGTGTGTCGTGCCAACGCGCTTTGCCTCATGTTCGCCTGGAATGCCGAGCGCCCAATCCAGAAAACCCGGCACAGCCGCAACGAGTGCCATCACGACCCCCGCGATGTTAGCGACGAATCCAAGTCGAAACCAAAAGACATCCCCTTGCCACGCATACAGCACAAAGCCGACGAGTGCGGCGGTGTAGAGCACAATGGGAAAGGCAACAAGCATTGGGTGCAACGGATGCCCTAAAAATTTGATTTTGCTGTACATATCGTTCCTCCTGGACGACCTATTGCCGCATCAGAAATAGCAGGATGAGCAAATAAAGGATGCCGACGGCGAATAGCCCCAGAGCAAGCACAACAGACACACGGATTGTGGTAAACCAGAAAGGAATTCGTTTCATGTGCGGCTCCGCGCTTTCCAGACCAAGCTTCCCAGAACGACGACCAGCGCAATGCCGCCCCCCATCATAAAAATTTCCGTCATGCGCACCGTGTACAATTCCGGCACATTCTGCACTTTGGACAAGCGGTCTTGCGGCGGAATCATTTCCTGTATGGGAACGTACAACGAGCCGTCGCATTTCACATCCCCTTTGCCGGCGCTGTCGGCGGTGCTTGGAAGGCTGAATAGTTTGTATGCGCCTGTCACTACAACATCAACCGCAGCCGTCAACGCTTTTGCCGCGTCAAAATTTGTTCCCACCAACGTAATATTCTGGCAGGGTACTGGGCGCGCTGCGAGTTTTGTTTCCAACCAAACAGGGATATATTTGTCCGGTGTGAGACCTTGGCTTGCCAATTCTTGACTCTGTCCCTCGCGCGTAATTTTCAAACTGTGCGGCGGCTCTTGCGCGAGAACAGTGGTGAGATGTTGAAAGAGAAAAAGGACAATCAAAAGCGCCCACACGCCGCCTTTGCAAAGGAGGGACGAAGGATGCAGGCGCGAGGCGCAGGCATAGCGAAACATTTTTTGCTCCATGTAGAGGGAGCGTAGCGTATTTCTCCGGCGCGTTCTATCAGTGAATGCACGATTTTTGTGTCGGTAATTCGTCAAGGGCTTGTGTCATCCTTTGTCCTACAAGCGATACATCGTTTAACTGATAGCGAATTTGCGCGTCAGAGTTATAATTTCTAGAGCTCATGCGGCAAGAACCGGGCGCATGCGACTCGAATTCTCAAGCTCAAATACCAAGCGTATCGAGTCGCCCTGTCATTCATCAAGTTGACTGACGAACGGGGACCGTTTGTGACCTCTGCACAGGAAATTGTTCCTTGTGGTTTTCTGACACTGTAAGGAAAGCCTCTAACCAAAAAGTTATGATTCATTCCCAGATTGCAAATATCCTTGCCGAATCGCTCTCATTGAGCCAAGCCGCGCCGCGCCTGCTTGAGGCGTTGTGCCGCGAATTGGGTTGGGACGAGTCTGCGGTGTGGCAACTTGATACCATGGGGCAGGTGTTGCGCCCTTTGGTGGTGTGGCACCGTCCGGATGATGTGTTGCTCGCGGACTTTGCGGCGGCGACGTGTGATATGACGATGGGGCAAGGCGTCGGCTTGCCGGGGCGCGTGTGGGCGCAGCGTGATGTGGTGTGGGTCAAAGATGTGCGCGTAGAAACAAACTTTCCGCGCGCGGCGTTCGCTGCACATGCCGGGTTGTCGAGCGCGTTTGCGTTTCCCTTGATTGCGGGCGGACAATTTGTCGGCGTGCTCGAAGCGTTCACCCGGCAAACGCTCGAACCGGATGCAAACATTATTGAACTGGGACGCACCCTTGCAACACAAATCGGCTATTTTCTATTGCGTCAGATCGGCTTGAGTAGTCAAGCGCGGCTCGCCGCCATCGTGCGCGATTCGGACGACGCGATTCTTGCCAAAGACTTGAATGGAATTCTGCTCGACTGGAATCCGGCGGCAGAACGTTTGTATGGCTATACGCGCGACGAGGTGATTGGCAAGTCTGTCCTCATCATTTTTCCACCGGAACGAAAACATCAACTGCAATCTATCATGGCGCGCATCGCGCGCGGGGAAAAGATTGACCACTTTGATACGGTGCGTCTTCGCAAGGACGGCACGCGCGTAGATGTCTCGGTGACGATTTCGCCCCTGCGGGATGAGACAGGGAAGGTTGTCGGGGCGTCTGTCGTGGCGCGCAATGTCACCGAACGCAAACGCGTCGAGCAAGAAATCCGTTTCAAGTCGAATCTGCTGGATACCGTCGAGCAGGCGGTCATCGCGACAGATTTGGACGGCACGATTACGTACTGGAATCATTTTGCCGAAAAGCTCTACGGTTGGCCGGCTGACCAAGTCATTGGTCAAAATATCATCGAGGTTACGCCAACGGATGCTTCCCGCGAGCAAGCGTTAGAGATTATGGAACAGGTGCGGCGCGGGCAAAGTTGGTCGGGTGAACTTTTGGTCAAGCGCCGCGACGGCACCTCCTTTCCCGCGCAAGTGACCGATTCGCCGGTCTATGATCTGGAAGGCACGTTAGTAGGAATTGTCGGGGTCTCCTCTGATATCTCGGCGCGCCAAGCCGCCGAACAAGCGTTGCAGCTCAGCGCGCGCCGTCAAGCGGTCTTGTATCAATTGACCGACCAACTGCAGCGTACGCAATCGCTTCAGGACATTTACGATGCGTCCCTCGATGCAATTTTGGAGGCGCTGCAGTGTGACCGCGCCTCCATCTTGTTTTTTGACGATGCGGGTGTTATGCGCTTTGTCAGTTGGCGCGGTCTGTCCGAGGCGTATCGCCATGCTACCTCAGGTCACTCCCCCTGGAAGCCCGACTCGAAAAATCCCGAACCGATTTTGATGAACGACGTGGAAGCTGCCGACCTTGACGAGCCGCTGCGCGCGACAATTCGCAACGAAGGCATCGGCGCGCTCGCTTTCATTCCGCTCGTGAACGACGGCAAGGTCATCGGCAAGTTCATGGTCTATTACAACGTGCCGCATTCGTTTAGCAGCAAAGAACGCGAACTTGCCCTCTTGATTGCGCGACAGCTTGCGTTTGCGGTTGCGCGCCACAATACCGAACAGGCACTGGGAGAAAGTGAAAATCGTTTGCGTCTCGCCACTCAATCGGGCGCGATTGGCATTTGGGATTTTGATTTGGTCACACAGACACGCAATTGGTCACCGCAAGGCAAAGCCATCTATGGGCTCGCTCCGGACGACTATCTCGATTATGACCGTCAGCTTGCGTTGATTCATCCCGATGACCGCGCGACTGTGGAGGCAATGGTACGCGCCTTCCGCGACCAGGGCACCATTCGACGCCTGCAGCTGGAACATCGCATTGTGCGTCCCGACAGCGCGGTGCGTTGGGTGTCCGTGCGCGGCGAAGCCATCTACAACGGCGGCTCCCTGCCCGAACGCTTGGTTGGGACTATTGTTGACATTACCGAAAGCAAAGAAACCGAGCAAAAACTGCGCGCATCGGAACAGCGCTTTCAGATGTTGGCTGACGGTTCACCGGTCTTGCTTTGGGTCAATGGCTTGAACGGCGCCGAGTTTGTGAATCGCGAGTACTTGGACTTTCTGGGAGTAGAGTCGCAGGTTGACGTGGCGGGGTATGATTGGAGCCAATTTGTCCATCCCGATGACCGCGCCTCCTACCTCAGCGCATATCTGCGCGCGTTCGAGCAGCAGTCGTTCTTTGAAAAAGAATTTCGCTTTCGCCGGCACGATGGGCAATATCGTTGGATGCGCTCGACGGCTACACCCCGCCGCGCCCAGGATGGTACCTTTCAGGGCTTTGTCGGTGCGAGCGTTGACATTACCGAGCGGAAGCTCGCCGAACAGGCGCTGCAAGAGAGTCAAGACCGTTTGCGCCTGATGATTGAATTTATGCCCAACGCGGTGTTGATGGTCAATCGCGCGGGCAGCATTACCGTCGCCAATTCTCAAGCCGAACAGCTTTTTGGTTACACACGCGAGGAACTCGTCGGCTTGACCGTCGAAAAGCTCGTGCCGGAGCCTTTCCGCCGACGTCACGGGGCCTATCGTGAAGGTTTCTTTGCTGCGCCGCAGGTACGCAAAATGGGCATGGGGCGCGACTTGGCGTTGCTGCGGAAAGACGGCACACAAGTCCCCGTCGAGATTGGACTGAATCCAATCACCACTGCCGAAGGCGAGTTCGCGCTCCTTTCCATCATTGACATCACCGAACGCAAACAGGTCGAAAAACGCATCCGCGCGTCCGAAGCGCGCTATCGCACCATTTTTGAGACCGCGACCGTTTCTTTGTGGGAAGAAGATTTCACCGTCGTTCGCGAAATGCTTAACCAGGTTCGCGCAAACGATGTGACTGATATTCGGCAGTATCTCACGGAGCATCCCGAGTTTGTCCGCGCGGCGGCGCAAAAAGCGGTTGTCAACGATGTGAATCCCGAAACGCTCAGGATGCTCGGCGCAAAAACGCGCGAGGAATTGCTTGGCGCGCTTGACCGCGGTTTTACCCCCGACTCGCTCCCCATTTTTGCCGACGAGTTGGCGGTCATTGCCAACGGCGGCGGTTATTTTCAAGCCGAAGTGCCTGCGCGCACCTTGCAAGGCGAACGCCGCGAATTTTTCCTCAGCGTCACTTTTCCACCGCCCGACCAGCAGATTGACCGCGTGTTGGTGAGCGTGATTGACATCACCGAACGCAAGCAGGCAGAACGGTCCAAGGACTTTTTGGACGACGCGACGAGTCGCTTGAATGCCTCTCTCGATTATGACGCGACGCTTCGTACGATTGCCCAACTTGCCGTCCCCGCGCTCGGCGATTGGTGCGCCGTGCACGCCTTGACCGAGGACGGCATGATTCGCCGCCTCGCCTTTGTCCACCGCGATGCCGAAAAAATTCAAGCCATCACCGCGCGCCCACAGCAGTATGCGTTGGACAAGAATGCAAATCATCTCGTGTCCTATGTAATCCGGACAGGGCAAGTCGAATTTTTGAATGAGGTCCCGCCAACGGTCCTGCACGAAGCGGCGCGCGATGCGGAACACCTAAAATCTTTGCAGCTGTTGGGTTTGGAAGCGTACATTTGCATTCCGCTGCAAGCGCGCGGACGCATTCTCGGCGCGGTCACGTTTGCCCTGTCCGACGCCGACAAAAAGTACACGGCGAACGATGTCGAATTGGCGCAAGAGCTGGTGCGCCGCGCGAGTCTTGCCGCCGACAATGCTTGGCTTTATCAGGAATCTCAAGCGGCGCAAGCGCGTTTGCAATTGGTTGCCGAAACGAGCAGTGAAATCATCACGTCGCTCGACCATGAAACGCGCATGGAACGCCTCGCGCGTTTGGTCGTCGCGCGTTTCGCGGAATGGTGCGTGATTAATCTCGTTGCCGATGACGGCTCGATTCGCCTCGCCACGCTGGCGCATGTCCAGCCGGAGAAGGAAGCGATTATTCGCGAGTGGGCGGCACAGCAACCGCTTGACCCTGATGCCGAACACGGCACTCCGCAAGTCATTCGCAGCGGCAAAGCCGAATGGGTCACCGATGTCGCCATGAATCCCACCGCGCGCGATTACCGCATCGTCGTCGAACGTCTGCGGCTGAAATCGTACATGATTGTGCCGCTGATTGCGCGCGGGCGCACGTTCGGGGCAATCACATTTTCCAATCCGGATACGGCGCGGCGTTTCTCGTTCCAAGACTTGTTGACGGGCGAAGAGATTGGGCGGCGCGCCGCGGTGGCACTCGACAATGCCACCCTGTTTATGCAGGAACAAGCCGCGCGTGAGGAGATTGAAGAAAATTCGATTCGCATCAGCGCACTGCAAAACGTAACCGCTGCGCTCGGTTCTGCGCTGACGGCTACGCAAGCGGCGCAAATCGCGTTGGAGCAAAGCATTGCCGCACTCGGGGCGCACGCAGGCAGCGTATGGCTCCTCTCTGAGGATGGACACACCCTTGAACCGATTCACGGCTTTGGCTATGAACCCGAAATTGTTGAAGCGTGGCGCAATGTGACCATTCACACGCGCGCGCCGATGCCGGAAGCGGTCGTAACAGGAGTGCCCATTTTGCTGAGCGGTGCACAAATGCTGCGCGACAAGTATCCCGAAGTTTTTGAACGCCAGAGAGGGCTTATTGGCAACGCATGGGCAGCCATTCCTCTGATTCTCAAAGGACGTGTGCTGGGTGTGGTCGGGCTGACATTTTTGGACGAACGCGAATTTGATGAGCGCGATGAAGCGTTCATGAACGCGCTTGCCCAGCAGACTGCCCAGGCAATTGACCGCACGCGCTTGTACGAAGCGGAGCAGCAAGCCCGCGCGCTCGCAGAACAAAACACGGCGCGCATCAGCGCGCTCCAGCGCGTCACGGCGGCACTCTCGGCGGCGCTCACGCATGCAGAAATTGCGGACATCACACTCAACCTGGGAATCCCGGCCGTTGATGCGCGCGGGGGAAGTATTGCGCTGCTGACGCATGACGGCGAGGACTTGGAAGTGCTCGGAACATTTGGCTACCAAGCCAACAACACCAATCATTGGAAACGATTCCCCGCGCGGCTGGCAACGCCGATGGGTGATGTCCTGCATTCGCGCGAATTGTTGTATCTGAGCTCGCAAGACCTGGCGACACGTTATCCGCAGATTGGGGTGGCGGAATCGCTGTGGGGCAGTCAAATCACCTTGCCGCTGGTAGCAAATGACCAAGCCATCGGCGCACTGCATTGCAGTTTTGAAAAGGAGAAACAGGTCAGCGCGGCGGACATTCAGTTCTTGACGGCACTGGCGCAGCAGTGCGCGCAGGCGCTGGACCGCGCGCGTTTGTATCAAGCAGAACGCGAGGCGCGCCACGCCGCGGAACACGAGCAGCAACGCAGCGAACTGTTGGCAACCATCAGCGCGGAACTTGCCGCGTCTTTGAATGTGTCAGAAACTTTGCAACGCATGACGCACGCGATGGTGCCCGCGTTTGCGGATTACGCGGTCGTGGACATTGTAAATGACCAAGAGCTCCAACCGATTGCCGTCGCGCATTTTGACCCGGCACAGGAAACGTTGACATGGGAACTGGTGTCGAGTTATCACCCGCGCGTGGATGACCCGGACAGTCCCAGTGGACGGGTTGCGCGCAACGGTGAACTTGCGTTTTATCCCGAACTGCCGGCCCCCGAATTTCGTACGCACCTGCCGACGGAACGCGCGACAGAATTGTTCGACGGTTTGCAAATCAGGTCGCTGATGATTCTGCCGCTGATTGTGCGCGGGCGCGTGTTTGGGGTGATGAACGTTGGTTATACCACGTCTGAACGCACATACACGCGGGCGGATGTCAATTTTGGTCAAGAGATTGCGCGCCGCGCCGCCATTGCGCTCGAAAACGCGGAATTGTACCAAGCCCAAGAACGCGCCCGCGCCCGCGCCGAAGAGAATGCGGCGCGCATTGGTGCACTCCAACGCGTCACCGCCGCGCTCACCACGGCGCTCACACCGGACGAAGTGGCACGCGCCGTCCTCGAACTCGGCATCGTGCCGTTAGGCGCGTCCAGCGGCGCATTGGCGCTCTTGAGCCAAGATGCCCAAACGATCCAACTTTTGAGGTCGGTCAGCTACGCGCAAGAAACGCTGGAACCATGGCTGCAAATTCCCGCCGATGCGCCCGTGCCGATTGCCGATGCGATTCGCACCGGCGAAATTCTTGCATTTTCTACGCTGGAAGACGCACTCGCACGGTACCCGCATATTCCGTTCGGCACCACCGGAAATCATGCGTGGCTCGTCGTGCCACTTGCCGTGAACGAACGCCGTCTCGGCGGCTTGTGGATGAGTTACGGCAAGGAACACAATTTCAGCGATGCGGACATTGCCTTTGCGCGCGGTCTCGCGCAGCAGTGCGCGCAGGCGCTGGAACGCGCGCGCTTGTACGAAAGCGAACGCAGCGCGCGTCAAACTGCCGAACGCGCGGCGCAGCGCAGCGAGTGGCTCACCGAAGCAAGTCACGTGCTGTCGCGCTCGCTCGATTACAAACAAACGCTGAGCGAACTCGCGCAGTTGGTCGTTTCTGAACTCGCCGATTGGTGCACGATTGATATGGCAAAGGGTGACGGCACGGCAGAGCAGCTTGTGTTGGCGCACCAAGACCCTGTTAGACTGCAGTGGGCAAAGGATTTCAGCGAAGAAATTAAACAATACTTTGAGCCCGATTGGGAGGCACCGCGCGGATTGCCCGCCGTACTGCGGACGGGCAAGGCGGAAATTTATTACGACATTCCCGATGAATTGCTCCAACAAGCGGCAAAAAACGAAGTGCAGCTGCAAATTTTACGCAGTATCGGTTACAGCTCGGTGATGATTGTGCCCTTGAACGCGCAAGGCAAAACGCTTGGCGCGATTACGATGGTCAACACCGATTCGCAGCGCCACTTTACCGACGACGACCTGGCACTGGCAGAATTGTTTGCGGGACGCGCGGCAGTGGCAATTGAAAATGCGCGGCTTTATCAAGAAAAAGAACAGTTGAACGCGGAATTGGAAGAACGTGTGCGGGAACGTACCGCGCAATTGAGCCGCGCGTACCAGGAGCTGAGCGGCGAGGTCGGGGAACGCCGCCGCGCCCAAGAGACAACCGGCGCGCTTTTGCGAATCAGTAACAAACTCAATTCCACGCTTGACGTACAAGAGTCACTCGACATTTTGATTCAAGAAGCGATAACCCTGATGGGCGCCCGCGTCGGTTTTGCGGGACTGCGGACTCCGCGCGGGATGGAAATTGTCCGCTATTACGAGAACGGGGAGCGTGTGCCGGTTGAACACACTTGGCCCCCCGGCAAGGGCATGCCCGGTTGGGTCCTCGAACACGCCGCGCCCTATTTGACGAACGATGCACCCAACGACCCCATAATCCTGCACGAATTGCCGTTTAATCGCGATGTCAAGTGCGCGCTTTGCACGCCGATTCTCAACCCGCAAAATCAGGTCGTCGGATTTTTCGAAGTGCGCGACCGAATCTCGCAAGAGCCGTTCGCGCCTGCCGACGCCGATTTTTTGATGGCACTTTCTCCGATTGCCTCGATTGCACTGGAAAATGCGCGGGCGTACCAAAAAATTAGCGAAGCGGAAAGCGCCGTGCAGGAATCGTACGCGCAGCTGCGTGCCTTGGCGGCGCGTCTGCAAACGATTCGTGAAGAAGAACGCACCGACATTGCGCGTGAACTGCATGATGAATTGGGACAGTCGCTCACCGCGCTCAAGATGGACCTTGCCGCGCTCATTGCGCGCTTGCCCAAACGGAACAAACTGCTGCGCGAACGCGCAACCAGCATGACGGAACAGATTGACCAGACTATCAAAGTCGTGCGCCGAATGTCGAGTCAACTGCGTCCGGGCATGTTGGACGATTTGGGGCTCGGTCCCTCAATCGAATGGTACGCGCAAGAATTTCAGACGCGCACGGGCATTGTGGTGGAAACGAACATTATCGAGCAAGAGCTTGCGCTCAATCATACACAAGCTACCGCACTCTATCGCATCTTTCAAGAAACGCTCACGAACGTTGCGCGCCATGCGAATGCGACGCGCGTACAGGCAACCCTCAATTTGGAAGGAGACGAACTGGTGTTGACAGTATCGGACAATGGCAGGGGCTTGGACCTCAGTCAGGTGCGAGGCAAACGTTCGCTTGGGCTTTTGGGCATGCGGGAACGCGCGGAAATGATTCAAGGCACATTGAGTCTTGAAGGCGAGCCGGGCAAAGGCACAACGGTCGCCGTACGCGTACCGCTCTAGTGCATCCTTAACCAACTTGTTTTGCGTACCGATGCGTTGAAAGACGCTTTCTAAACGATTTCATTGTGCGCGACTCCCAAGAGC
>CALMZO010000218.1 GCA_937870825.1 uncultured Chloroflexota bacterium | reverse complement strand
ATTTGCCCGCGTCGGATGCGATTTCAATTACGCCGCAAGACCCGCTCGCGCGTTTGTATTTTGGTGAGGGATGGGGCGCGATTGGTGGTGATACATTCGTCGTGCAGCGCCAAGAAGCGAAACTTTTTGTCCCGGTTTCAAAGGTCCGTGATTTGAAAATTCAGCTGGATACTTTTGAAGCGAATACCGCGCATTGGAGTATCTCTGTAAACGGCGTGGAACCTCGACAAGCGCCGCCCGAAGCCAAGACGCAAATCGCCATCATTCCAAAATCCGCGCTACATCAAGGCACCAACGAAATCATATTCACATTCGCCAAGACAATACCCATCGCCCCATCACCCAATCACCCAATTTCCATCGTCGTTCGCAGCGCAGGCGAAGAACAAGGCGCGTTCGGTCACATCTACGTGAACGGTGTGGACGAATCACCCAATGCGCGCGGGTATAACATTGTCGTCATTGAACCGAATCGGCAGCACATACAGCGCGCGAATTTTGATACGTTTGCCTCTGAACAGGAATCAGAACGGATGGCGCAGTTCATCGCGCAAATTCCTGATGGCGCAATCGTCGCCGTCGCAGCAAGTGACGAAGCATCCTTTCATTTGACCGAAGAAGGTGTCAACGCGTTGAAATCACTTGGGGCAAAAATTGATTTGCGCGGCAAATTTCGTTGGTCTCATGCGCTGTTTGCAACAAAGGGCGCGCCCGAGTCCGCGCGCGAAGCCGCGTCTGAAACAAATGTAGCGCAAATCATTACCGGGAATGCATTGACAGAGCCAAGCATCCTCGCAACCATGCGCGAAATTCGCATCGAACCCGCGCCCTAAAAATTCTCGCTTCTCGTTTCTCGCTTCTCGCTCTCTCTGCTATAATCACTTTGTTTGGAAAAGCGGATGCGTTTCTCCAAACGACGTAAAACATGTCGTCTCGCTCCAAACCCCGCGTCCTCGTTCTCGGTCTCGACGGCGCAACGTGGACACTGCTAGACCCCCTTCTCACGCAAAACAAACTCCCGACGCTGGGCAAGTTAATCGCAAACGGTTCGCGTTCTATTTTGCGTTCGTGCATTCAACCTTCATCCGAACAGGCATGGAGCGCGTTCGCCACCGGCAAACAAAACGGCAAATTTGGCTTGTACGGATTTTATCAACGCGCGAAAAATTCCTACGCGCTCGAATACATCAACGCGTCCCATCGCCGCGCGGCAACGCTGTGGCGTATCCTGAGCGAACGCGGGAAAAAATGCGTCGTGGTCAATGTTCCACTTACGTGGCCCACTGAAAAAATCAATGGCGCGCTCGTCAGTGGTTTGATGACACCGGGACTCAACAGTCAATTCACGTATCCGCACGAATTAAAAACTGAACTGCTGCGCGAATTGGGCGAATATATTATTGATGTGGACATTGAGCGCGGGGAATCGGACATTGGGTCATTGGGTGATTTGGCGATTCGCGTCAAACGCATGAGCGAATTGCAGACGCGCGCATTCGAATCTCTGCTCGAAAAAAATCCCGATTGGGATTTTGGAATGTTGGTACATCGCGCGCCGGATATTTTGTGTCACAAATTTTGGCGTTATCAAGACCCGACCCATCCGCTCTACAACGAACGCGACGCGGAAAAATGGGGTAGTGTTATCAACGATTGCTTTGAATATCTCGATGAATACAATGCGCGCATTTTGGAAAAATTCGCTGACGAAAATACAACCGTCATTGTTTTATCGGACCATGGGTTTGGTCCCCTCACGCACGCGGTTTATTTGAATGAATATCTCGCCCAACGCGGTATCTTGGCGTACAAAGAACAACAGGCAAACACAGTATCGTCCGCATTGCGCGCGGGCGTGAAACGTTTGAACAATCCCCTCGTCGGCGCGGTGAAAGCAAAAGTGTTTGAAGTATTGCCACAATTAAAATCAAACCTGCATTACTCGATGGCATACGGCAACATGGATTGGACGCGCACGAAAGCATACGCGGTGGGAACGATGGGCAACGTGTATTTGAATGTGCGCGGGCGTGAACCGAATGGCTGCGTCGAACCGAGCGAATACGAAGCGACGCGCCAGGATGTGATTGCGGCGATGCGCGCATTAAAAGACCCCGCAACGCAAAAACCGATTTTCGATTTTGTCTATCGCCGCGAAGAGATTTATCACGGCGACGCCTTGGACGATGCGCCGGATGTTGTGGGCTTGATTGATGGTCCGTATCACATCGCGGCGGTGGACTGGCGCGGCGCGACCGGGAAACCAAAAAAGGTCGTCGAAAAAGTTGGCAGTGAATTATTATTCGTCAGCGATACTTCGGGACAGCATCGGATGGACGGGATTCTGGTGATGAATGGGAACGACGCTCTCACCAATGCTCCAGTGACCCAATGCCCTAGCTTGATTGACTTGGCTCCGACGATTTTGCAATTGTTTGATGAAAAAATTCCGAATGATATGGATGGGCGCGTAATCAACGAATGGCTAACGAATCAGCGCACAGCAGAATACGCACCCGCGTTGAATTTTGAAAATAAAATGGATGGCGAATATTCTGACGCGGAACAAAAAGAAATCGAAGAACGGCTGGCGGGGTTGGGGTATTTGGGATAGACAGCGCGGTATGAATGTAAGGGTTTTTGTTGCGGTCCTCTTTGGGGGAATGGTCGCCGTGATGTTGCTCGGATGTTCAGCCCTCAATCGTGGCGCGCAAGGACAACTCGCGTTTGTATCAAATCGCACCGGTAATTACGAAATCTATACGATGAACGTTGCACCCAACGACAGTGCGTTTGGCACGAACCTTGTCAATCTGACCAACCATCCCGCGTACGAGTGGAGTCCCAGTTGGTCACCCGACGGCACGCAAATTGTTTTTGAATCAGACCGCGATGGAAACAATGAATTGTACGTGATGAACTCGGACGGCTCGAATGTGCGGCGATTGACGAATTTCTCGATGTGGGACGGTGAGCCGCAGTGGTCGTATGACGGACGCTCAATTCTCTTTCGTTCCGAACGCGACGGCAATCCAAAAATTTTTATCATGGACCCGGACGGCTCGAACGTCCGCCAAGTCACCGACAATTCGTGGGATGACAAACTCCCCGCGTGGTCGCGCGACAATGCACAAATCATTTTTGCGTCAAAGCGCGATGCCAACGATGAATTGTATGTCAGCAACGCCGATGGAACGAACGAACGGCGCTTGACGAATTCGCCGGGCGGGGACAGATTTGCAAGTTATTCGCCCGACGGACGATTCATCGTTTTCACATCCGACCGCGACGGCGACGATGAAGTTTTTGTGATGAATTCCGACGGGACGGACGCGCGACAGCTCACTGAGAATAACACAAGCGATTGGTTTCCCGGTTGGACGCCTGACGGAGCATACATCACATTCAGTTCAGACCGCGACGGGAACATGGAAATCTATGTCATGAATGCGGATGGCAGCAATCAACGCCGCTTGACGGACTCGCCGCAAGCGGATGAGTTTTCGGTGTGGAAACCGAAATAAAGCGAGACAAAAAACCTAAAGAAGGGATTATGTCACAAAATTACACCGGCGAAATCGCCCCACACGGCGGTACGCTCATCAACCGCGTCGTCACCGGCGCACAGCGCGAAAAAATTCTGGAACGCGCGGAACGCGCAAAAAGCGCGCATCATTACCGCACACTGCATTCGGTCAATCTGTCTGACCTTGAAATGATTGCGGTTGGCGCAATGAGTCCGCTCACAGGTTTCATGGGCAAAGCGGACTATGAAAACGTCGTCAACAACATGCGGCTTGCAAACGGCTTGCCGTGGAGCATTCCCGTCACCTTGCCCGTCTCGCGCGAACTCGCCGACAATTTCGAAATCGGCAAGGACATTGCGCTCGTCGAATCCGATGGACATTTCGTCGGCTTGCTCGAACTCGCGGAAAAATTTGAGTATGACCGCGTGCATGAAGCAAAGAACGTCTATCGCACCGACGAAGAAAAACATCCCGGCGTCGCGCGGTTGTATTCGCAAGGCGATGTGTATCTCGCGGGCGATGTGTGGTTGCTCGATATGCCGTCACAAGCGAAAACCGAATTCCCCGAATTTCGTCACACGCCGCAGCAAACGCGCGAAATGTTTGCGCGCAACGGTTGGCGGAGCATCGTCGCATTCCAAACGCGCAATCCGATTCATCGCGCGCACGAATACATTCAAAAGACCGCGCTCGAAATCGTGGACGGTTTGTTTTTGCATCCGCTCGTCGGCGAAACCAAAGCCGATGACATTCCTGCCGATGTGCGCATGGAATCGTACCAATCGCTCTTGCGCGACTATTACCCCGCCGACCGCGTGCTGCTCGGCGTCTTTCCTGCCGCGATGCGTTACGCCGGTCCGCGCGAAGCAATTTTCCACGCGCTGTGCCGCAAAAATTACGGCTGCACGCACATGATTATCGGACGCGACCACGCGGGCGTAGGAAATTATTACGGTACGTACGACGCGCAATTGATTTTCAATGAATTTAGCCCGCAAGAAATCGGCATCACGCCGATGAAATTTGAACACACGTTTTACTGCAAAAAGTGCGGCGGCATTGTTTCTTCGAAAACGTGTCCGCACTCGAAAGAAGACCACATCGTTTTGAGCGGCACGCAAGTGCGCCAAATGCTCGAACGCGGCGAAATGCTTCCACCCGAATTTACGCGCCCCGAAGTCGCGCAAGTGTTGATTGACGGCATCGCTAAAAAAAAACAGCAAGTAGTCAGTCAACCGTAGAAACGGGTCAGACGGATGACGAACGACGAACGACGAACGACCGTCCGCCGTCTCCCGTCGTCCGTCCACTGTCTATGCCAAATTATCAGTTCAGTAAGGGCAAGAAAAAACGCGTCCTCGTCATCGGTCTCGATTGCGCGGAACCGTCGCTCGTGTTTGACCAATATCGCGCGGAACTGCCGAACCTGAATTATTTGATGTCGAACGGCGTGTGGGGCGAACTCGAATCCGTACTGCCGCCCATCACCGTGCCCGCGTGGATGTGTTCGCAAACATCAAAAGACCCGGGCACGCTCGGCATCTATGGTTTTCGCAATCGCGCCGATTATTCGTACGAAAAAATGAACATCGCCAACGCGCGTTCGATTACCGAACCCGCCGTGTGGGACTATCTCGGACGCGTCGGCAAACAATCGTACCTGATTGGTGTGCCGCCGTCATATCCGCCCAAGCAAATCAACGGTGGAGTGGTGGGCTGTTTTCTTTCGCCGAACGTCAACAGCAAATTTACATATCCCGAAAACTTGCGCGAGGAAATTTTACGCGTCGCGCCAAACTATGCGGTGGACGCCGACAATTTTCGTACGGAAAACAAACACTGGCTCCTCGAAAAAATTTATGAAATGACCGAGGCGCGCTTTCAAGTGATTAATCATCTTTTGAAAACGCGCGACTGGGACTATTTCATGTCCGTCGAAATCGGCGTGGACCGCTTGCATCACGGTTTCTGGAAATATCACGACCCGAAACACATCAAGCACGAGCCGGGCAATCCGCTGCTCGATTCGATTCACGATTATTATGTGTGGCTCGATAAAGAAATTGGCAAGACGCTCGAACTCATTGACGACGAGACGAGCGTGATTGTGATGAGCGACCACGGCGCGAAACGGATGGACGGCGGCATTTGTATCAACGAATGGCTCATGCAAAACGGCTACCTCGTCCTCGACGAAAAACCGGAAGGCCTGATTCCGCTCTCGAAAGCAAAAATCAATTGGAACAAAACGCGCGTGTGGGGCGAAGGCGGTTACTATTCGCGCGTCTTTTTGAACGTGCAAGGACGCGAACCGAACGGCATCATTCCGCCAAGTGAGTATGAACAAGTGCGCGATGAATTGATTTCAAAATTTCACGCGCTGCCTGACCACGAAGGCAAGCCGATGAAAACGCACGCGTTCAAACCGCAAGATGTGTACAAAAAGGTGAACGGCGTCGCGCCCGACCTCATCGTCATCTGGGGCGATTTGTACTGGCGCGGTGTCGGTTCGCTCGGTTCGGGCGAAATCTATACGTTTGAAAATGATACGGGTCCCGACGACGCGAATCACGCGCAGCAAGGAATGTACATTTACTTTGACCCGAAACGCAATCTCGGCGGACGCGAATTGAAAAATTCAAAACTCGTTGACATTGCGCCGACGATGCTGAATGAATTTGGACTGCCAATTCCGCAAGACATGATCGGCAAAATTATAAAACATGAATAATGTAGGGGCGATGCTTGATGCTCGCCCCTGAACGCAAGGGCGATGCTTGATGCCCGCCCTCTGAACGAAAGGCAAGGCAAGCAATGAAAACTCTAATTATCGAAATGGAGAAAAAAAAGAAAATCGCGCTCGTGGCGCATGACCACAAAAAGCAAGACCTCATCGAATGGGCGCGTTTCAACAAAGGTTCATTATCCAAACACGAACTGTACGCCACAGGCACGACAGGCAAAATTCTCGAACAAGAACTGGGCATCCCCATTCATCGGCTGCAAAGCGGACCACTTGGCGGCGACCAACAAATCGGCGCGAAAATTGCGGATGGTCAAATTGATTTCGTCATTTTTTTCTGGGACCCGCTCGAAACATTGCCGCACGACCCCGATGTCAAAGCATTGTTACGCATCGCGGTGGTGTGGAACATTCCCGTCGCGTGCAATCGCGCCTCCGCCGATTTCATCATCTCGTCGCCGCTCATGTCGCAAGAGTACGAACGGCTCGTCCCCGATTACGACGAGTATCGTGAACGAACGATTGCAGACTTGGAACCGGAACTCGAACCGGTCACACTCAAATCTTTTACAAGGTAAAGGGCATGGAACATCAAGGATTCACTCTGTGGTTCACCGGGCTTTCCGGTGCAGGCAAAACAACCGTCTCGCGCGTGATTGAACAGGAATTAAAAGCGCGCGGCATGAAAGTTGAAGTACTCGACGGCGATGTGGTGCGCGAAAATTTGTCGAAAGGTTTGGGCTTTTCGAAAGAGGACCGCGACACCAACATTCGCCGCATCGGTTGGGTGTGCGAAGTATTGTCGCGCAACGGCGTCGTCGCGATTGCCGCCGCGATTTCACCCTACCGCGAAATTCGTGACGAACTGCGCGGCAAGATTGAAAATTTCGTCGAAGTGTACGCCGAATGTCCGATTCCCGTTTTAGCGGAACGCGACGTCAAAGGGTTGTACAAAAAAGCGCTCGCGGGCGAAATCAAAAATTTCACGGGCGTCAGCGACCCCTACGAACCGCCGCTCGAGCCCGAAGTGACGTATCATTCGGATACGGAAACGGTGCAAGAATCGGCGGAGAAAATTTTGCGGAAATTGGAAGAGATGGAACTTGTTCCAATCATGGAACAAGTTCCAAGCTAAAAGTTCAAAGCTAAAGGTTTCGTTTTGGATTCGTCACTTTTAGCTTTGAACTTGACTTTTAACTTGGACCGCATTCGTCTCGGTCTCGTCGGTTACGGCTATTGGGGTCCGAATCTCGCGCGCAACTTTCATCAATTGCCCGACGCGTGGCTCGTCGCGTGCGCGGACGCGGACAACGCGCGTTTGAACGAAGCCGCGCGCCTCTATCCCCTTCAGCAAACCGCGCATGACGCGCGCGCGCTCATTGAAAATCCAACCCTCGACGCGCTGGTGATTGCCACACCGGCGCGTTCGCATTTTGAACTCGTGTCGCAAGCGTTGAACGCGGGCAAACATGTGTTGGTGGAAAAACCGCTCGCGCTCACGAGCGACGACGCGCGCGCGTTAATCGAATGCGCGCAAAGAAACCAACGCGTGTTGATGGTGGGACACACGTTTGAATTCAATCCCGCCGTGTGGAAGATTCAAGAATTGTTGGACGCGGGCGCGTTGGGTGAGCTGTATTACATTTATTCCAATCGCGTGAATCTCGGACGCGTGCAGACGGACATTAACGCGTTGTGGAGCATCGCGCCGCACGATATTTCGATACTGCTCGCGCTGTTGAAAACAATGCCGCACTCTGTTTCCGCGCACGGCGCGACGTACTTGCATCAAGGCATTGAAGATGTTGTGTTCGCGCTGCTGAATTTCCCGAACAATATCGTCGGACACATTCACGCGTCGTGGCTCGACCCGAGCAAGACGCGGCAAATGACGTTCGTCGGTTCGGAAAAAATGATTGTCTATGACGATGTAGACCCCGAAGCGAAAATCAAAATTTACGACAAGGGCGTGTACAAACGCGGCGACGCGTTCGGCGAATTTCAACTGCGCGTCCGCAGCGGCGATTTGTACATTCCCAAAATTGATTTGACCGAACCGCTCAAGTACGAATGCGCGCACTTTCTCGAATGTATCCGCGAAAACAAAACGCCGCGCACCGACGGTGAAAATGGTCTGCGCGTCGTGCGCGTGTTGGAAGCGGCGCAGCAATCGCTGAAACAAAATGGCGCGACAATTTTTCTGCAATGAGTTCTGTTGAAATCCATCCCCAAGTCCATCTGCCTGATGATGCAAACATTGGCGCGTTCGTCGTCATCGGCGAACCGCCGCGCGGGAAAAAATCGGGTGAACTCGAAACACGCATCGGCGCGCGCGCGGTGATTCGTTCGCACACGGTCATTTACGCGGGCAACGTGATTGGCGATGATTTTCAAACGGGACACGGCGTTTTGCTTCGCGAAGCAAACGAAATCGGCAATAACGTCAGCATCGGTTCGCACACCATCGTCGAGCATCATGTGAAAATTGGAAACAACGCGCGGCTGCACTCGAACGTTTTTGTTCCCGAATTTTCCATTCTCGAAGAAAATTGTTGGTTGGGTCCGAACGTCGTCGTCACCAACGCGCGCTATCCGCAATCGAAAACGGCAAAAGAAAATTTGCGCGGCGCGCACATCAAACGCGGCGCGAAAATCGGCGCGAACGCGACATTGTTGCCGGGCGTCGTGATTGGCGAAAACGCGCTGGTTGGCGCGGGCGCGGTGGTCACGCGTGATGTGCCTGATGGTGCGGTAGTCATTGGCAACCCCGCGCGTGTTATCAAGAGGATTGACGCGATTCAGGAATACGACGAATGACGAACAACGAATAACAAAGAACAAAGAACAAATAACGAATAACGAATGACCAACTCTATCACAGAACTCCGCATCCAATACACGCGCGGCGCGCTCGACGAACGCGACGCGGACCCGAATCCGTTTGTCATGTTTCAGCAGTGGCTGGAGCTCGCCATCGCGGAGAATTTGCCCGAACCGAACGCGATGGTTGTCGCCACCGCCGCGCTGGATGCGAAACCGTCCGCGCGCGTTTTGCTTTTGCGCGGTGTGGACGAACGCGGCTTGATTTTTTTTACCAATTACGCGAGTCGCAAAGCCAAAGAACTCAAGGACAATCCGTTCGCCGCGCTCGTTTTCTTTTGGCAGCCGCTGCATCGCCAAATTCGCGTCGAGGGACGCGTCGAACGCGTGAGTGCGCAAGAATCCGACGCGTATTTTTCGTCACGTCCGCGCGGCGCGCAATTGAGCGCGGCGGCATCTCCACAAAGCCAGGTCATTCCGAACCGCGAATTTTTAGAAACGCGCGCGGCAGAACTCGACGCGAAATTTCCGAATCAAGTTTTGCGTCCCGCACAGTGGGGCGGCTATCGCGTCATTCCTGATGTGTTTGAATTCTGGCAAGGGCGCGAAAATCGCATGCACGATAGGTTGCGTTATACGCGCGGTGTGAGCAATGTTTGGAAGATTGAACGTCTCGCGCCGTGAACGAATTCTGCCAAGCCAGCGTCTCATACACCTCGAGCAGATTCCTGACTGATTCAAGGTATAGACTCGACGCTTCAGCGGGTACACAGCCCGTAACCGCATAAATGCTCGAACCCAAAACCCTACGCCGAATAGAAATTTGCTTTAAACAAGGATTCCCATGCAAAAAATTCCACTCGTAGATTTACACGCGCAATACGAAACCATTAAACCCGAAATTGACGCGGCGATTCAGCGCACGATTGACCAGACCGCGTTCATTCTCGGACCCGAAGCAAAGCAGTTTGAAGAAAATTTCGCGCGCTTTTGCAACGTGAAACACGCCATCGGTCTCGATTCGGGAACTGCCGCGCTGCATCTGGCGCTAATGGCGCTCGACATCGGCGCGGGCGACCAGGCGATTACCACCGCGCACACATTCATCGCCACCGCCGAACCGATTTCGCTGCTCGGCGCGCGTCCCGTCTTTGTGGACATTGACCCGCGCACCTACAATCTCGACCCGAACAAATTGGAAGCGGCAATCACGCCGCGCACGAAAGCAATTATTCCGGTGCATTTGTACGGGCAGCCCGCCGAAATGGACGCGATTATGGAGATTGCGCGCGCGCATCACATTCCGGTTATCGAAGACGCCGCGCAAGCGCACGGGGCGACGTACCGCGAGCGCAATATGGGAACGATGGGGCTGATGACGTGTTTCAGTTTTTATCCCGGAAAAAATCTCGGCGCGTACGGTGACGCGGGCGCGCTCGTGACGGATGACGATGAACTTGACCACAAGATTCGTATGCTGCGCGACCACGGACGCACAACCAAATACGAACACGAAATTTCCGGTTACGGCTATCGCCTCGACGGCATTCAAGGCGCGATTCTCGATGTGAAATTAAAACATCTGCCCGAATGGAATGCGGCGCGGCGCGCGCACGCAGACTATTACACGGAATTGTTGTCGAATGTGGATGATTCGATTGTGACGCCGTACGAACCGTCGCACGTCAAAGCGGTGTATCACCTGTACGTCATTCGCACGCGCAAGCGTGATGAATTGCTGCAATACTTGAAAGAACGCGAAATTGAAGCAGGCATTCATTATCCCGTGCCGCTTCATGCACAGCCGGTGTATAAACCGCTCGGGTACACACAGGGCGCATTTCCTGAAACCGAACGCGCGGCGCAAGAAATTCTTTCCCTCCCGATTTACCCCGAACTCACTCACGCGCAGATGGAACGTGTGGTGGAGACGATGAGAGAGTTTTACAAGAATAATTAACAAGCTAAAAGTTCAAAACTAAAAGTACAATGCTAGAAATTACTTTTAGCTTTGAACTTTGTACTTTTAACTTGAACCCTCTCGTCACCACCTCTTGGCTCGCCGAACATTTGAACGACGAAAACGTTCGCATCATTGACACGCGTTGGTATTTGCTGCAACCGACGAAAGGCGCAAGTGATTATCACAACGCGCATATCCCGAATGCGTTGTATCTGAGTGTGGACCAACACCTTGCGGCTCGTCCGTTATCGGACGCGAAAACGGGACGTCATCCCTTGCCCGATGCGGACACCTTCGCGGAAACGATGATGCGCGCGGGTATCAGCAATTCCACGCATGTGGTCGTCTATGACGACGCGGGCGGCGCAAATGCCGCGCGCTTGTGGTGGCTGCTGCGTTACTTTTCGAGTGAGGACCCACTCGCACAGGAAAATGTTTCGCTGTTGGATGGCGGCTTGAGTCAATGGGTTGCCGAAGGGCGTCCGCTCTCCGGCGAAACCCCAATTTTTCCGCGCGGGACATTTCACGCGCGCGCAAATCCGCACATGGTTGTGACCAAAGCGGAAATGATTGCGTTGACGCGCAATGCTCACGCCTTGATTCTCGACGCGCGCGCCCCCGAACGCTATCGCGGCGAGACCGAACCGATTGATGCGCGCGCCGGACACATTCCCGGCGCGAAAAACGCGCCCGTTGCCGGAAACTTGTGTTCGGCGCAAGATGCGCGTTTCCTGAACGCGGCAGAATTGCAAGCGCGTTATGACGCCTTGGGCGCGAATGGCGCGGACGAAATTGTCGCGTACTGCGGCAGTGGCGTGAACGCGGCGGCAGATTTATTTGCGCTGCATCTTGCGGGCTACCACAACACGCGTTTGTATGCGGGTTCGTTCAGCGAATGGAGTCGCGACGCGGATTTGCCGATTGTGACGGGGAGCGCGCCGTACTGATGGTATAATTTCTGTGAGGTGGTAAAATGACGATTCAATTGTCTCCGACGTTGGAAAAGCGTGTGCTGCGTGAGGCGAAAGCACGCGGGATAAAGCCAAATCAACTTGTAGAGCAGGTGCTTAAAGCACACTTCCAACCACAAAAGGTCACGCAGCAGGAGTCTGCCGCGAGACGTGAATTGCGCGCGCTTTTGCGAAACAAAAAAAAGACACTCGATTTCATGGCAGAGGTTCACAAAGCAAAACGTGAAGCGGGCAAGTTGTTAAAAGATAACGCCGACTGGATTGAGCGCGTCGCCGCAGATGGACGCCCTTGACTTGCGATGGTTTATTTGGACAGCACGGTCCTGATCGCTTTTCTCTATGAAGAGCGCGATCAACCTGAACGATTCGGCGAGACAAACCGCTTGATGGAATTTGTGCGTCAACAAAAAGTTGAGGCAGCAATCTCATTTTATGCGTTGCCAGAACTGTATGCTTTTGTAAAGGCACATCAAGCCGAATCGGATGTCAGTTCGACGCTGCGCCTGGGGCTCCTTGAATTGTTCCTCATTCCTTTGATTATTTTTCCGTTTTTACCCCGCGAACGATTCAACGATCTAAAAAAACAATTTGTCATTGTGGACCCAGACGATGCGCGTCACGTTGCATCAGCGTTATCCCAAAACTGTTCCGCCATCATCACCTTTGACCATCACTTTCAGCAGGTCCGCGAACTCATCCCCGTTTTTACGCCCGACGAATATCTCGCCACGCTCGAAAACGAATCTGAAGGCGAATAATGCGCGGCACCCTTGTTCTTTGCGATGCTTTGCACAACCAATGGCTGCGTTTTGAAGCTCCGCGCGAAATTCTCCAAGTTTATTCGCTTGCCGAAATTGTTCCCGCGCTGGAACACGTCGAACAATCGGTGAATCAACAAAACATGTACGCGGCAGGATTCATTTCGTACGAAGCCGCGCCCGCGTTCGACACTGCGCTCCAAACACACACCCTTTACGACTTTCCGCTGCTCTGGTTCGGACTCTACGACGCGCCAAGCACCACAACGTTCATTCCCTCATACTCCTCATTTCCCGCGCCCGTCTGGACGCCGAACATTTCGCGTGACGCGTACAACACCGCCATCGCGCGCATTCGCGAACATATTGCGCGCGGCGACACGTATCAGGTGAATTACACGATGCGCCTGCGCGCCGAGTTTCACGACGACGCGTGGAATTTGTTTTCGCACCTCGTGCGTGCACAACCGCAAAGTTATGCCGCGTTCCTTGACACCGGACGTTACGCGATTTGCTCGGCGTCGCCCGAATTGTTTTTGCGGCGCGAGGGCAATGTGTTGACAATCAAGCCGATGAAAGGCACTGCGCCGCGCGGGCGTTTTTTGCGTGAAGACCGTGAACGCGCGAATTGGCTGCATCATTCTGGAAAAAATCGCGCGGAAAACGTGATGATTGTGGACATGGCGCGGAACGATTTGGGACGCATTGCAGAGGTTGGAAGTGTCCACGTCTCGCGTTTGTTTGAAACGGAACGGTATCCGACGGTGTGGCAAATGACTTCGACGGTGAATGCGACCAGTGATGCGTCGTTCGTCGAAATTCTGCGCGCAACCTTTCCGTGCGCGTCCATTACGGGCGCGCCGAAAGCGCGCACGATGCAAATTATTTCGGAATTGGAAACCGAGCCGCGTTGTGTGTACACGGGCGCCATCGGCTTTCTCGCGCCAAACCGCCGCGCGCAATTCAATGTCGCGATTCGCACCGCAATCGTTGACCGCGAAAAAAATTTTGCAGAATATGGCGTCGGCGGCGGAATTGTTTGGGATTCGGAAGCGAGCGATGAATATGCGGAAACGCGGCACAAGGCGCGCGTGTTGACCGAAACGCCGCAAGAATTTTCGTTAATCGAAGCATTGCGCTGGACACCCGACGAAAAATTTTGGCTGCTCGCAGAGCATCTGCGCCGTTTGCGCGATTCGGCGGACTATTTTGATTTTCCATTTGACGAAACGCGCGCGCGGGGGGAACTCGAACGCGTTGTGCGTACTCTGCGGCGTGTCGGACACAAAGTGCGTTTGTTGTTGGCGCGCGATGGCGCGTTGAATGTTTCCGCCGCGCCCTTGTCAACACAACGCGAACCCGTACAACTCGCGCTGGCTAAAACGCCCGTCAATTCTTCCGACACATTTTTGTTTCACAAAACGACGCGCCGTGAGGTGTACGATGCCGCGCTCTCGCCGCGCGGTGAGGCAGACGATGTTTTGTTGTGGAACGAACGCGGCGAAATTACGGAAACGTGCGCGGCAAATATCGTCGTTCAATTTGGCGACGACTGTTTTACGCCGCCTGTCGAATGCGGACTGTTGGGCGGAACCTTTCGCGCGGCGTTATTGGAGCAGGGAAAAATTCACGAGCGCGTGATGTTGTGGAACGAATTGCTCGACGCGCGCGCAGTGTTTCGCATCAATTCCGTGCGCGGCTGGCAGCGCGCCATTCTCTTGAGCACCTAACTGCGCCATGCAATCGCTTTTTATTGTTTCGTTGCCGCGAGCGTTTTCCACGAAAACGTATCACCTTGCCCGCCGCGCGCTGTCTTTGGCGCAGCCGTCTTGGGTACTCGACGGTGAGATTTTGAATGTTGACCGTTACTGTCATTATGTCGGCATTCGTTTTGACGAAAGCGCCAAGTTCACTCTGCCCGAGCGTGACCCCCGACTGGTCTCGCAGCTGCATGATTTTTTGAATCAAGTGACTGTCGCCGAAGGATATATTTACAAAGACGTGACACAGCCGTTTGTGCTGGCACAATGGGAGGGGCTCAAAAATTTTCGCGTTTTGAAAATTCAACGCAGTGTGGAGGAAGTGGCAGCCGCGATGCTGGCAAACGGCTGGTTTTATCCGCAATACGCGGCGTCACATGTGATACCGCTGCCGCGTTTGCTGCAATGGGCGCGCCGCGTGACACCTTTCCAGTACAGTGCTAAATTGCATCGGCTCTTTCGCGCGCGCTTTGAAAACGGTGTCATCGAAGGACTCGTGCGCGCGGAACGCGTCTTGGATTCCATCGAGGGGCACGTCGTTCAATACCATGCCATCATTCAAGATGAAGCGTGTTTGCGCGACGCGTTGACGGCGTTGTATCCGCACGAGCGCGTCGCGCTGATTCGCTTTATGAATGCGGCTTTTGCAAACAAGCGCGAACGTTTGGCGCACCGCCGCCAGACGCGCGCCTATCAACGGCTCGCGCAAAAAGTGGAACGCGTGCGCAACTCTATCGCGCAGAATCAGGTATAATCCGTACCCAATAATCTTCTCAAAGGATTTTTGTATGCCCACTTCCAACCTTGACCAACTCTCTATCAACACCATCCGCGCCCTTTCGATTGACGCGGTGCAAAAAGCCAACAGCGGACATCCGGGACTGCCGCTCGGCGGCGCGCCAATGGCGTATGTGTTGTGGACGCGTTTTTTGAAACACAATCCCGCGAATCCAAAATGGTTTGACCGTGACCGTTTTATTTTGTCGGGCGGGCATGGTTCGATGCTGCTGTATTCGCTCTTGCATCTCACGGGGTACGATTTGTCTTTGGAGGAAATCAAAAATTTTCGCCAGTGGGGTTCGCAGACGCCCGGACACCCCGAACATGGGTTCGCGCCGGGCGTGGATGTGACGACAGGTCCGCTCGGTCAGGGTTTTGCGAATGGTGTTGGATTCGCGATTGCGGAAGCGTATCTCGCCGCGCGTTACAATCGTCCCGAACACGAAATCGTCAATCATTTCACGTACGCGATTTGTACGGACGGCGATTTGATGGAAGGCGTTGCTTCCGAAGCGGCATCGCTCGCGGGTCATTTGAAATTGGGCAAGCTGATTTATTTGTACGATGACAATAAAATTTCGCTCGCGGGCGCGACAAACCTCACGTTCAGTGAAAATGTGGGAACGCGTTTTGAAGCGTACGATTGGCAAGTCCAGCGTGTGGACGACGGCAATGATTTGGACGCGCTGCAAGCCGCGCTGGAAAACGCGCGCGCGGATACGACGCGTCCTTCGCTCATCATCGTACGCACACACATCGGTTTTGGTTCGCCGAAAAAGCAAGACTCGTTTGAAGCGCACGGTTCACCACTCGGCGCGGACGAAGTGAAAGCGACGAAAAAGAATTTGGGCTTTCCCGAAGAACCCGCGTTTTTTATTCCCGGCGAAGCGCTGGAACATTTCCGCGAAGCATTGGACAAAGGAAGCGCGCAGGAACAAGAATGGAACGCGAAATTTTCCGCGTACGCGTCCGCGTACCCCGAACTCGCGCGCGAATTTCAGATGATTCTGCGCGGCGAGAAACCGGAAGGTTGGGACGCGGACATTCCAACTTTCAAGCCCGATGAAAAAGGAATTTCGACGCGCGTCGCGGGCGGACAAATTCTCAACGCGCTTGCAAAACATTTGCCAAACATCATCGGCGGCTCTGCCGACCTCGACCCTTCGACGATGACTGCGCTCAAGGGCATGGGCGATTTTGAACCGTCCGACATCGCGCACGGCGACATGCAGGGCAGCGTTGGGGGGGGGTGGAGTTACGCGGGACGCAACATTCATTACGGCGTGCGCGAACACGCGATGGGCGCGGCGGCGAACGGCATGGCATTGCACGGCGGCATCTTGCCATTCACCGCGACGTTTTTCACCTTTAGCGATTACATGCGTCCGGCGATGCGTCTCGCCGCGTTGATGGAGCAGCACGTCATTTTTGTTTTCACGCATGACAGCATCGCGTTGGGCGAAGATGGTCCGACGCATCAGCCCGTCGAACATCTCGCCGCGCTGCGCGCGATTCCCAATCTTTCCGTCATTCGTCCCGCCGACGCGAATGAAACCGCCGTCGCGTGGCGCGTCGCCGTCGAACACGCGCGCAATCCCACCGCGCTCGTCCTCACGCGCCAAAACGTACCGACGCTCGACCGCAGCGCATACGCGTCGGCGGAAAATCTTGTGCGCGGCGCGTACATTCTGTCGGATGCGGCTCCTTCGACTGCGCTCAGGACAGAGCCAGACATTATTTTAATTGGCACGGGTTCCGAAGTGCAGCTCGTCGTCGGCGCGCAGAAAAAATTGGCGGAGGAAGGAATCCGCGCGCGCGTCGTTTCGATGCCGAGTTGGGACTTGTTCGAGCAACAGTCAAAAGAATATCGTGACAGCGTGTTTCCGCCGAATGTTCGCGCGCGGCTCGCCGTCGAAGCGGGTGTCGCGCAGGGGTGGAGCAAATACGTCGGCGACAAGGGCGATGTGTTGAGCATCGAACGTTTCGGCGCGAGCGCGCCGTATCAGGTACTATTTGAAAAGTTCGGCTACACGGTGGAGAATGTGGTGGCGCGGGCGAAGGAGATGTTGAGTGAGTACAAGTCGTGACCGTCTTGTTGAAACCGTTGCGGATATTCTGCCCGCTCGATTCAACCCAGCGCGCAATGCGAACACAATTAAAGGTGCAGCTCCCGTCTGTTGTGAACGAACCACCGGCATAGAACGAACCGCCGCAATCCAAAAGAGTATTGACCATTGTATAATCGCGCAAATTTTCGCTTTGGAGGAACATTGCTTCAATATCTGCTGGGTTGGCGTCAATTCAACATTCAAGCAACCGATACAGTTCTCGAGGTGGGCAGTGGTGCACATCCCCTGATTCGTAGTGACATTCTGTGCGACAAATTTCCCTTTTCCAGCTACGAACGTTTTATGAATTTGCCGGTCGTGATGGATCGCCCCTTTGTCGTCGCGGATGCAGAGCATCTGCCGTTTCGCCACAAGACGATTGATTTTTTATACTGCACCGACTTGGCAGAACATTTACCGCAGCCGCACAATTTTTTTCAAGAATGTATGCGCGTGGCGCGCAAAGGTGTAATCATCACTCCAAGTATCACGGCAGAGCGCATGTTCGGTTGGGGCTATCACGCCGTCATATACGAGGTGCAGAATCAGACTCTCCTCATTCATCGCAAGACGCGTGACAATTGGGGGCTGTTTGGTGGAACATTTCATGATTTGTGGCGGCGCGACAAATCATTTCAAAAATTTTTTGCGCGCCATGCCGGCTTGTTTCGGATGACGTACGAGTGGGAAGGCGAAATTCGGTACGAGTACGCGCCGCTGCAAGGCGAATTGGACCAAGTGTGGAGACGCCAATCCGCCGCAGAACAAATGGTTGAACAGGTCCCGGGTCGTTTTGAAACCCTGAAACGCGCCGCGCGCACGTTTGCTTCCCAAGTCCTGCGTCATCGAATTCTTGGTCGCCCCGATGTTGATTTAACAACAATTCTCGCTTGTCCCGTTTGCCATGGCGGGCTTGACTACAAACCCAACGCCACTCTTATTGTTTGCCAAGCGTGTGGCAGAACGTACGAGCAACGCAACAATGTTCCGATACTTGTTCTGGACGAGTGGATGTAAATTGCTTTCGGGTTGGAAGGGCGCAAAGGCAGAATCATATTCGACAAATGATGTTCTTGGATGTAGAATCAGCCGATTTCCTCGCTGTGTAATGTAACCCAAGTGTAACGGCGATCTATCTTGCTCTGCTGTAAAATCATTGGCTAGGACAAAGATAGGGGCAATTTTGGAACTCAGACGTTATCTTTCGCTGCTAAAAAAATGGGGCTGGCTCATCTTGCTCCTCACAGGACTTGCCGCCGCGGGCAGTTATTTCTACAGCCAGACGATTCCTCCCACGTATCGCTCCTCTGCTGTCCTCCTCGTTGGGCAAGAACAGCAAAGCGTGAATCCGACCCCATCGGATATTTATATCTCGAACAATCTCGCGCAAGCGTACGCGCTTCTCGTAAATCAGCCGTCGGTCTTGCAAGCCGCCGCCAAAGAGCTGGCATGGGAAGGGTCTTGGGAATCGCTCTATTTCGTCGTTTCTGCCAACGCGCCGCAGGGCGGGCAAACCATCAACGTAACGGCGACCTCGAACAATCCCCAACGCGCGCAAGCCATTGCAAATGAAATCGCGCGTCAGGTGATTTTGCAAAGTCCCATCAGCAAACAGCAAGCGGCAGCGGACAAACAGCGCGACTTTCTCACCGAACAGCAAACACTCACCCAATCGCAAATCGTCCTGGCGCAGCAGCAGCTTGCAAACCTGAGTCAGCAAGCCGCGCTGGAAACCGACCCCGAACGTTTGGATGAGTTGACGACGCGGATTTCAGGGCTCCAATCAAAAATTGAAAGTTGGCAGCGCACGTACCTGTCAATGGGTACGCTGCTCAATTCATCCGCCGGAAAATTTCTCACCGTCATCGCACCCGCGCCGGTGCCGTCCTCGCCCGTCAGTCCCAACATTCCGCAAAATATTTTGTTCGCCGCGCTTGCCGGTTTGGTTTTAGCATTCGGCGTTGTGCTGCTGCTCGAGTATCTCGACGATACCATCAAAAACTCGGAAGATGTCCAGCGTGTTTTGAAATTGACAACGTTGGGAGGCATTGCGCGCATTCATCCCATTCGCAAACCCGAAGACGCGCTCATCACCATCAAACATCCGCGTTCGCCGACCGCAGAAGAATATCGAACGTTACGCACCAACTTGCGCTATGCGGGCATTGAGAATCCGGGCGGAGCGTTATTGGTCACGAGTGCGAATCCCGGCGAAGGCAAAACGACCACTGCCGCGAATCTTGCCATTGCCATCGCGCAATCGGGCAAGCGCGTTGTGCTTGTGGAAGCGGACATGCGGCGTCCGAGTTTGCATCGCTTGTTCAATCTCAAAGGCGATAAAGGGCTTTCGACCTTGTTCCTGGAAGATGCGCCGTTGTTGGAAGAAGTGTTGCAGCCAACCGACGTGGAAGGACTGTCCCTTCTCAGCGCGGGCGAGCAGCCGCCGAACCCCGCCGAAATGTTAGAGTCCAAGCGCATGACGAATCTCTTGAACACGCTGCGCGAACAATCCGACATGGTTGTGTTGGATTCGCCGCCGCTGCTCGTCGTGACGGATGCCAACATTCTCGCGTCGCGGTGTTCCGGCGCGATTCTCGTCGTGGACAGCGGACGCACGCGCACCGAAGCGGCGCGCCGCGTGACCGAAGCCTTAACGCGCAGTCAAGTCAAAATTCTCGGCATCGTGTTGAATCGCATGAGCGGGCGGCGCGGCGGCTATTACAACAACTATTACTATTATTCCTCGTCCAAAAAATTCTATGGCGCGAATTTGAATGGCAAACCGAATGGAAATGGCAATACGAATGGACGCGGCACGACGGAAAAACCGACCAAGCAAGATGTTGCATAACTTGACGGTCACATTTTGAATATGGTTGGTGAGAGATTCTGCGCCTCTCCACTTGCAGAATCTCTTTTTTTTGCCTCACGCGTTTTGCGTTCCTCTCATTTTCGCGTACCCTTGTCGCCTATGTGCGGTATCGCCGGAATCGTTCTCAAACCTTCACGTACCCTCACGGCTTTGTGCGCCCGCGTGAATCTCATGCGCGACGCAATGACGCATCGCGGACCCGATGACGCGGGAACGTTTCTCGCGCGCAATGGTCGCGTTGCCTTTGTCAATCGGCGGCTCGCGATTCGCGACCTCTCGCCGCTCGGACACATGCCGATGGTTTCCGCCGACGCGCAGCTTGCGCTGACGTACAACGGCGAAATTTACAATGCCGATGAATTGCGCGCGGAACTCGAACGCGCGGGCTGCGCGTTTCGCTCGACGAGTGACACCGAAGTCATTTTGCGCGGCTACGAAGCATGGGGCGAAAACATCCTCGCGCGCTTGCGCGGCATTTTCGCGCTCGCGTTTTATGATGCGCGTCGTGAATGCGTTCTCCTCGCGCGTGACCAACTCGGCGTCAAGCCGTTGTATTACGCGCACACGGACAGCGGTCTCGTTTTCGCGTCAGAACTAAAAGGATTACGCGCCTCGCAGCTCGTCTCGAACGAAATTGATGCCACCGCGCTCGTGGCGTATTTGCAATTTGGCGCAGTGCCTACACCGCGCACGATTTTTCAAAACATTCACGCGCTCGAACCCGCGACGATGCTGCACTACGCGTTGGACGCAATGGAAACGCGCGCGACGCGTTATTGGACGATGCCGACGCATGAACGGACGGTCCCGCGCGATGTTGTCGCCGAAACGCGCGCCGCGTTGCTTGATGCGGTGCGTTCGCAATTGGTGAGTGATGTGCCGCTTGGCGCGTTCTTGAGCGGCGGTATGGATTCCAGCGCAGTGGTGACGCTGATGCGCGAGGCGACGAATGGCACCCTGCGAACATGTTCGATGGTGTTTGAAGAAGCGGAGTTTAGCGAAGCGCCGTTTGCGCGCGCCGTCGCGGAGCAGATTGGCGCGGAACATTTTGAGCGAGTCATCACGGCGCGCGACCTGTTGAACGAGATGCCGCGCATCCTGTGGGCGCTCGACCAGCCGAGTCTTGACGGGGTGAACAGTTACTTTGTTTCGCAAACCGCGCGGCAAGCGGGACTCACCGTCGCACTTTCGGGTTTGGGCGGCGACGAACTGTTTGGCGGTTATCCCACGTTCTATGACGCGCCCAAATTGTTTCGGAGATTATGCCGCGTTCAACAAATTCCGTTCTCGTCTGTTGCCGCGCGCCTTCCCTTTCCCCTCACCACGCGCAGCGCCAAAGTGCAACACGCGCTGGCAACCTCCGCATCGCCCGCGTCGGCGTACTTTTGCTATCGCGGCGCGTTGACGCCGTATGAAACGCGCGCGCTCGTGAATCCCGAAATCTGGAACACGGCAAAAAATTTCGACCCCGTCGCGTACATTGAATCGCGCGCGCTCGACACGTCGTCCGTCGTCTCAAGCCGCTTTTTGGCGAATCGGCCCGCGTCCATGTCCTGGACTTCGCGCGCCGAACTCGCCACCTACACGCTCAATCAACTTTTGCGCGACACCGACGCGATGAGCATGGCACATTCGCTCGAAGTGCGTGTGCCATTGCTCGACCATCGGCTCGTCGAAAAAATTCTCACGTTGCCCGACGCGGCAAAACAAACTCGTCCCGAGCAAGGTCGAGGGAACGGCGGCGCGCCGAAATCACTTTTGCTAAAAGCGATGGGCAACGATTTGCCCGCCATCGTCCGCGAACGCAAAACAAAAATGGGTTTCACCTTTCCCTTTGCGCGCTGGCTGCGCGGCGATTTGAAAAACTATTTCGCGCACTATCCGTTCGACGCGCAAAACATTCTCGAACCGCGCGCCGTCTCGCGCGTCATCGAATCGTTTGAAAGCGGCAGAACGCACTGGTCGCGCGCGTGGTCGCTGTATGTCTTGAACGCATGGCTGCAAGAAAACAGATGAACCTCGAATCCACCCGCCTCGAAACCCCCGCGCAGCCCCATCTCGTCATCGTACCCGACTCTCCTCTCTTGCAGTTGAATCTGCGCGAAGTGTGGGACTATCGCGAGCTGTTGATGTTTCTCACGTGGCGCGATATCAAAGTGCGCTATCGTCAAACCCTTCTCGGCGCGGCGTGGGCGATTGTGCAGCCGTTGACGGCGATGGTGATTTTTTCGATTGTGTTTGGACAACTCGCCAAACTTCCTTCCGACGGCATCCCCTATCCGATTTTTACTTTTACCGCGCTGCTGCCGTGGAATTTTTTTTCGGGCGCGTTGACGCGCGCGACGACGAGTCTCGTTTCGAGTTCCAATTTGTTGAGCAAAGTGTATTTTCCGCGTGTCATTATTCCGCTATCGGCAACGTTGGGCGCGCTCGTTGATTTCGCATTCGCGTTTTTGATTTTGCTTGGCATGATGCTGTTTTATGGAATCGGACTCACGCCGCGCGTTTTGATTCTGCCGTTCTTGCTGCTGCTCGCGCTGCTTGCCGCGTTTGCGATGGGGTTGTGGCTGTCGGCGTTGAATGTGCGCTATCGCGATGTCAATTACGTCATTCCCTTTCTTGTCCAAGTGTGGCTCTACGCGTCGCCTGTCGCGTATTCCAGCACACTGATTCCCGCGCAGTGGCAGTGGCTGTACGGCTTGAATCCGCTCGTAGGCGTGATTGAAGGTTTTCGCTGGGCATTGTTGGGGACGAGTTGGGAACCCGGTGTCCTGATTCTAATTTCCATCGTCATTATATCGGCTGTGTTGGTGAGCGGCTTGGTGTATTTCCAACGGATGCAAGATACGTTTGCGGATATTGTGTGAATTTGAAATTGCGAATTGCGAATTGTGAATTGATTTTTTACAAAGGAAGAGGCAATGAACAAAAACGATTTGGAAAAACGCACCAAAGTCTTTGCCTTGCGCGTTGTAAAATTTGTGAATCAATTGCCTGCCGGTCGCGCGAGTGATGTTTTGGGGAGGCAACTACTCAAGTCAGGCACATCCGTTGGCGCGAATTACCGGGAAGCGAATCGCGCTGAATCCTACGACGATTTCATTCACAAAATTGCGCTGTGTGAAAAAGAGGCATCCGAATCACAGTACTGGCTTGAGCTTTTGAACGAAGCCGATATCAAAGGGCTGGTAATGGATGCGTCGCTATTGCAAGAAGCAACGGAATTGCTTGCCATCTTTACGAGCATTGGCAAAACGGCGCGTTCGCGGCGGAATGACTCTAGCACAAATTCCAAACGCTCATCTTGACGACGACCCGTATTTTCCTTTCGCAATTCGCAATTTCAAATTTCCAATGTCCAAGATTGCATTACGCGTTTCGCATTTGGGGAAAAAATATCGCATCGGCGCGCGCCAGCAAGCGCGCCGTTTGCTCGGCGACCAAATCATCGCGTCCGTGAAACGTCCCGCGCAGCGCGTTGCCTCGTTCCTGCGCGCGAACGGAAATGGCAACGGCGCGCCGTCCGAAGAAAATTTTTGGGCGTTGCGCGACGTTTCGTTTGAAATTCCGCACGGCGAAGCCGTCGGCATCATCGGCCGCAACGGCGCGGGCAAAAGTACGCTACTCAAAATTTTGTCGCGCATCACCAAACCGACGACGGGACGCGTCGAACTGTTTGGACGCGTCGGCGCGCTCTTGGAAGTGGGGACGGGTTTTCACAGCGAGTTGACGGGGCGCGAAAATATCTTTTTAACCGGCGCCATTTTGGGCATGAAGCGCGCCGAGATTGCGCACAAGTTTGACGAGATTGTTGCCTTTGCAGAAATCAAAGAATTTATTGATACCCCCGTCAAACATTATTCGAGTGGAATGTTCATGCGTTTGGGGTTCGCCGTCGCCGCGCATCTCGACCCCGAAATTCTGGTGGTGGACGAGGTGTTGGCTGTCGGCGACGCGGCGTTTCAAAAAAAATGTCTCGGCAAAATGAGCGACGTCGCCAAAGCCGGGCGCACCGTGTTGTTCGTCAGCCATGATTTGACGGCGGTGCAAGCCTTGTGTACGCGCGCCATTCGTTTGGGACATGGGCAGCTGATGGGCATGGGAACGGCACCGGAGCAGGTCGCCGCGTATCTCGCGGAACATCGCGGGCCGATGCAAAATGATCTGGACCATCCGTTGGAATTGACGCCGCGCACCCGTGTGCTGCGTTTTGCCTTTTCGCCCAATCCGGTCGTTTCGGGTGAAGCCGTCGCGCTGCATGTGGAACTGCAATCGGCGCGCGCGATGCGGATTGACGAAATGGCAGCGCTCATTTTCGATTCGTTGAATCGCCGCGTCGCGTTGATTGATTTGCGCCACGCGGGCGAAACGTTACGCACGAATGGGCAGGACACTTTGAAACTGTGCGCGTCGCTGGACGCGTTGCCGCTGGTGGAAGGCGAATACCGCGTCGCGTTTTGGATTCGCAGTGATGATGCAACGCGTTTGGTGAACGATGTCATCAACTTGAACCTGATTGCGTCGGTCCGCGCGGGCGATTTCGTGCCGTATCACGCGATGCTGCGCGGCATCGTCGCGTTGGACTATACGGTGACGCGCGAAGCATGAAAATGGATTTGCTGCTCGACGGCGAACTCGCGCGGTGGTTTTTGGACCGTATCGCACGCGAGCACGTGGGAACGATTTTTGTCGTCAATGACGAAATGGCGCAGCGCGCGCGTGCATACAGCACACAGGTCTTTTTGGAAAACGCGAACGATGTGGATGCGGCGGTTTCACCGGTCGCGTTGTCCGTACACTATCCGCGCATCTTGAAACCGCGTTTCATCGCGCGCTATCAGAAAATTTACAACATTCATCCCGGTTATCTTCCGTACGGGCGCGGCTTTTATCCCGTGTTTTGGGCGCTGTGGGAAAATACCCCCGCCGGCGCGACCTTTCACGAAATCAACGCGGGGATTGATGAGGGCAATATCGTCGCACAGATTCAAGTGCCTTGGACGGAAACGGATACGGGCGGTTCGCTTTATGCGCGCGTGCGCGACGCCGAAAAAATTTTGCTCATGGACGCGTGGGCGAAATTGACGCGCGGCGAAACCCTGCGCGCGTTTGCACAGCAGGGCAGCGGCACGTACCACGCGCGCCGCGAATTTTTGGCATTGAAACAAAATGCCGCGTGGAAAAATTTCAGCGCGGAACAATTGGTGAAACTCGCGCGCTGCCTCACCTTTCCCGGTTACAGCGGACTCGAAATCGAACTCGGCGCGCAAAAATTTCAGTTGCGCCTGGAATCCTTGTAATAACGACTTGTCGTTCTAATGACCAAGTCGTTATTACAAAAATTTTTTTGAAACACACACTCTCTCAACTCGCGCTGTTTGGCGGCGCGCCCGCCTTTGCAGAACCGTTACATGTCGGACGACCAAACATCGGCGACCGCGCGCGTTTGCTCGAACGCATCAATCACATTCTCGACGAACGCTGGCTCACGAACGCGGGTCCGTACGTTCAAGAATTTGAAGAACGCATCGCGCGCATGATTGGCGTGAAACATTGTGTCGCGATGTGCAATGCGACGGTCGCGCTCGAAATTGCGATTCGCGCGCTCGGCATGACGGGCGAGGTGGTTGTGCCGTCCATGACCTTTGTCGCCACCGCGCACGCGCTGCAGTGGCAGCAAATCACGCCGGTATTCTGTGACATTGACCCCGACACGTTGACCCTCGCCCCGCGCCGCATTGAAGAGTTGCTCACACCGCGCACCACAGGCATTATCGGCGTCCACTTGTGGGGACGCGCGTGCGACACCGACGCGATCCAGTCCCTCGCGCGTCGTCACAATTTGCGCGTGTTGTACGATGCGGCACACGCGTTCGCCTCGACGCACAAGGGAAAAATGGTTGGCAATTTTGGCGATGCCGAAGTGTTTTCTTTTCACGCGACCAAATTTTTCAATACGTTGGAAGGCGGCGCGGTCGTGACGAATGACGACGAACTCGCGGCGAAACTGCGCTTGATGAAAAATTTCGGCTTCGCGGGCTATGACAATGTGGTATACGTCGGCACGAACGGCAAGATGAGCGAAGTCAGCGCGGCGATGGGACTGACGGGCCTCGAATCGCTCGACGAATTTATTGCGGTCAATTGCGCGCACTATCAACAGTACAATGCAGAACTGGCTGGCGTGCGCGGGGTGCGCGTATTGCCGTATGACGCGGGCGAACGCGCGAATTATCAATATGTGGTGTTGGACATTGACGCGGCAGAAACGGGCGTGACGCGCGACCAACTGCTCGAGATGTTGTGGGCAGAAAATGTGCGCGCGCGTCGCTACTTTTTTCCGGGCGTTCATCGGATGGAGCCGTATCGTTCGCTGTATCCCATGACGCATCGCCGGCTGCCCGTTACGGAAAACATGGTCGCGCGCGTCTTGGTGCTGCCGACAGGAACGGCGGTGTCCGGCGACGACATTCGCGCGATTTGTCAGTTGTTGCGTCTGGTGACAGAGCAGCATACGGAATTTGCGCGGACGTGGAATGAACGACAGCGCGCGCCCGCTCTCTTTTCCGTTCCCGTGTAATGCAACCGCTGGTTAGTTTTATCCTCCCAAGTTACAACCATGCGCGGTTTATTGCCGAAGGGCTCGCCAGTATCTTTCACCAGACCATGCCCGTCGAGTACGAGGTCATTGTCGTGGATGATGCCTCCGGCGATAACACGGGCGAGATGGTGCGCGCCTGTGGAAACGCGCGGGTTACGTATGTACGCAATGCTAAAAATCAGGGCAACGCGGCAACCATCTCGCGCGCGCTGACCTTGACGCGGGGCATCTATATCGCGCAATTGGATGCGGATGACCGGTTTCGCCCCGACTTTTTAGAAATGACTTTGCCGATTTTTTCAGCGCATCCCAATCTGGCGATGGTGTACGGCGATGTCGCGGCGATGGACGAGGCGGGTCAGGTGTATCAAGACCCGTGGGAAAATCATCACGCGCGGCGATTGCATCACGGACGCGCGTTTTTTGGAAACGAGTTTGTTTTGATGCTCATGTCGAGCCCTTCGTCCGCAACGGCGCGTTTGATGCGCGGGGATTTGGCGCGCGCGGAGGCGCCCTTTCCCGCGTATGTTGAAGGGCGTTTCACCACCACCGAATGGTTTTTGAATTTGCGTTTGGCGCGTTACCATGACGTGTACTATATTCCGCGTACCCTTGCCGATTATCGAATTCATCCGCAGAATTTGCACACCCAGCCGCTCGTCGGACATGCGCAGGAACGTACGATTATCCAAATTCTGGACCATGCGTTTGCAGAATCCGACGCGCTGAGGCAACCCGGTTTGAAACCGCGCGCGTATGGCAAAGCGTATCTGCAACTCGGTGACAGTTATTTTAGCGACGGCAAATTTCCCGATGCGCGGCGCTGCTATCTCTATGCCTTGCGTTGGCAGCCGCGCCAATTTTTGCGCAACGGCGGACTGCATCGCTTGATTGGCACAGCCCTGGGGGAAACGCGATACGCGCGAGTCAAGAGTCGTGTGCGCAATTGGCTCGCACCCATGCAATAAATGATGAATCAGCCCCGCGTGAGCTTTGTCGTACCCACCTACAATGTCGCCGCGTATTTGCGCGACTGTTTGCGCGCGATTTTTTCACAAACGGCGACAGACCGGTACGAAGTGATTGTGGTGGACGACGCGTCAAGCGACGACACGCGCGAAATTGTTCGCGAGTTCGCGGATTCGCGTTTGACGTACATCCGTCACTCGCAAAATATGGGACACGTCGCCACGTTCAACGAAGGTCTGTTGCGCGCACGCGGTGATTTTATCGCGCGCATTGATTCCGACGACAAACATCGCCCGTACTTAATGGAACGCGTGCTCCCGATTTTTAAAACGTATCCCGACGTGGGACTGGTGTACGGCGACGCGGCGTTGATTGACGAACAGGGCATCGTCCGGCATCCGCGCATTGATCGGCGGCACGGCG
Source organism: uncultured Chloroflexota bacterium (assembly GCA_937870825.1). Taxonomy (GTDB): domain Bacteria; phylum Chloroflexota; class Anaerolineae; order UBA4142; family SHND01; genus SHND01. Next base: position 41,566 of record CALMZO010000218.1, on the reverse strand, counting down.
GACGCGATTTTTATGGCGATGAATATCTCGCATTGCTCCAAGAAAATTTTATTCCGTCGCCGACCGTCATTGCGCGCCGCGCCGCGTGGGCGAAAATTTTGCCGATTCCCTCCGACTTGGGGTTTTCCGATTGGTATCTCACCTTGCGCGTGGCGCGGACGTATCCGCTGTATTTTGTAAAGGACGTGTTGGCGGACTATCGCTTGCACACAAGCAACATGCACCGCGCGATGGTGCGCGATTACCGCGAAGAAAAAACGATTTTGCATTTGCTCGACCAAGCATTCACCGAATCGGACCACGCGGCGGACAAAGCGAAATGGAAATCCAAAATTTACGCGACGCATTTTGCGCGCCTGGGCGACAAGTATTTTGCGAATGAAATGTACCCCGACGCGCAGCGGTGTTTTGCGCGCGCCGCGCGGTTGTCGCCGCGCGTGATGGCGAATGCGGGACTGTTGCGCCGCTACGCCGCGTCCTACAGTCCGCGCGCTTACGCGCGGTTGAAAACGATTTTGAAATAGCCATGCTCCCGCGCATTTCCCTCGTCACACCTTCATACAATCAAGCCGCGTTCCTCGAAGCGACCATACAGTCCGTTCTCGCGCAAAACTATCCCAATCTCGAATATATGGTGTTCGACGGCGGCAGTACGGATGGCAGCGTCGAAATCTTGCGGCGGTATGAAAACCATTTCGCGTATTGGACGAGCGAACGCGACGCGGGACAATCGGACGCGTTGAATCGCGGGTTCGCGCGCGCGACGGGTGAAATTTTCGGCTGGCTCAATTCCGACGATGTGCTGCTGCCGAACGCGCTGCAAACCATCGGCGCGTATTTTGCACAACATCGCGAATGCGATTTTGTCGCAGGCGACGGTATTTTTATCAATGCCGACGGGTCGCGCGAATTGTTTTATGTGCGCGCAGCGGCGTACACGTTTCGTGATTTGCTGCATTATGACGCCGACAAGTATCTGCCGCAGCCGAGCGTTTTTTTTACGCGCGGCGCGTTCGCGGCAGTGGGCGGCTTGGATGTCTCGCTGCGTTATGGGATGGATTTGGATTTGTGGCTGCGAATGCGCCGGCAGTTTGAATTGCATTACATTCCAAACTGTTTGGCGCAAATGCGTTTGCATGGCGACGCGAAAAGTCAACATGCGGAACATGCGGCACTGCGCGCGGTGATGCAAGTGATTGCGCGCCATTGGGGACGCGAGAGCGTGCGGGAACGCGCGCAACTGTTTTGGGGACTCCGCGCCATGATGGCGCGCGAAATTTGCGCCGAGGGATTGAAACGCGCGCAGCAGCGTGATTCGCGCGCCGGTTGGAACGCGCTGCGCGACGCGATGTTGTGGAATCCGTCGGTCCTGTTCTCGCGCGTTGCGCGTCAGTTGCTGGCGCGGTTGCTCCTTCCCCGTGCCGCGCAAAACAAAATTTTGCGCGCGCCCTAACATGTCACTCGTTTCCGTCATTATTCCGTGTCACAACGCCGCGCCGTTTTTGCGTCAAACGTTAGCGAGTGCGTTCGCACAGCGCGGCGTCGAGCTGCAGGTGATTTTGATTGACGATGGTTCGACGGACGCGAGCGGCGAAATCGTGACGCGCGAATTTCCAATGGTCGAATACATTCGCACGGCGCATCTCGGCGCGAGTCACGCGCGCAATGCAGGACTGCATGCCGCGCGCGGTGAGTTTATTCAGTTTCTGGACGCGGACGATATGTTGGTGGAAAACAAATTGCCGCGTCAAATCGCGGAACTGGAAAAAACAGGCGCGGATGTGGTGTACGGCGATTGGCAATATCTGATGAACGGGAAAAACGGCGAACCTGTGCCGGGACCAATTGTGGCGAACGAATTGCGCGGCGCGCCCGAGTTGGAATTGCTGCGCGGTTTTTTCGTCGCCTTTCACGCGTACGTGTTTCGCCGCCCCATCGTCGAACGCGTCGGCGCATTTCGCACCGATTTGCCGATTATTCAGGACGCGCGATTTGTGTTGGATTGTGCGCTGCACGGCGCACACTTTGTCTACGTGCCCGGTGTCGCGGGCTTGTACCGAATGCACGGGAATCAAATTTCGCGGCGGCGCGCGGAATTTGTTCAAGATTGTTTGCGCAGCGCGCAGCAGGTGGAGGAATGGTGGCGGGCGCGGGACGGCATCTCGCCCGCACGACATGCCGCACTGGTCCAAGTGTATGGCAACATCGCGCGCATGAGTTATGCGGTGGACCGCGCAACGTTTTTCAACGCGTACCGTGCCGTTTTGAAATTGGAGCCGCGTTATGCACCATCCGCGCCGCGCGCGTTGCATGTGCTTGCACGCGTCTTGGGCTATCCGCGCGCCGAAGCGATTGCCGCGCGGTATCGCCAAGCCAAGCACGCGTGGTTAACCGCCATCGGACGCGCGCCCAAAGAACCGCTTCATGCCAATGCGCCGCGCTGACATGTTTCAAGTCATTCATGTGCCGTACACGTACTATCCTGACCCGGTTGGCGGCACCGAAATCTATGTCGAGCAATTGGCGGAACATTTGCGCGCGTTTGGAATTCAAAGTGCAATCGTCGCGCCGGGCACGGGACGCGCGGCGTACAACCATCGCGCCACCGCGGTCGAACGGCTTGCGGTGGACAACCACATCCACGGCATTCATCAATTGTACGGCGAAGGCGATGTCGCGGCAGCGCGAACGTTCGGCGAAATTTTGGACGCACGGCAGCCGCAGGTGGTACATTTGCACGCGTTCACGCGCATCGTCTCGCCGTTGTGGGTCGACGCCGCACACGCGCGCGGATTGCCGGTTGTGTTCACGTATCATACGCCGACGGTGAGTTGTTTGCGAAGCGGTTTGATGCGTTGGGGACACCAGGTGTGTGATGGTTGGTTAGACACAGACCGCTGCACGCATTGTCGCTTGCACAGTTTAGGCGCGCCGATTGCACTTGCCCACCTGTTGGCGCGCATCCCCCCCTCGCTCGTCGCGTGGGGAAAAGGTGTTCCGCGCGTGGGAACGGCATTGCAAATGCGCGAGCTCGTCGCGCGCCAGCACACCATGATTCGCGACTGGTTCCGCCAAGTTGACCGCATCGTCGCGCTCTGCGAATGGACCCGCGCGCTGTTGTTACGCAACGACGTTGCATCGGAAAAAATTTTTCTCTCGCCGCACGGTTTTTCGCCGCACGCAATTCCGCCGGCAGCCGCGCTGCAAACAAATCAAACTGCGCCGCTGCGAGTCATTGCGCTCGGGCGGCTTGAACCTATCAAAGGCATTGACCTTTTGGCGCGTGCATTGGCGCAAGTACCCGCGTTGAATCTTACCCTCGACATTTACGGCATCGAACAAAGTGAAAGGGAAACACCTTTTGCGCGCCGGTTGCGTCGCGATATCGCGCGCGATGCGCGCATTCGGTTGTTGTCGCCTGTGCCACACGACCAAGTGACTTCGCTGCTGCAAAGCTATGATGTGTTGGCAGTCCCGTCGCAGTGGCTCGAAACGGGACCGCTGGTGGTATTGGAAGCATTCGCGGCAGGCATTCCCGTCATTGGTTCCAACCTCGGCGGTATCAGCGAAAAAGTCCAAGACGGCGTGAATGGTCTGCTGGTGTCGCCGCTGCATGTGGACGCGTGGCGCGAGGCGCTGACGCGTGTCGCGCAAGACCGCGCGCTGTTGGCAAAACTGCGCGCAAACGTACGCCCGCCGCGTTCCATGCAAAATGTCGCGGAGGAAATGTATGGGTTGTACGCATCGCTCCTCCGTCCCGTTCCAGCATGAAACGCACCATTCTTTACGCGCAATATGCCAATTCCGCCGCGTATCCGCCGGTGCTGCACAGCGCGGCATTGTTTGCGAACGCAGGTTGGACGGTCACGGTGCTGCACATTGCAGATTCTGCCACCGCCGCGTTGACTATTCCGCAACAGGCGAATATCAGCGTGAGACGGTTGCCGTATGTGGCGCGCGGTTGGCGGCGCGCGTTTTACTTTTTGCAATTTACACTGTGGGTGCTGTGGTGGACGCTGCGCGTGCGCCCGCATTGGCTGTATGCGTCGGATTTGTTTGCGACGCCCGCTGCGCTGGTGGCGAGTTTTTTTCCATCCGTGCGTGTGGTGTATCACGAACATGACACACCGGACGCGACGCGCCGGCTCGCGCAATGGTGTCTGCGCGCGCGCGGGGCATTGGCAAAACGCGCGGCGTTGTGTGTATTCCCCAACGCGGCACGCGCGCAAACCTTCGCGCAGCAATTTGATGCCGCCGCGAAAACGTACACGGTGTGGAATTGTCCTGCGCGCGCCGAAGTTTCACCCCCCCCCGCGCGCGACGACATCCAAGTTCGGCTGTTGTATCACGGGTCGGTTGTGCCGTCGCGTTTGCCGCTGACAGTGCTGGACGCACTGGCGCAATTGCCTGAAAACGTCTGCTTGCGAATCGTCGGGTATGAAACGATTGGACATGCGGGCTACGTGGAAACTGTCTTGGCGCGCGCGCGTGCGTTGGCTCTTTCCGCGCGTGTGGAATGGCTGGGCCAAGTTCCCACGCGCGCGGATTTGTTAAGGTTGGCGCGCGCGTGTGATGTGGGGTTGGCGCTGATGCCGATGGCGCGCGCGGCGGCAAATGAAAGGACGATGACCGGCGCGTCGAACAAGCCGTTTGATTATTTGGCGTGCGGGCTCGATTTCATTGTTTCGGATTTGGCGGATTGGCGGGCGCTGTTTGTAGAAAACGGGTTCGCGCGCGCGTGCAATCCGCAGGACGCGGCGACAATTGCCGCGGCGGTGCGTTGGTTTTTTCAACATGCCGACGAACGCGGCGCACGCGCCGCCCGCGCGCAAGCAAAAATTTTAAACGAATGGAATTACGAGACACAATTCGCGCCCGTGTTCGCGCGCATGACGACGGACGCGGGATGAGTGCAATCGTCCCGCGCGAATTGTCGCCGCGCGCCAGACGATGGAGCGCGTGGATGCAGCGCGTACCGCCATTTCGCGGGAAACTGCGCGTGGGAGCGTGGCTGCTGCGAACGGAAAAAAATACGCGCGATGTTTGTGTGACGGATGCGCAGGGCAATCAATTTGTGATGCCCGATTTGCGCGAGCCGATGGCGCAGCATGTTTTGTGGAACGGCGTGTACGAACCCGACGGGTTGCAAGTTTTGCGCGCGCAGCTTGGACCCGCTGCGTGTTTTGTGGACGTCGGCGCAAACATCGGCTTGTTCACCGTGACGGCGGCGCGGATGCGGCGCGGCGGGCGCGTGTTTGCGATAGAGGCGTCGCCGACGCTGTTTGCGTACTTGAACATGAACATTGCGCGGAACGATTTGGACAATGTGACGACGTGGAATGCTGCCGCGTCGGACCGCGCGGGGACGGCGCGCTTTTATGATGCGCCGCCGGAAAAATTTGGGATGGGTTCGCTTGCGCCGCAGTTTCACCAGGCGGGGTTCGACGTCGAAACCAAGACGTTGGATGAAATGTTGGGCGCGGAGGCGGCGTGTGCGCGCGTGGTGAAAATTGATGTGGAAGGATTTGAAGCCGCCGTCCTTTGCGGCGCGACAAACTTGTTGGAGCAATCGCCGCTGCTGGTGTTTGAATTTTGTGATTGGGCAGAAGAACGCGCGGGCGTGAGCTGCGGTGCGGCGCAGCGCGAACTCGTCGCGCGCGGTTATGAAATTTGGCGCATGGGCGATTGGCGGCACAACGCCGCGCCGCTTTCCGAAATTATTACGCGCGGTTCGGAAATGTTGGTGGCGCGTCGCCGCCGCACAAAATGAATTTCGCAAAACGTCTCGCCGTCATTGAAACGCACCCGATTCAGTATCACGCGCCGGTGTATCGCGTGCTGCAGCAGGAATTCGGTGTCGCGGTGACCGCGCTGTATGGTTCGGATTTCAGCGTGGCGGGTTATCGCGACGCGGAATTTGGCGCGACGTTCCAGTGGGACACCGATTTGTTGTCGGGCTATGACGCGAAATTTTTGACGCGGGTGGCGGACGGCGGCGCGACGAACGCCGGGGAGGTGACCGCGCGCGGACTCGCCGCGCGGCTGCGCGCGGTGCAACCCGACGCGGTGCTGCTTGTCGGCTACAGTCCGCGTTTTCATCGCGACGCGTTTTTGCAAGTGTGGCGCGCGGGTTTTCCACGGCTGTTTCGCGGAGAGACAACAGACCACGCAGTCACGCGTTCGCCGTTGAAAAAAATCGCGCGGGATGGTTTGCTGCGCGTGTTTTATGCGCGCTTTGCCGCGCTGTTGTACGTCGGTGCGCGTTCGCGTGAACATTTTTTGCGCTTGGGCGTTCCCGAAGCGCGTTTGTTTTTTTCGCCGTACTGTGTGGACCCGACGCCGTTTCAATTGCACAAAGCCGCGCATGGTACGCGGCGTGACGCGACGCGTCACGCGTTAGGCATTGCGCCGCATGAAAAGGTTTTTTTGTTTGCGGGAAAATTGTCGCCGCGCAAAGCGCCCGAACTCGTACTGCGCGCGGTGAAACATTTTGCGGTCACGGAACGGACACAAACGCATGTCGTGTTCGTCGGCGACGGCGAATTGCGCGCAGCATTGTCCGCGTTCGCCAAGGAGTCGCCCTGCGTGCGCGCGCATTTTGTCGGTTTTCAAAATCAAACACAGCTGAGCCCTTTTTACCACGCGGCGGATGCGTTTGTGCTGCCGTCGCGCGCCGGCGAGACGTGGGGCTTGGTGGTGAATGAGGCGCTGCATCACGGCTTGCGCTGCATCGTTTCAGACCGTGTGGGCTGCGCGCCGGATTTGGTGATTCCGAATGAGACAGGGGAAATTTTTCGCGCGGAGGATGTGAATGAGTTGACGCGCGCGTTGGAGCGCGTGGCGAATGCGCGCGATGGAAATGCGCGTGCGCAATGTATGGCGCGCGCGGACATGTATTCGACGCGGCGCGCGGCAGAAGGCATCGCGCGCGCGTTTGAATTCGTGCTGCGGAAAACATGATGCGTTTGTTGATTGTCGGCAATCCCGAAGAAATTCATATCGGCGCGCATTTTCGGGATGCGGCGAACACGCTGGGCATTGCGACTGCATTGTGTGACACGCGCGCCGCGTTCGCGGCGCGTTGGCTGGCGCGGCAGTGGAATTGGCGCGTGCGCGGGCATCGCCCGCCGCGTTTGGAATTTTTTCAACGCGTTGTTTTGGAAACGTGCGAACAGTTTGCGCCGACGCATCTTTTGGCAACGGGTATCGCGCCGTTGACGCGCGCGTCGTTGATTGCATTGAAAGCGCGCGGCGTGCGGACGCTGAATTTTTTGACCGATGACCCGTGGAGCGCAGCACAACGCGCCGGGTGGTTTTTGCGCGCGGTTTCGGAGTACGACTGTGTGTTTACGCCGCGTCGTGCGAACGAAATGGATTTACGCCGCGCGGGCTGCGCGCGTGTGGAATTTTTGCCGTTCGCGTATAATCCGCGCGTTCATTTTCCGTACGCGGGCGCGCCGGATGAACCTGCGTGCTGTGATATTTTGTTTGCAGGCGGCGCCGATGCGGACCGCGTGCCGTACATGGATGCGCTGCTGCGCGCGGGATGGCAAGTGGATTTGTACGGCGGCTATTGGGAACGTTTCCGTGAAACGCGCGGCGCGGCGCGCGGGCATGTGGATTTGGCGGGACTGCGGCGCGCGGTACGTCGGGCGCGCATTTGTTTGAATCTGGTGCGCCGTTCGAATCGCGATGACCACGTGATGCGTTCGTTTGAAATTCCCGCGATGGGCGGCTGTGTGTTGACGGAGGATTCGCCGACGCATCGTGAATGGTTTGGTGAGGAAGGCGCGGCGGTGATGTATTTTCAAACGCGCGCAGAGATGATAGAAAAGGCGCGGTGGCTTTTGGAACGGCAAGCGGAACGGACGCGGATGGCGCGTGCCGCCCACGTATGGGTGACGACGCACCGACACACCTATCGAGACCGCCTGGCGGCGATGTTGGAGATGGATTGAACGATGGATATTCAAACGGGGATTGGGCTGTGGTTCGCCGTATTGTTGGTGATTGTTTTGATGCAGCGCGCGCGCGCGACGCTCGGCGTAGGATTGGTGTTGGCATACTATATGAATCTTGCGCTGATTCATTTGCCCGGCGCGGTGTTGTACCTTGACCCGCTCTATGCGTACTATAAACGGGAATGGATTGAACTTGGGTTTGAGCAGGCGACCTTTGCGATTATGGCGTTTGGCGTCGGCGCGATTGGCACAATGTGGTTTTTGCGCCAATCGCGCCAAGCTGTTGAAATAATGCCCGTGACTGCGCTATCCTTTCATCCGTGGTTGTCGCGCTTTTATGTTGGCTTGGGCTTGCTCAGTTTTTTTATCATTCAGCCGTTCCTGCGCGATGTGCCGACGGTGAGCGCGGTGACGTCGGTGTTGAATCAACTTTTGCTGCTGGGGATTTGTTTGGGCATGTGGAATGCGTGGCACGCGCGCAGACGATTCGCATTTGTGCTTTGGGTGGTCGCTCTCGGCGCGCTGCCGGTGATGACGATTGTGTTTCAAGGATTCATCGGATTTGGCACGGTCGCGTTGATGACGGGTTTGGCGTTCCTCGCCAGTTTTTTTCGTCCGCGTTGGGTTGTCGTGGTGGTGGGGGTTGTCTTTGTCGTGGTGGGGCTTTCCGCGTTCGTCACCTACTTTCGGGACCGTGACCAAATCCGCCGTGTGGTGTGGGGTAACGAATCGTTCGAAGAACGCACTGCGCAGTTTCTCGAAACGTTCAGCGAGTTTGAAATGATTGACCCTGCGAATCCGCGTCATCTCAATTCGATTGATTCGCGTTTGAATCAAAACTGGCTCGTGGGCGCGGCGGTGGAAAATTTGCTGAACGGCAAAGCCGATTTCAGAAATGGCGGAACGTTGGTGGACGCATTGACTGCGTTGGTGCCGCGCGCAATTTGGCCCGACAAACCGGTGCGCGCGGGCAGCGGCAGTTTGGTGACGGACGCGACAGGCATCGAGTTTTCCACGACCACGAGCATTGGCGTTGGACAGGTGCTGGAATTTTATTTTAATTTCGGAACGCCTGCGGTGGTTCTGGGTGCATTTTTTTGGGGCATCGCCCTTGCCCTGTTGGATGTGGCGGCATCGCGTTATCTGCTTCAAGGCAACGCGCGGCGTTTCACTTTGTCTTATCTGATGGGCTTGGGTCTGATTCAGCCGGGTGGTTCGCTGGTGGATGTCGCGGCGACGACGGCTGCGGCGATTGTGGCGGCGTTCGTCGTCAATGATTTTCTCGTTCCGTTTTTTATCGGCGGAATGCAAGAACCGGACGGCGAAGATGCTGCGCCCAAATCCGCGTTGCAACATGTGACGGCGAAATGAAAAACAGCGCGCTGTTTGGATTTTTTCCAAACCTTCAGCCGAATCGTTCGGGCGGGATTGAGACGAGCGGGCGTCTGGCATGGGAGGCGCTGCAAACGTGGTACGCCGCACGCGGCGAAGGGGCGACGCTGTTTTGTTATGAATGGGACGGGGTGCGTGAAACGGAACGCGGGTTCGAGCGAATTGTGGCGCGCCGCAAAACCGAAGCAATTTGGCGCGCCCTGCGCGTGCGTGAAAAACCGCGCGTAATTTTGGTGTGGCATCTGGCAATGCTCAAGCTGGTGCCGTTTTTACGCGCACCGAATGCGCGTGTGCTGGTGTTTCTGCACGGCATCGAAGCATGGCGCGCGCAAGATGCCTTGACACGACGAATGCTGCCGCGCGTCAATGCGTTTTTGTGCAACAGTCGTTTCACGCGCGAACGGTTTTTGCAATTTCAGCCGCACTTGAACGCGCATCCTTTTCGCGTGGTCCTGCTCGGCGTCGGTGTTCCCGAACCGAATCACACACCGCCCATGCAGCCCGCGCTGTTGATGCTGGGGCGTTTGGCGCGCGGCGAAGATTACAAGGGACATCGTGAAATGCTCGGCGCGTGGGACCGTGTGCGCGCAGCAATTCCTGACGCGCAGTTGTGGATTGCGGGCGACGGCGACTTGCGCGCGGATTTGGAAAATATCGTCCGCGCAAAAAATTTGGACGCGAGTGTAAAATTTTTTGGACGCGTCACCGAATTGCGCAAGCAAGAATTGTTGCGGCAATGCCGCGCGTTCGCCTTGCCGAGTCGCGGCGAGGGCTTTGGCTTGGTGTACCCGGAAGCGATGCGCATGGGGCGTCCGTGTCTCGTGAGCGACTGCGATGCGGGGCAAGAGGTGGTGAATCCGCCCGAAGCGGGACTGGCGGTGAACCCGTCGGACAAGGACGCGTTGGTGAATGCGGTGACGCGCTTGCTGCGCGCGGGCGATGAATGGACACAATGGTCCTGCGCGGCACGCGCGCGCTATGAAAAATATTTTACCGCCGCGCAGTTTCAGCAGCGCATTGTGGATGGGATGGTGGTGTAGATGAAAATTTTGCACGTCATTCCGTCCATCAGCCGCGTACACGGCGGACCGAGTGTGGCATTGGAAACGATGACGCGAGCATTGGCGGGCGCGGGCGTCGAGGTGCATGTGGCGACGACGGACGATGACGGCGCGACTGCTTTGCAAGTGCCATTGGATACGCCCGTCACGCGTGAAAATGTAACCTACCGGTTTTTTCGACGCCAAACGCGCTTTTATAAATTTTCGTTTCCGCTGGCGCGCTGGCTCGCGCGGAACGCAAAACAGTACGACGTCGTACACATTCACGCGTTGTTTTCCTTTGCGACGCTGCCTGCCGCAGTTTACGCGGCGCGTGAACACGTACCGTACATTGTGCGCCCGCTCGGCACATTGAATCGCGTTGGACTTGAACACTATCACCGCTTGCTCAAACGCGTTTCCTTTTCGTTGATTGAAAAGCGCATGCTCGAACGCGCGGCGGGTTTGCATTTCACGAGCGAGTTGGAACGCGCGCAAGCGTGTCGGGTCGGCATCAAACAGCCGGGCGTGGTAATTCCGATTGGCGTGGCGCTCGAGAACGACACCCATGTTGTGCGCGGAACGTGGCTCGAAAACGATGCGCCCCAATTTTTGGGACGCACCATTTTTTTATTTTTGGGACGCGTGGACCCGATTAAAGGATTTGATGTATTGCTGCCCGCGTTTGCGAAATTGCGCGCGCAAGATGCCTCCGCTGCGTTGGTGATTGCGGGTGAGGGACCTGCGGAATACGTCAACACACTGCGGACAGAGTGCGCGCGGTTGGAAATCGAAAATGCTGTGTTGTTTGCGGGATACACGCAGGGCGATGCCAAACGCGCGCTGCTGCGCGACGCGGATGTGTTTGTGCTGCCGTCGCGTTCGGAAAATCAAGGTGTCGCGGTTGTCGAGGCAATGGGTGCAGGACTGCCTGTCCTCGTGACGCCGGAAGTGGGAATTGCGCGCGACATTGTCCGCTGTGGTGCGGGACAGATGGCGAGTACGAGTGATTCGTTCGCGCACGCGATGCTTGAACTGGCGGGTGATAAAGCCCGGCGGGTCGAGATGGGGGCGCGCGGAAAAAAATTGGCGGCGGAAAAATTTTCCGTCGAGGGCATGACCAAAGCATTGTTGGAAATGTACGCGACAGTTCTGCGAGAGGCGCGCGCATGATGAACGAAACGCGTGTGCCATTGTGCGTACTTGTTTTGACGCGCGATGAAGAATTGAATCTTGAGGCATGTCTCGGGAGCGTAGCGAGTTGGGTTGAACAAGTTTTCGTGTTAGACTCTGGCAGCCGTGACGGGACGCAAGCCATCGCAAAACGGTACGGCGCGCAAATTTTCGAGCATCCCTTTGAAACGCACGCGCGGCAGTGGCTCTGGGCGCTGGAACATTTACCAATCGCACACGAGTGGATTTTGGGACTCGACGCCGACCAGCGAATTACCGCAGAGCTGCGGGAGGAACTGGCGGCGCTTTTTTCGTCGCCCGAACGCCTTCAAAACGCGGACGGTTTTTTTATCAAACGCCGCCAAGTGTGGCGCGGGCGTTGGATAAAGCACGGCACGTACTATCCCAAATATCTGCTGAAATTGTTTCGCAAAACGCGCGTCCAAATGGATGCGCGCGATTTGATGGACCATCACTTTTACGTGAACGGTGTGACGCGCAGTTTGCAGAATGATTTGATTGAAGAGAACCTCAAGGAAAATGATTTGACGTTTTGGATTGACAAACACAACCGCTATGCCAAATTGTTGGCGCAAGAAGAATTTGTAAAACGGACACACGCGCACGCACCCTTGATTCGCGCCAATGTCTTTGGGAATCCCGACGAGCGCACCTTGTGGCTCAAACAGCGTTGGTACTCACTTCCCCTTTACGTTCGCCCCTTCCTCTATTTTGGTTACCGCTATGTTTGGCGACTCGGCTTCCTCGACGGCAAGCAAGGATTTTTGTTTCACTTTCTCCAAGCGTTCTGGTTTCGCGTGTTGGTGGACGCGCACCTCGACGACATCTCAAGCCAAAAGTTAAAAGTTAAAAGCTAAAAAATCACTTTTAGCTTTTGACTTTTAACTTTTAACTTATGTTTATTCTCGGTATCAATGCGTATCACGGCGGCGCGTCCGCGTGTTTGATTCATGATGGCAAACTCGTCGCGGCGGTGGAAGAAGAACGTTTCAATCGGCAAAAATACTGGGCGGGTTTTCCCGTGCGCGCGATTCAATTTTGTTTGGAGAGCGCGAACATTTCACCGTACGAACTCGACCATATCGGCATCTCGCGCAATCCGAGCGCGAACCTGCACAAGAAAATTTTGTACGCGCTGCGCCAGCGTCCCAATTTCGAGTACTTGCGTGACCGGGCGAACAACATGGCGCGCGTGCGCGATGTGAAAGCCGCGTTCGTGCAAGAAATGAAACTGGACGCGGCAAATGTGCGCGCGCAGTTTCACAACATTGAACATCATCGCGCGCACATGGCGAGCGCGTTTTTTGTTTCGCCGTACCGCGATGCCGCTATTCTTTCGGTGGACGGGATGGGCGATTTTGTTTCGACGATGTGGGGTAAGGGCAGCGGCAATCAGATTGACGTGCTCGGCGCGGTGAATTTTCCACACTCGCTCGGCTATTTTTATACGCTCGTCACGCAGTGGCTCGGTTTTCCCAAGTACGGCGACGAAGGCAAAGTGATGGGGCTGGCGGGATACGGCGCGCCGAACTATCTCGACCGGATGCGCGACATTGTGCGGATTCAACGCGATGGTTCGTTTGAATTGAATACGGATTATCTCGCGTTGAACGAAGGATTTTCGATGACGTGGGACAATGGTTCGCCCGTACTCGGCACGATGTTTTCGAAAAAATTCGTCGAGGTCTTTGGTGAACCGCGCATGCCGGGCAGGGAACTCACACAATATCACATGGACGTTACCGCGTCGCTGCAAGAAATGTTGGAAGAAGCGGAATTTGCGTTGTTGAAATTGCTGCACAAAAAAACGGGGAGCGATACACTGTGTCTTGCAGGCGGCGTCGCGCTCAACAGCGTGTTCAACGGCAAAATTCGCGCGCAAACGCCGTTCAAGGAAATCTTTATTCAACCGGCGGCAGGCGATGCGGGGACCGCGCTCGGCGTCGCATATTTCATTTATCATCAGTTGCTCGGCAAGCCGCGAACGTTTGTAATGCGCGATGCGTACACGGGTCCGCGTTTCGTGAATGGACGCGTGACGCAGACATTGAAACAATATGATTTAGCGTATCAAGAATTGGACGAGGACGCGTTGTGCGTACAAACGGCGAAACTTGTCGCACAGGGCAACATCGTCGGTTGGTTTCAAGGCGCGGCGGAATGGGGTCCGCGCGCGTTGGGCAATCGCAGCATTCTCGCCGACCCGCGCCGCGCGGACATGAAAGATATTCTGAACGCGCGCATCAAGCATCGCGAAAAATTTCGTCCGTTCGCGCCTTCGATTTTGTTGGAAGAGACGGGCAACTATTTTGACCAAAGTTATCCCGACCCGTTCATGATTAAAGTGTACAATATCTTGCCGGAAAAACGCGCGGAAATTCCGGCGGTGACGCACGTGGACGGCACGGGACGTTTGCAAACAGTGGAGCGCGAGAGCGCGCAGTTGTATTGGAACATTATCAACGCGTTCAAAAATGAAACGGGCGTGCCGGTGGTGTTGAATACGTCGTTCAATGAAAATGAACCGATTGTGTGTACGCCTGAAGAAGCGGTGGAATGTTTTTTGCGAACGAAAATGGACGCGTTGGTGTTGGGAAATTTTTTGGTGAAAAAGGAGACCTCACCCTAACCCTCTCCTTAACAAGGAGACCTCACCCTAGCCCTTTCCTTAACAAGGAGACCTCACCCTAACCCTCTCCTTAACAAGGAGAGGGAACAAAGGAGAAGGAACATCTACACTCGCCTCCGCTTGAGACGGAGGAGAAACATTTACACTCCCTCCTCCTTGCCACGAAGGAGGAACATTGCGCTCCCTCTTCTTGCCACGGAGGAGGAATATCTACACTCGCCTCCGCTTGACACGGAGGAGCAACATCTACACTCGCCTCCGCTTGACACGGAGGAGCAACATCTACACTCCCCTCTCCTTGACAAGGAGAGGGGTTGGGGGTGAGGTTGTCATGCGTACTCTTTTGCTCATTATTCAATTTCCACCCGATGTCAATTCCACCGGCATTTTGATGTCGCAAGTGGCGAAAGGTTTGCTGACGCGCGGACATGACATGTCCGTCATTACTTCGTTTCCGCATTATGAACAATTTCGCGTCTGGGAATCGTATCGCGGCAAATGGCGCGAGCGCACGCGCGAACAAGGAATGGATGTGACACGCGTCCCTGTGTTTGCGAACGGCAAAAAACAAAACATGAGCTATCGGCTGTTGAGTTATTTGTCGTTCAACGCGCTGGCGGCATTGACAAATTTTCTGCGCCGTGAAAAATATGATGTCATTCTTTGCACGAACGGTTCGTTCTTTACCGGCGTCGCGGCGTACACCAGCGGCGGCATCAAAGGCACCCCGTTTGTGTACAATGTGCAGGACTTGTATCCCGAAACACCCGTCGCGCAAGGACAATTGACGAGCCGCCGCGCCATCAAAGGACTCGCACGCATCGAACGTTTCATGTACCATCGCGCGAAACACATCACGGTCATTACGCCCGCGTTTGAAAAAAATTTGGTGCGCGAAAAAAAAGTGCCGTCGCACAAGGTGTCCGTGATTCCAAACTTTGTGGACACGAACTTTATGCGCCCATTGCCCAAAGAAAATTCATTTAGCCGACAGCATGGGCTGGCGAACAAGTTCGTGGTTACACACGCGGGGAATTTGGGCTATGTGTACGACTTGGATACCTTGCTCGATGCCGCCGCGCAATTGCGTCACGAGCGCGATATGGTATTCTTGCTCGTCGGCAGTGGCGTCATGCGCGACCTGCTGCAAGCCAAAGCGCAAGCGCTCTTGCTCGACAATGTGCGCTTTATGGATTTTCAACCGTACGAAAACTTGCCGTACTTGCGCGGGGCGTCCGATGTCCAGGTGTCACTGTACCGCGCGGGCGCGGCAAAATACTCGATGCCGAGCAAGTTGTATGAAATTATGGCGAGCGGGCGTCCCGTACTCGCGAGCGCGGAGGCGGAAAGTGATGTCGCGAATTTGATTGCCGAAACGCGATGCGGCATTTGTGTCGAACCGCAAAACGCGGACGCGTTGGCGCACGCCTTGGTGGAATTGAAAAACGATTCGGCGCGCCGCGCCGAGATGGGACAACACGGACGCGCCGCGGCGGAAAAACAATTTTCATTGGAAACGGTGGTCGCGCAGTACGATGCGCTGTTGCAGCGCGTCGCGAACATTTCGTTGAATTGATTTCTGGACCAGAACAATGTAATGGAAAATATATCGAGTACCTCTATCCTGCGCGCGCAGACCCGCGCGCGTGTAGTGGAACAACGTGAACCGTTTCTAAAATCCCCGCTCGACCTCGTGTTGGCATTGACCATGCTGCTCGTCGGTTCGCCGGTGCTGCTCTTGATTACGCTGCTCATCAAACGCGAAGACGGCGGACCGGTTTTGTACAAACAAGACCGCTGGGGGCGCGGCGGCAAAACCTTTCGCGTGTACAAATTTCGCACAATGGTTCCCGATTCGGATGAAAAATACGGGATTCGACAGGCGCGCAACAACGATGACCGCATCACGCGCATCGGTAAAACATTGCGAGCGATGGGGCTGGATGAACTGCCGCAACTGTTGAATATCTTGAAAGGCGAGATGAGTTTTGTGGGACCGCGCGCGTTGGCGATTGGCGAAATCGTGAATGACGGCAAAGGCAATCTCGTGACGGTTGAAAATGTCGCGGGCTTTTACACGCGGCTCGCGGTGCGTCCCGGGCTGACCAGCTTGGCGACGATTTATTTGCCAAAGGATGCGCCGCCGCGCAAAAAATTCGCGTACGATTTGGTGTATGTGAAACATCAATCACTCGCGCTCGACGCGCGTTTAATTGCGCTTTCGTTTTGGATCAGTTTTCGCGGCAAGTGGGAAACGCGCGCGCGCAAGGTTTGATTCGGTCTCTACGATGGTTTTTACGAATTGTGGTAATATCAGGCGCGGCATGAAATTTGTCTCTGTGGAGAATTCCTCTTGGATTGGGACCTAGTTGTTGTCGGCGCGTCGTCCGCAGGCTTGTACGCGGCGACCGAATTGGCTCGGGCAGGCAAACGGGTCGCAGTCTGGGAGCAAGCGCGCACGCTGAACCCCGCACGGCGCACCCTCATTGTCACACCTCATTTGTGGAAAATTTTTCCGCACCTTAAAACGCCAATTTTGTTGCATACGATACGGGATTTGGTTCTGGCAAGTTCTTGTACACAGACCCGCGTCACGCTCAAGGACCCCGATTTGATTATCGAACGCGGCGCGTTGATTCACGCGTTGGCGGCAGAGGCGCAGGCGGCAGGCGTTTCGATTTTTTTTGACCGACGCTTTTGTGCTATTGAATCTTGGGCGAATGGCGCGAAAATAGAATTTCAAAACGCCGCGCGCGAGAAAATTTTTGTCACGACGCGCGATGTAATTGGCGCGGATGGCGTATTTAGCGATGTGGCGCGCGCGGTGGGACTGCAGCACCCGCCGACTGTGCCGATTCTCCAAGCGGAAATCGAATTACCACACAATTGGAACCCGGCCGTAACGCAAGTGTGGTTTGATACCGCCGAGACGCGTTTCTTTTATTGGCTGATTCCCGAATCCACTACGCGCGCCGTCGTGGGCTTGGTCGGCGATGCAAGCGCGCAGATGCGCCACATCTTGCGCCGTTTTTTGGAACGGGAAGGATTCATGCACTCACGGCATGCCGCGCTGGCGTATCAAGGCGCGCGCATTGCGCTGTATGAGCCGCGTTTGAAACCCGCAACGAAAATTGGGAACGCGCGTGTGCTGCTCGTCGGCGACGCGGCAGGACACGTCAAAGTGACCACCGTCGGCGGAACGGTTTCGGGAATTTTGGGCGCCGCCGCCGCCGTGCGCGCGCTCACGCACAACACGGCGTATGACAAAGAACTGCGCGCCTTGACGCTTGAATTGGCATTGCATTGGGGCATGCGCGCCGCGTTGGACCGCCTGGACAATCGCGCGTATGACCAACTGGTTACAAGCGTCAACCCGCGGGTGCAAGAATTTTTGAGCGAACACAATCGCGACGAGATGGCGGGCGTGGCATGGCAGTTGCCATTTTTGCAGCCGGGTTTGTTGGCGCTTGTGCCGCGAATGCTTTGGCAAACCCTGTGCGGGCGTCCGCCGAAACCCACCGTCGCCATGCAGCCGCAAGATTGAATTTTTGATGATGCACTCTCAGACTGTTTCGACAGCCAATGTTTCTAATCGCGTCGTAAGCTCGGGCTTGGGACGCTATTTGACGCTGGGGCGCAAATGGTTGTGGCTCATTATTCTGGTCACATCGTTGGGCGGCATCGGCGGCTATCTGTTGACGCGCACGATTCCGCCGACGTACCGCGCGACGACGACAATGTTGATTGGTCAATTGCAGCAGAATCTGTCGCCCACCGACAGTGAATTGCAGGCGAGTGCGAATTTGTCGGCAGCGTACGGAATGTTGGTGCAGCAGCCGCGCATTCTCGAAGCGACGGCGAAAGCAGTGCGCTATGGCGGCGCGTGGCAAGATTTGTTTTATTTAATTTCCACAACGTCACAGCCGCAATTGTTACGCATCAACGTCGTCCAGAATGACCCGTTCTTGGCGCAAGCGATTGCGAATGAAGTGGCGAACCAATTGATTTCGCAGGGACCCGTCGCGGAACAGCAAGCGCAAGCCGCCGCCGAACGCGAATTTTTGCAACAACAGCTCGTCGCGCTCCGCCAACAAATTTTGACCGGACAAAAAACGGTCCAGGACCTCACGGCGCGCACGACGATTGAGAATGACCCCGAGATGTTCAAAGATTTGAATGCACGGCTCTTTGCGATGCAAGACAAGGTGGACGCGTGGCAGCGCAATTATGCGGCGCTCTCAGAATTGGCAACGCGGGGCGGCGGATTGTACGTGACAATTCTCGCGCCCGCGAGTGTGCCGACGACCCCCATCAGTCCGAACATTACGCAATTGGTGCTGCTCGGCATTCTGCTCGGTTTTGGCGCGTCGTGTCTGTTGGTGTATCTGCTTGAATATGTGGACGACACCATCAAAGACGCCGAAGACGCGCAGCGCATTTTGGGCCGCCCGACGCTCGGCGCGATTATTCGCATCAATGGAATTCGTCAACCGCAAGATGGCTTGGTGACTTTCAAGCAGCCGCGCTCGCCGATTTCAGAAGCGTACCGCGTCTTGCGTACCAATTTGCGCTATTCGGGCATTGAAAATCCCGGCGGCGTGATGTTGGTGACGAGCGCGGGACCGGGCGAAGGCAAAAGCACGACGGCGGCGAATCTCGCCGTGTCGCTCGCGCAAGTGGGCAAGAAAATTGTGTTGGTGGATGCGGACTTACGGCGTCCTTCGACCCACAAGATGTTTGGACTCGACAACAAAGTCGGGTTGTCCGATTTGTTTGCGAGCGATAATGTTTCGCTGAACGATGTGATGCAAAAGACCGGCGTGCCAACTCTGCATGTTATCACCAGCGGCAGCGTTCCGCCGAACCCGGCAGAAATGTTGGACTCGCGTTTGATGACGCAAATTCTCGCGTCGCTGCGTCAAAACACCGACTTGGTGATTGTGGACTCGCCGCCTGTGTTACCCGTCGCCGATGCAAGCATTCTCGGTTCGCGCTGTTCGGGCGCGGTGTTGGTGGTGGATTCCGGCAAGACGCGCACCGAAATTGCGCGCCGCGCGCTGGCAACGCTGGAACGCGCCAACGTCAATGTCGTCGGCGTGATTCTCAACAAAATGGGCGCCAAGCAAGCGGCGGGCTATTATTACTATTACTATGGACAAAACAAAGCGTGATGTGGTAATACCCGGCGCACAGTGTACGGAAAACTGACAGCCGTCCACTCCAGTACACTCCATTACTTGAATTCTCCCTCTCTCCATTGCTCTGCTTGAAATGTTTTAAATGAACAATCTTTCTTCGCGCCTCCCAAGTCTCACCACGATTCTCTGGATTCTCGCCTCGCTCGTCGCGTTTGGAGCATTTTTATTTATTGCTCCCAATCTATTGAATCCCCCACAGCCGACGCCGACGCCAACGGGCATTGCCGCGCAGAGCCCAACTGCACAGTCCACCGCAACCATTCCCAACACTGCAACGCCGATTCCCGTCGCGCCTCCCGCAAAAAATATCACACGCGCGCCCGAACCGACGACGCCGGCGGAAGCGGCGGTGTTTGTATCCCTTGCCGACCCCACGCGCAGCGGGTATCTCAAAACAAAGGACGAGCAGGCGCATTGGGGTGACCGCAATTTGCACGCGGGGTTTTTTGGCAGTGACCGCTATTCGAGCATTCTCTTTTTCGATATCTCTGCCGTGCCGCCCAATTCGGAAATTTTGTCCGCGCAATTGGACATGACGGGCTTGAGTCGTGACAATCTCGGTTCCCAAGGCGAATGGCGCGCGGGCTTGATTCGACTCAAGCCATTTCAAGAATGGGAAGAATTGACGCCCGATGATTTTTTGAATGCAACCCAAGTCACCAGCGTCGGCGAAGCGTTGACGCCCGCCGACCTTGACCTCGCGCGCACAAACGAATTTCGTTTCACCTCTGACCAATTGCCCGGTCTTGCAAACGCCATTGGCGAACACACCTATCTGATTTTTCGAATCCAAGGACCGGAAGGTCCGGGCAATTCACTTTTTACGTGGGACAGCGGGGGACTTGATTTGAAAAGCGGCGCGCATCCGACCCTGCGCCTCGTCGCGCGCCCCGGACAATTCGTAGTGGTGACGAATACGCCCACAGCGGAAAATGTGGTGACGGCGGCGGCGATTGCGGTGCGCGAAACAGATTTTGCCACGCGCGTGGGAACGGTGACGCCGTTTCCGCGCAGTCACGCGACGGCGACGCCGATTATTTTGGTGACGCGCGGCGCAACCGCCGCGAATGTGGAAACGCGCGTTGCCGTCGCGCAAGTGGCAACGGCGGTCGCAATAACGACGGGCACGTACACGCCGACGCCCGAAAATTGGATTGAGGTAACCGCGACCTTTACGCCACTGCCGACGCGCACGCCGCAAGTCATCGCGGCGGCAACGCTGTACGCGCGTTTGACGCCGACAGTGCAGCCCTCGCGTACGCCCACCGTGCGCGAACTGCTGCTGCGTCCGATGCCGGAATTTTTGCGCGGCAACTTGTTGATTGTGACCAATCGCTTTCTGGATGAAATGATTGCGGTGGTGCGTCCCGACGGCACGATTACGCAAGGATTGACGGGCAACGAATTTTATCGGCTCGCCCAAGTGCGTGAACCGTACTCGCCGGACCGTTCCGAACTTGCCGTCGTCGCGCCCGATGAGCGCGGCATTTTGCAGATTTGGGTAGAGAATGCCGACACAGGACAACAGCGCCGCATCACCAGTCTTTCGCGCGGGATTGCGTATGACCCCGTGTGGTCGCCGGACGGGGGACGGATCGCGTTCGTGAGCCGCGAGTTTGGGAACGATGAAATTTTTGTGTACGACCTCGGTTCGGAAACGTCAACGCAGCTCACCTTTGGCGGCAATCCATTCATTTACAAACAAAAACCGACGTGGTCACCAAACGGAAATCAAATCGCGTTTCATATCAATGAAAATTCGGTGACTTCGCAAATCTGGATAATGAACGCGGACGGTTCCAATTTGCGAAACATCAGCAACAGCACTTCGTTTGACCGCGACCCGATTTGGGTGAAATGACACACGCGTGCAGGACATGGAATCTTTTTTTGCATCTCTACAGGTGAACGTGTCTGCGCGCCGTGAAACGCAAACGCCTCGCGCCAACCCACCGCGCGCCGCCCTGCAAAACGGCGCGTGTTTTTTGTATCGCAACGTCGCGTTCTTGTTGGTGTGCGCGCTCGCGTGCCTCTTTTTTTATTCTCCGCTACTCCTCATCGGCTTGCTTTTCATCCCCGTGATTTTTTTTGCGCGCTGGTTCGCGCTGGGCAGTCCGTTTCCGCACACGCGCGCGAATGTTATCGTTCTCGTTTTCTTGAGCGCGGTGTTATGGAGCATTCTGCGCGCGGCGGATGTACACGGCACGGTCTTGACGACGGCGCGCCTGCTGGGCGGCGTCGCGGTGATGTTTGTGATTGCGGATTATGCGGACCATCCGGGGCGCTTGTGGAATGTCGCCGCGTTGTTGGCGGCGAGCGGCGTGGCGATTGCGTTCGGCGCGCCGTTCGTGACGGAACCTTCACCGGACAAGATGTTCAATTTCACGTTTTTGTTTCAGCCCGAACGATTTCCGTTTGAAGAATCGAATCCGAACATGGTGGCGGGCACGCTCGCCGCGCTGCTGCCGTTGGCGATGGCGTTGGTGTTGGGCGAAGAAAAACGGCTGCGCGTGTTCGGCGCGGTCGCCCTCGCTCCAATGCTGCTGATGCTGTTTTTGCTTCAGGCGCGCGGCGCGTGGTTCGCCGCGCTCGGCGGCATTCTTTTGTTCTTGAGTTTGTACAAACGGATTTTGATTGGACTGCTGCCGCTCGCAATTTTGGCGATTGTGCTGTTCAGCGCGTTCGGCGAAGAAATTCGCGCGCTCTCGCCGATTCCGCTTTTAAACGTCCAGGTTGCGCCGTCGTTGGAAGGACGCCGCGTCGTGTGGGATTTTGCCGCGCGCGAAATTGTGCGCGAACCGTTTGGTCATGGACTTGATTCTTTCAAGAGTTTCGCGGACAATCGCGCCAGCGATATTTTGAGCGAGCCGCAGAGACAGAACGCGCACAATCTTTTTTTGCAGGCGGGCTTTGAGACGGGACTCGTCGGACTCGGCGCGTTCGCCGCGTTGTTTGCGTATGCGTTGTACGCGAGTTGGCACGCGGTTGTGCGCGATGTGAAACGTTACTTGGCGATAGGCGTTTTTGCGGCGTTGTGCGCGGCGTTCGCGAGTGATGTGTTGGAAGCGAACATGTGGGGCAACAAGGCCGCGTTCTGGCTGTGGGCGCTGTTCGGAATGGCGATGGTGTTTGGCAGATACGGCGCCCGGCGCAGACGCACGTTGAGGGGAAAAAGTTTGGAATCGAGTTAGGCTTTACGATTTTGGTTTCCGCGCTTTTCATTTCCTCGCCCGTCAACTCGGACAATTCTTACACCAACATCTCAATCTGTTTGTCCGTCGCATTAATTTGGCGTTGAAACGATTGCTGCTCGGTTTTCGTTTGCGCGGCGGCGCGCGGTTGGTGCAAAACGGTACGACTGAAAATTCTCGTGATGGGGCGCGAAGGATTGCGCGTGGGGCTGGGACGATTCTTGTGTTTCCACTCAATGCTGTATCTGCATTGACAAAGCGCAACCACCGCTTACAATTCTCCACGCAGCGGTCATTCGGCAAGAAATGCACACACCGTGAGCTGGCACAACAATGCCGGCACAGACGATGGACGTCATTACAAACGACGAAAGGATACAAAACATGCTCACTCCCAATGCACGCGGCAATTATCATTTTTTGCGCGGCGGCGCGGCGTTTTCGGGCGCGGTCATTGCCGATGAAGGGTACGCGCTTACGCACGTTACGTTTCTGAAACCTCTGGCGGTGTTGGAAGGGTTTGAATTCATCGCGCAGTATCTGCAATTTCAAAATCGTCCCACGCAAGCCGTATGCGCGATTGAACTGCGTTCACCGCGTCAATTGACGATGAAGGATTTTGCGGAATTCAACAACGGGACCTATTTGCCCGCATTGCAGAAACACGATTTGTTGATTGACGGTGCGGGACCGATGACGCGCAGCAACCTTGCCGTCGAAATCAATCCGCCTGCCACGCAGGTGATTTATGCGTTCAGTTACACCGCGCCCGCGGCAGAAAAACCCGCCGTGCGCGATTTTGTGTTGTCCGGCGCGGCGGATATGAAAGGGTCAGAAATCGTGCGCGCAGGCGAAACGTCGGATGAGGCGATGCGCGAAAAAGCAATGTACGTGATGGACGAATTGCAAGAACGCTTGGACGTGCTGAATGTGAAATGGGATGATTGCAGCGCGTTCAATGTCTACACGGTGTACAACATTTTTCCATTTCTGCGCGAGGTTTTTCTCGAACGCATGGGGCGCGCGCAAATGGAAGGTGTGCGCTGGTTTTTTACACGCGCGCCGATTGTGGGCTTGGAGTTTGAAGCGGACGCGCGCAGAACTCTGCACGAGATTGTGATTCCGTAACGCGCGCGCTTACTTTGCTGTCCTGCGAATGTCGGGGCAGCGCGGAAACGACTCGCTCATTTGCCCGGACAAAAAGCAGATTGCGCGCGGCACGCGCGTTCGTAATATAGATGCAGCGCGTGTGCCGCCGTTGGCCGCCCGTTCGGTCCTCTCGGCGAATCGCGCGCTGGATGCGTTGCAGTAAGGATGAGAAAGCAAAGGAAGGTGAATATGTTCCGCAAGATTCTTGTGCCGCTCGATGGCTCTGCGCCGGCGGAAAAGGTCTTGCCTCACGTACTCGAATTGGCTCGAACGAATCAAGCAGAGATTGTTTTGTTCCAAGTACCGGTGTATGCGTATGGTGACGAGGCTGGAAAACCAAATCGTTTCATTTTGCCCGACGAACGCAAACAAGCCATTTCCGAGTCTAAAAAGTATCTTAACAAAGTGAGGAGTGACCTGATGCGACTGGGAGTCCGAGTTTCGACGGTGATTGAAGAGGGTGAAGCCGCGCCGCGCATTGTTGAATATGCTCGTCAAGCGAACGTGGATTTGATTGCAATGTTCTCGAGTGTTCGCAACAGCTGGCATCGTATTCTGCATGGCAGTGTTGTGGAAGAGGTGATGCGTTGGTCAGGCAAGCCCGTTCTGCTGGTGAGTCCCCCGCCTATGAGTACCGCGTAAGTGGGCAATCGGTCATGCAAGCGATTGGAGCGTCTGCGCGAGGATGTGCTTCCGTAGTTGGATTTTGGATTCACCATTCAAGATTTCAAGAATTGTTCTGTGCAAGTCTCAGGCAATTCTTGAAATTTTTTTATGTTAATCACCTAACGTTGTCATTCATGTGACAATGTTGTAAAATGCCACACAAGAATCATTCAGCGATACGCGATGCGATGTCCGTTCATTCCAATCATCGCCACGATACGCGATTCGCTCATCGAGGTCTGTTATGAAAGTCAGTGTGCTTCAAGAAAATTTAGCGCGCGGGATTGCGATTGTGAGCCGCGCGGTAGCCACGCGTTCCACGCTTCCCGTGTTGGGGAATATTTTGTTGGCAACGGAAGGCGGACGTTTGAAACTCGCCGCAACGAATTTGGAAATCGGCATCACGCATTGGACGGGCGCGCAAGTACACAGCGAAGGCGCCATCACCGTGCCGGCGCGACAACTCGCCGATTACGTGAACGCGCTGCCGCCCGACCGCGTCGAAATGGAATTGAACGCGAAAACACAAACGCTGCATCTGAAATGCGCGCGCTATGACGCGAACATCAAAGGCGTGGACGCGAGCGAATTTCCCATCATTCCCACGATTGGCGACAACAACAAACTTTTGGTCGAACCGGATACCTTGAAGGAATTAATCACGCAAGCGGCATTCTCTGCCGCGCAAGATGATTCGCGTCCCGTGTTGACCGGCATTCTCGCGAAATTCGACAAAGACACGGTGACGTTCGCATCCGCCGACGGCTTTCGTTTGTCCGTCCGCAGCGCGGTGCTGGGCACAAAATTGACTGCGCCCGTCAGCGTGATTATTCCCGCGAAAGCATTACAAGATGTTGCGCGTGTCATTGGCGACCAGGAAGCGCCCGTCGAAATCGCGATTACGGAAAATCGTTCGCAAGTGTTGTTCCATCTCGAAAACACGGATATTGTTTCGCAGCTCATTGACGGCAACTTTCCCGATTTCAATCAAATCGTTCCAAAATCGTACTCGACGCGCACGATCATGAACACGAACGAATTGCAGAACGCGGTCAAAGCCGCGAGCGTATTCGCGCGTGAAGCATCGAACATTGTGCGCCTCAACATTTCGAGCGGCAACGACATGGGCGGCGGCAAAGTTATCATCGCCGCACAAAGCGCCGAGACCGGCGACAATGTCGGCGAAATTGACGCGACGGTGGACGGCGACCCGATTGAGATTGCATTCAACGCGCGTTTTCTTGCGGACGTACTCGGCGTTCTCAATTCCCCGCAAGTCGCGTTAGAAACCAGCACCGCCGCCAGTCCCGGCGTGGTGAAACCCGTCGGACGTGACGACTTTACGCATGTGATAATGCCGATGCATATCGGAAGATAGATGGAAATAAAAAATTCGTGGCAACCGCCACGAATTTTTCGTTATCACTTGCCCCCGTTCAACACTCTCAACAACTCTTCGCCGTACTCGCGCGCTTTCCATTCGCCGAGTTCGGGAATTGTTTCCAAATCTTCTAACGTTTTTGGATACGCGCGCGCAACTTGAATCAACGCATCGTTGGAAACAATCACGTCGCTTTCGACGCCGCGCGCTTCGGCGCGCTGCTTGCGCCACTCTTTTAATTTCGCGTACCGTTCGCGCGACGCATTGTCGTTGAGCTGCGGTTCGCCGCGCGGCGGTTTGGGCAAATGTTTCTGCGGACGCGTTTGCCCGCGTTCGACCGCGCGCAAGGCGTCGCGTCCATGACGCCGAACAAACCATTCGCCGATGCCGGGGAGCGCGGACAATTCGGCAAGCGTGCGCGGTTGCGTGCGCGCAATGCGCACAAGCGCGAGGTTCGACAAAATTTTGAACGGGGGACGGTCTTGTTTGCGCGCGAGTTCTTCGCGCAAGCCGTACAATTCGCGCAGCGCGCCCAAACTCACGGGGTCCAATTCTTTTGCGCCTTCGAGCGTGGCGTACCGATTCGGGTCAAATTCGCGTTCGCTCCAACTCACGCGCGTCAAGCGTTCAAATTCCGCGCGCGCTTCCTTCAAGCGGTTCACCTGCTGCAATTCCGCCAACTGCAAATTATGCAAGCGCACAAGATAATGCGTATCATCGCGCGCGTACTCGATGAGTTCGGGCGCGAGGGGACGTTTGCCCCAATCGGCGCGTTGAAACCGTTTGTCCAGTTTCACGCCAAAGTGTTGTTCGAGGATGCTGCCCAAGCCGACTTGCTTCCAGCCGAGAATGCGCGCGGCAACCATCGTGTCGAAAATATTGGCGAACGAAAAATTGTAATCGCGCTTGAGCGAAAGAATATCGTACTCGCACGCGTGAAATATTTTTTCAATCTGCGCGTCGGCAAAAATTTCGCCGAGCGGTTCGATATTTTTGTACGAAAGCGTGTCGAGAATGAAATCGTGGTGGGGAATCGAAAACTGCATGAGGCACACTTTTTCATAATACGAATACAACGAATCCGCTTCGGTATCAATCGCGACGCGCGGCTCGGCGCGCAGCCGCGCGAACATTTCGTCAAAGGCAGTTTGGTTCGTAACAAGGATTGGGGAACGACGACTCATGCGTGCTGTAAGGTTTTCTCCTGGAAATGTTTGACGCGCGCGCGTTGGAGCAAGGACGCGTGACGTGCGAACGCGAGCGCGATTCCGATAATGACAAAAAACAAATCAAGCCATTGGTCTAGGCGCAAGCCGTTCCACATCAGGGTTTCGTCGCCGCGCCAGAAACCGAAAACAAAATTGGCAAACGAGGCAGCGAAAACGTAAAACGTGAAACGTGAGCCATCGTAATGTTCACGGGCGCGTAAAATCAAAAAGAGAAACAACGCAAAAAAGAAAATTGCAGCAATCATTTGCACGGGAATCCGAAACGCGATGAGATTGTACGCGTCGGGCAAATCTTGAACGAAATTATAACCGAAAGTGCGAACGATTTGTGCGAGCGGCGCAAACATTCCTGTGGGGGGGGGGACTTGCCCTGAACCTGCTGAAGGGTCGAGCGCGATACCATAGTGTGCGTGCGTCAATGCCGCGCCGTACCACCCGATGCTTTGTGCGAGCGACAAACCGATAACCGACGCGTCCGCGAATTTCCAAAATGAATTTTTTGTAATGAACGCGAATAAAAACAACGCGACGAATCCAAACACGAGCGCGCCGCGCATGCCAAACCCGCCGTGCGACAACTCTAAAATCAAATCCTTGTTCTCGGAATAAAAGTGCCAATTCGTCCACACTTGATAGACGCGTCCCCCAATGCCGCCAACCAGCACGCACAACCACGCGGCATCCAACACATGCAGCACATTCATTTTTTGCCCACGCGCGTACAAACACGTCGCGCTCAAGCCGACGATGCCTGCGAGCAGCATCATCACCGAATACAACGCGAAATCGGAAGGGATGTTCGAGTTGGGTTGTTCCGCGAAATCGGCGAACGCGTGCAATAACCAATCGAGTACAAACAACGCGACGATGCCAAGCAGCGCGCGCCTGTACTCGACGCGGTGGAGCCACGCATACACACTCCAAACGACGCCGCAAAAAATCCAGAGCCAACGCAGCGCGTCGGCAATGTCACTTGCCGAAACGGTCACGTTCTCAATCCCTCGACAATCCGCGCGTAGCGGTCGGCGTGTGCGTTGGCGTTTTCGCGTGTCGCGCCTTCGGCGTGAATATGAAAAAACGGCGCGTCGGGGTCGGGCGAAATCAGCACCCATTCGTTCGCCGTCAAACGCAATTTGACGCCGTCGGTATTGCTGATGATGCGATTGTGATTCTGTTCGTTCAACACGCGCAGGACGGTGCCTTTGTGTTCCCACGCGCAATACACGCGCCGCTGCGCGACGTGAAACACCGGCAAGCCGCGCGCCACGTCGAGCAGGGTTGTTTTATGAATCGCCAGCAGTTCCAACAATTTCACGATTGCCATCAAACCGTCCACTGCCGGTTGAAACGCGGGAAAAATAAAATCGCCGCCGCCGCTCAGCGCCAACTGCACATTCGGCACCTGCGCCGCTTCCATCAGCGCCTGATGGTCATTTTTTACCCGCACGATGCGCGCGCCATATTTTTCCGCGAGCGGTTCAAAAAGATTGGGCAGATTCAACGGCATCGCGATGGTGCCGCCATGTGAATCGTTTGAGCGCAGTAACAAATCGGTCAATACTGCCGCTGCCATCCCACCGGAAATTTTGCTGCCCTTGTGGTCCACGAGCCAAATACGCTCGCCCCCCACATCAATGCGCACGCCGAGCTGCGCGCCGACGGCGGATGTAATGGCGCCCAAACGGTCGAGCGCGCGTTGAAATTCTTGCTGCTCCAACGAAATTTTCGTCTCGTCCATCCGTTCGTTCAACGCGACGACATCCACGCCGAGTCGCGTGAGCAAGGAGGGCAATAGGGAAGACGCGGGTCCATTTGCATAGTCCACAACAATTTGAAAATGCGCGTCCGTAATGGCATCCCCATTAAGGGTCTTGATGAAATCGTCCGCGTAGCGTTTTTCCGCCGCGCCGTCCGTTTCTTCGATGCGTCCGATTTCGTCCATGTAGACGCGGCGAAAATCTTCGCGAAAGAAAACATTTTCAATCGCGCGTTCCGTCGCTTTGGAAAGATTCAAACCTGTCCGCGCAAAGAAACGCACGTCCACCGTGCGCGGGTCGTACGGTGAAAGCCGCACATGAATTCCCCCCCCCGCATTCATCACGCGCGTAAAATAACGCGCCACCGGAATCGGATTCATCTTGATGTCCACCACATCAATGCCCGCCGACGGCAGTCCCGCAATGACCGCACGTTTAATCATGCGCGGGCTGCGATGCGGGTCGCGATTGATGATGACGGTTTGTTTTTTCGCCAGCGTCGCGCCGAACGCCGCGCCGAGGCGCGCCGCAAATTCGGGCGTGAGGTCAACATTCACCAAGCCGGTCACACCGTAGCGTCCAAACAAGGTGCGCCGCGCTTGCGAACCCCAAATCAATGACGAACGCAGCGTCGCGCCCGCTTCGACGCGTTTTTGGGGCCACACTTTGACGTTCGGATGAATCACCGCGCCTTCGCCTACATTCACTTGGTCGCCCAACACCGCGCCTTCAAAAATCACCGCGCGCGCGCCCACGCTGGCACGCGTTCCAATAATCGCGCCGCGCAATTCCACCGCTTGCCCGATATAAACATTTTGCCAGACGATACTGCGGTCAATGTGCGCGCGATTGTCTACAATCGCGTTTGCACGAATCACCGACGGTCCGTGAATCACCGCGCCGCTGCGAATGCGCGCGCCGTGTCCGATAAAAATCGGCGCATACAATTCTGCATCGTCCGCGATTTCCACATCCTCTTCAACGTAAATGCCCTTACGCCATTCGTCGCCGATTTTTCCGACATCCACTTTGCGCGTCAAAACATCGGCGCTCGCCTTGTGGTACTCTTCAAACGTGCCAATATCCGCCCAATAACCATCCGCGACGTAACCGTACAACGGCGCGCCGCGCGCCAATAATTTTGGAAACACATCGCGCGAAAAATCTACCGACGCGTCCGGTTCAATTTCCTCCAACAGTTCCGGCGACAAAACATAAATGCCCGTGTTGACGGTATCGGAATTCACCTCACCCCACGAAGGTTTTTCGATGAATGCTTCGATGCGTCCTTCGCCGTCCAACGTAATGACGCCGTATTCGAGTGGATTGGGAACGCGTGTGAGGGTGAGCGTGGCGAGTGCGCCGACGCGTTTATGAAACGCGAGAATCTCTTGAAGGTTAAAATCGGTGAGCGCGTCACCACTGATAACGAGGAACGGTTCATCCGTGCCAAGTACGGACGCCGCGTATTTTACGGAACCTGCGGTGCCGAGCGGGCGCGGTTCGACCGAATACTGCACGTTGACGCCAAAGCCGTGCCCGTCGCCAAAATAATTTTGAATGTCTTCGGCGCGATATTGGAGTGTGGCAATGATTTCGGTGAATTGATTCCGGCGGAGTAAATCGGCAATGTGCGCGGCGACGACGCGGTTGACGAGGGGAATCATCGGCTTGGGGCGATGCAAAGTCAGCGGACGCAGCCGCGAACCTTCACCCCCTGCCATGATGACGGCTTTCATGAAAAATTGCGAAATTGAAATTGCCAATTGCGAAATGAGAAAGGCATTGCGTTCAGCAATTCGCAATCCGCAATTCGCAATTCAAAATTCATTCGTCCTTTCCCGCTTCCACTGCCGCCGTTGCAATCGCCCACGCAATCAAGCCCCAGGAACCGCCCGCGATGAGGACGACGAGGAGAAACGAGCGAACGGTCAATGGCGTCGCGTTGGGATTGGTCAACATGCCGTACAGTGAAAGGACTATTGCAATGAGGGCAGCGATGACGCCGACGAGAACGGGTCCGCGCAAAATTTGCCGCGCGCGATAGACAAAATCATTCGAGGCAGCAGGCGCTGCGGATTGGGTTTCGTTTGCCATACGTCAATTCCTGAAACTTTTTATGAGTCTGCGAGTACCAAGTACGATAACAGTTAGTATCATCGAAATTGCCCATCCAATCAAACACCACGCGCCACCCGCGATTACAATAATGACAAGAAATGAACGCAACGTTAGCCGCGTCGCATTCGGGTTTGTAATGACCCCAAATAGCGACAGCAAAATCGCCAAAAGTGCCGCAACCACGCCAACTAATACAGGAATCAAGAGTACTTTACGCATGCCAAGATTTTAGCCCACAATTTAATCCAATTTCGCACATTCGCTCAGGATTATACACTACTTGGCTTTGGGCGAGGCAAGCTTTTCTCAAAGTAATTTTACAATCTCTCGCGCAATTTCCACCGCCGCGTTCGGACGCGCGGCGCGTTTTGCATTGCCTTGCATCTGCGTCAATTGCGAACGTTCGCCGTCGAACCACGCGCGCAGCTGCGTCACAATCGCGTGGGGTGTTGACCGCAAAACGCCGACGCCTTCTTCCTCCACAAATTTCACGTTGCCCTCTTCTTGCCCGCGCAAGTACCCGCTTAGAATCATCGGCTTGCCTGCCGCCAGCGTTTCCATAATCGTTCCGGGTCCCGCTTTGGTAATGACCAAATCGCTCGCGCGCATCCAGTCCGGCATATTGCTTACAAAGCCCTGCAAATTCACCGGCACGCGCCACGGCAATTTTTGCAATTGTTTCAATAACTTGGCGTTGCGTCCTGCAATGATGGCGAGTTGAATGGGGAAATTCGCGTGGTCGATTGCGCGCGCAATTGCGCGCAACGGTCCCATGCCTTCCCCCCCTCCCACCAGCAGAATTGTGAAAAGGTCTTGCCGCAAATTCAAGCGCGCGCGCAGCTCGCTTTGCGATTCGTGTACTGCGTTTGGCGAATCGCTTGTCGCAAACTTGAGCGAAATCGGTTGACCGATGACGCGCATTTTTTCGCGCGGAAATTTCCACCGGATGCCGCGTTCGTATGCGCCCTGTGTCGGCACAATCACCACATCCGCCGCGGCGGAAAACCACAAGCCGTGCGCGTCGAACAAATCGGTGACGACGGTTACAAACGGCGCGTCGGGATTCAGGTCTTTGAGCGCGTTGCACGCCGCGCGATTGATGAGCGGATGCACGCTGATAACGAGGTCGGGTCTGTGCTGACGAATCGCGCGCGCACAGCCGCGGCGCAAAATAAAATCGTCGAACGACGCGGAAAGCGGCAGCGACACGCGCGAATTGCTGGAGTGAAACAACGCGCCCCAGAGCCACGGCGCGTACGCCGTCAACGGAAAGTACGTGTCGGGAATGTGATTGAACGGGAACGGCGCACATTCCTTGAACCCGTCAACGAAGGTGATTTCAAATTGACCGGGAAACGCGAAATAAAACGCATCGCGCAACGCATTCGCCGCCGCGCGATGTCCGCCGCCCGTGTCAGAGAAAAAGATGAGGATGCGACGCAAGGACCAAGTAAAAAGTTCAAAGTTCAAAGCGAAAAGCAAAGGTGAAACTTTTCGCTTTGAACTTTTAACTTTCAGCTTTCACACGCGTTTGTGAAGGTGACAACTCGTTTGCCTCTTCCACCCTCGCCGTCGTTTCGCCCGCGAGGGGGATGGGCTGCGAATGCAGTTGCGCGGATGGGGGGGGGGGCGGAAAGCGGCGCACATAGAGCCAATTGAACAGCGCGAGGGGAAATAAAATCGCGCCGAGTGTGATGACGATTTCTGGAATGCCGAACACGTCCGAGAGTCCACCCGCCGCAACAAGCAGCGGAATGCTCAAGCCATTTGCCAACGTCAATTGCACGGTGAGAACGCGCCCGCGAATTTCATCCGTCGCGCCTTCTTGCACCGCCGTTTGCGCGGGAATGAGGACGAGCGCGATGCCGATTCCCAATAGTGGCGCGGCGATGCCGACGATGTACGTCACATTCAACGTAAAGCCCAAAAATTGAAATTGCGTATTCAACGCGTGTTCGCCAAACAGCCCGATGATGCCCAAACCAATCAAGCCCGCGCCCATCACAAACATTCCCGCAATCGGCAACACATAGCGCGGTAAATTTTGTCCAAAGCGCACGACGAACAAACTTGCCAACACGATGCCGATGCCCGCGGGCGAAAACACAAACACCGCGTCTTCCGTCGCCAAACCCAACACGCGATTCGCGTACCCCGGCGCGATTTCACCCAGCACCGAGACGATGGTAAAGACGAGCGAGAATTGCAAAATTGCAATGAGGACGCGTTGATGTTCGAGCGTGAATCTCCAGCCCTCGCCAATTTCGCGCCAGCCGCGTTGAAGCGGCGACTCGCCGTTTTGTGTTGCGCGCGCGACAACCTCATCGCGCGGCAAGAGCATCAACAGAAACGTGGCGGCGAGATAAAACACGGCGAGCGAAACGAACGCGCCCAAGATGCCGAATGTTTTGACGCTGATGGGCACGTACAAAATCAACGCGAGAATTTGAATCGCCACAATCGTCAGCGTGAACAAGGAATTGGCGGCAAACAATTCTTTGCGCTTGACAATCAGCGGCATCGTCGCGCCTTCGGCGGGCGCAAAAAATTGCCCGACGGCGGAGGTGATAAAAATCGTGAGATAGACCAAGCCGACGAACAAGGCGGGGTGCATGGCGTTATTCAAACCGAGATACGCGAGCGAGGCGAGCAGCGCTTGACTTAGAACGCGTGCCGCGTTGGAAACGACGAGGATGGTTTTTTTAGAAACGCGGTCGAGGACAACGCCCGCAATCGGTCCAAAGATGACGGCGGGCAAACTGAACGCCACAATTGCTCCCGCTGTTTGGATACCGGAATTTGTGACCTCTTCAATGAGGATGACGGCGAGGAGGAGCAGACTTTGCAACCCCATCAACGACAAAATTTGCGCAATCCATAGTTTCAAAAAATTGGGGTTGCGGAGAACGGGGAGATACCCCTGAGCTTGATTCATAACAGATTGCGTGGGCGGCGTTAGTGAACGCGCGCCACGCGTATTTCATTTCGCTTCAGATTCGCCGGAATTGGCGCGCGGCGCTTTTGAAATAAATTTTTTTACGCGTTTTTCAAACTCGCGGCGCGGCAGGAGAACACGGTGTTTGCATGTATTACACACGATGCCAATATCCGCGCCGAGCCGCACCACTGTCCACTCGTACCCGCCGCACGGATGCGGTTTCCGCAGACGCACGACATCGTTCAAGGCAACATCCATCGGCATAACGCGGGGGATTATAGCATACTGCACATCGGACAACTGAATTTCACCTTGTCACCGAACGCGTTCTGAATGTACGGAAAAATCATTGCCCCATTTTTAGAATCTGTGTTAGAATTCGCACAAGTGTTCTGTAACCATGTCTGACCGAATCACCTCCCCTTCCAGCAAACAAGAAGAACTCGCGCTCGAACTTTCCCTGCGTCCAAAAAAATTGGCGGAATACATTGGACAGGACAAGGTCAAAGAGAATCTCAAAATTTTGCTCGACGCGGCAAAAGGGCGCAACGAAGCCGTTGACCATATTTTGTTGTACGGTCCGCCCGGTCTCGGCAAAACAACGCTGGCAAATATCATCGCCAACGAATTGAACGCGGCGATAAAAATTACGGCAGGTCCGAGCATCGAACGTCCCGGCGACCTTGCCGCGATTGTGACGAATTTGCGCGCGGGCGACGTGCTGTTTATTGACGAAGTGCATCGGCTCAATCGCGCGGTGGAAGAAATTTTGTATCCCGCGATGGAAGATTTCGCGCTCGACCTTATCACGGGCAAAGGACCGAGCGCGCGTTCGATTCGCTTGAAACTGCCGCGCTTTACCATCGTCGGCGCGACGACGCGTTTTGCGATGTTGTCCGCGCCGCTGCGCGACCGTTTCGGCGCAGTGTATCGTTTGGACTTTTACGACCAACAGGCGATGGAAACGATTGTTGACCGTTCGGCAAAAATTCTCGGCGCGGAAATTGAAGCGCAGGCGGTGACGGAAATTGCGCGGCGTTCGCGCGGGACGCCGCGCGTGACAAATCGTTTGTTGAAACGCGTGCGCGATTACGCGCAGGTGCGCGCGGACGGAAAAATTTCCGCCGCCGTCGCGCATCAAGCGTTGGCGATGATGGAGATTGACGATTTGGGGCTGGATGAGATTGACCGCAAGGTTTTGAAAACGATTATCGAAAAATTCGGCGGCGGTCCCGTCGGTCTCGATACCATCGCCGCGTCCATCAGCGAAGAAGCGGATACGATTATGGATGTGTACGAACCGTATCTTTTGCAACTCGGCTTTCTTGACCGCAAGCCGCGCGGGCGCGTGGCAACGCCGCGTGCGTACGAGCATCTCGGGTTTACGGCGCCCGAGCAGGCGCAACAAAATCGGTTGTTATGACGTTTTATATTTTGCACGTTTGGCTCCGCTT
This sequence comes from uncultured Chloroflexota bacterium, assembly GCA_937870825.1. Lineage (GTDB taxonomy): Bacteria > Chloroflexota > Anaerolineae > UBA4142 > SHND01 > SHND01. Next base: position 6,266 of record CALMZO010000218.1, on the reverse strand, counting down.
CAACATGAAAGAAAGAGCATGTTCCAATTCAAGAATTGGCTCATTGTCAATTTTTTGTTGATTGTTTTTATCGGTTGTTCCGCGACTCTTCCTACTCAACCGCCGCTGCCCACACGCTTTGACCCCACCGCGCTGCCGCGTGCCACTGCCGCGCCGGCTGCCACAAATCCGCCCGTACAAAATCCCACCGTTCTCGCTCCGACGCCGGAACCTACATCGTCGGCGGTTTTGCCGCGCAACGCGGTGTGGCTTTTGAATGACAATGCGATTGTCGCGGCGAACGCGCAGACACAGCACGTGATTCTTACCGACAATCCCGAAACGTTGAATCCGATTGCGATGCAAGTCGCGCCCGATGGTGCGCGGTTCGCATACATGTTGTTTGACCAAACGGGACGCGTGCGCTTTTTTGTGACGGATGCGGAAACCGGCGCGCAGCAAACATTGGCGGAAGGAAGGAACACGGGCATCGTCGGCGCGCGTTTTTCGCCCGATGGAAAACAAATCGCGTACACGGTGATTGACCAATCGAATCCCGCGCAAGGAAAATGGGAACTGCGCGTGCACGATTTTGAGACGCAAGCATCGCGCGTGCTTGAACAGTTTCAACAAACATCGCCGAATGATTCGCTCAAACCTTTGGGCGCGTTCGCGTGGACAAACGCCGGATTGTTTGTCGAACAATACTTGTGGAATTCCGATGCGCCGCCGCAAGGTATCATGCGGATGGACCCGCAATCGGGACAAATGCACTCTGTCACATCCGAATCCCATCTGCGCGCGGAAATTTCGCCGAACGCGCAGCACATCGCGCGGGTGACAGGCATCACGCCGCTGGGACCGGACGCGATATTGCAAACCTCGCTTTCGATTTTGAATGTGAACGACGGCGGAATGAAAATGGTCGCGCAAAACGCGCCCAATTGGATTTCGATTGTGCGCTGGTCGCCCGACGGGACGCGCCTGCTGTTTAGCAAACAGTCAAACCTGACGGATTCGCCGACGGAACTGGTCATTGCACGCGCGGATGGCACTATCGAACAAACGCTGCCCATTCCAAAGGCGCGCGGCACATTAAAAGATGCGGCGTGGCGCGATGACGGAACGCTGCTCTTGCTTTTTGTGCCGGACACGAAGGAATTGCATTTGTATCAGGCGGCGACAGACCATTGGAATGCCGATGCGTGGAATCGGCTCGCAGTGCTGGAAGGGTCGAGCCGTCCCTTTGCGAATACGCGAATCGTGTACGTGCCGACCCATTGAAAGTTTATGCTACAATCGCGGCGTGAATGGTTTCCAAAAACGAAACATTGCCGCGATTGTTTTTTTGTCGCTTGGCGTTTTGTTTTGCGCGCACGCGTTGTGGTTCTATGGCGCAATTGGTTGGGATGCGGTGGACGACGCGTACATCTCGTACGTGTACGCGCAGAACGCGCTGCGCGGGTATGGACTCACGTTCAATCCGAGTGAACGGGTCGAGGGGTTCTCGAATTTTTTGTGGACGGCGATGATGCTGCCGATTGTGGGCGCGGGCTGGGACGTGGGACGCGTGAGCAGCGCGCTCGGCGTCGCGTTCGGCATCGGCACAATTGCGCTGACGATTCGTTTTCCGAAATGGCTCGGTCTTTCCTCAATCGTCGGATGGATGGCGGCGTTGTTTCTCGTCGCCGACGGTTCGTTCGCGTTGTGGAGTGTGAGCGGGCTGGAGACGCCGATGATGGCGTTTTTGCTCACGTTGGGCGCGATGTTGTATGTGCGAGAGCAAGGAAATAAGGGAACTGAGGGAACTTGGTTACCGTTGAGTGGAATTATTTTCGCGCTGGCGGCGATGACGCGCCCGGAAGCGGCGGCGGTCTTTGGACTCACTGCCGCGCACCAATGCGCGTGGCGTCTGCTCGACGAACGTAAATTTTTTACGCGCGGCGATTTGATTCGCAGCGCGTCGTTCGTCGTCGTCTTTGTGCCGTACTGGTTGATTCGCTGGCGTTACTATCATTCGCTTTTGCCCAATTCGTTTTATGCCAAAGTTTCTGTCGGCGGACCGATTGCCCAAATCCTGCGCGGTTGGGAACATGTGCAGCAGTTTGTGAATGTGCATTTGGGGTGGCTGATACTGGTGCCGGCGCTGATAGCGCTTGTGGTGGTGAGCGCGCGCTATTTTGGCAAGAGAAGGGAACGGAGGGAAATTCAACAATCGTTTTTTGGGTTGACGTATTTCGCGGCAGTGATTTTCTTTTACGGCGCGTACATTGTTTATGTCGGCGGGGATTGGTCGGTGGGACGATTCTTTGTGCCGATGCTCGCGTTTGTGTATTTGATGATTGCGGGGGGAATCGTTTTTGCAGGGCAACTAGTTTTTGCAAATTCAAAATTTGAAATTCGAAATTCGAGATTGGTTGATTGTGTTTCAGGCGCACTGGGACTGGTACTTGCGCTCGCGCTATGGTTCTCTTCCGCGCTCAACGGCGAGTACAAAATTTTTATCGGCGGTTTTGACGCGGCGTTGGCGACGCACGCGCGGATTACGGCTGGCAAATGGTTGAAACAAAATGTGCCGGCGGGGACGTGGATTGCGGTGGATGCGGCGGGGCAAGTGCCGTACTTTTCGGAATTGCCGACGATTGATATGTTTGGCATCAACGATTTGCACATCGGACGAATGCCCGTCGCGAATTTGGGAAGTGGCACGCCGGGGCACGAAAAATTTGATTTGGGGTACATCATTACGCGCGCGCCAAAATATGTCATCATTTATGGAACTTTGTTTGACAGCGTAACAGAATACAAACGCGCGAATGTGAAATGGACGGACAATCCGGAACTGGAGAGATTTCTGACGATATATGAGAGAGTTGTTAGTCATTAGTTGTTCGTTGTTCACCGCAAACACAAATGACAAACGACTATTGACTGGCGACCGGCGGCTATGATGGACGATTTACCAAAACTACTCATCGCGTTCGGTATCAGCATCGCGTTGATTGGCGTGTTGTGGCTCGGCGCATCGCGATTTTTCGGCGGGGGGCAACTGCCGGGGACGTTTGTGTTTCAGTCGGGAAATATGACGTGCATGGTTCCGCTTCTCGGTTCCATTCTCTTGAGCATCATCTTGACGATTGTTTTGAATGTGGTTCTGCGCGCGCTGAACAAATAAATTCAGAAAAAGACGCGCCACACAAAAATCGCGAGCATCACTAATGAAATGCCCACTTCAATCAACGACGAGAGCGCGCAGCCGACGAGGTACGCTTGCGCGGCGCGAAACGCGTCGCGCAAATTTCTGCGCTCGATGTACGTGACCGCGCCGGTGCCGAGCAAGGAACCTATCGCCGCGCCGAACAGGGTGCCTGCAATCGGAATTCCGCTCAAGAGAAATCCGCCCGCGAGTCCGCCGACAATTGCGGCGAGGATATTTTTCCATCCAAAGCCCGCGCGCAATTGCACAAGCGGACGCAGCCAGTATTCGGAAAAGGTGGCGAGCAGCGCGAGGATGCCCAAGAGCGTGAGCGTGAGCCAATCCATGCGCTGAAAGTTTTCACCCCAGCCCCATGCCAACATGCCGAGCCAGATCAAAACGGAGCCGGGCAATACGGGAAGCACCGAGCCGATAAGTCCGACAAGAAACAACAACAGGGTAAGCTGCGCGGCGGGGTTGGTGAAAAAGTTTGGAGGCATTGCGGCGGATTATGAAACGGGAAGCGTCAATCGTCAAACGTAACGCGTGAAATGTAAAAACGCAAAATGCAACCACGTCTACCGAGTGGTGTCAGAAAAAGTTTTGCATCGAGGTCCAGGCTCATGGTTTATTTTCTCATTGGCGGAACGATTTTTTTCACGGTCATCGGACAGCTCTTGCTCAAGCGCGCGACGTTAGAGCTGGGGTTGGCGCCGACACAAGCCGCGGAGATTGCGGCGTATCTTGTCCGCGCGTTTTTGAATTGGCAAGTGTTGGGCGGTCTCGCCAGCGCCGTGTTGGCGGCGGCGTTATGGCTCGGCGCGGTTTCGCGCAGCAACATCAGTTTTGCTTACCCCTTTATGGGCTTGGCAATCGTGCTCGTCTTGACGCTCTCGCCGTTCTTGTTCGGCGAGCAAATTCCGTGGAATCGTTGGCTCGGAGTCTTGATTGTTTGTGTGGGGATTTGGGTTGCGGCGCAATGAGGCACACCGCGCTCGTGTGTAGCATGAAATATCAACATTCGTCCGATTCGGCTGAGGACACAAGACGCAGAAACGAAAATGAATAACACCCAAAAATACACAAATCGCCTTGTCAAGGAAACAAGTCCCTATCTTGTAGACCACGCGCACAATCCTGTAGATTGGTATGCGTGGAGTCAAGAGGCATTGCAAAAAGCGCAGCAGGAGAACAAACCAATTTTTCTGAGCATCGGTTATGCCGCATGCCACTGGTGTCACGTAATGGCAGACGAGTCATTTGAAGACGAAGCGACCGCGCGTTTTATGAATGCACATTTTGTAAATATCAAAGTGGACCGCGAAGAACGCCCCGACCTCGATTCGATTTACATGAATGCGGTGGTGGCGATGACGGGGCAAGGCGGTTGGCCCATGAGCGTTTTCCTCACGCCCGACGGCAAGCCGTTTTACGGCGGAACGTACTTTCCAAAAACGCCGCGCTATGGCATGCCCTCGTTCTTGAATGTGCTGCAAGGCATCGCCAATGCATGGAAAAATCAACGCGCGGACATTGAACACAACGGCGCGGAAATGCAAAAAGCGTTGAGTGAAAGCGGCATGCCGCGCGGCGCGACAAACAAAGCAATGATGCCGCTCGACAAACGCACTCTCGACCTCGCATTGAACAATCTCGCGCGTGCCTTTGATGGCGAAAACGGCGGCTGGGGCGGCGCGCCAAAATTTCCGCAGCCGATGACGCTCGAATTTTTGATTCGCGCGTACACGCAGACGCGCGACGAGTTGATATTGAAAATGCTCACGTTCACGCTGGACAAGATGGCGCGCGGCGGCATGTACGACCAACTCGGCGGCGGCTTTCATCGGTACGCAACCGATGATATTTGGCTTGTCCCGCATTTTGAAAAAATGTTGTATGACAACGCGCAGCTCGCGCGCGTGTACCTTCATGCGTATCAAGCGACGGGCAACGAGTTTTACAAACGCATCACCATCGAAATTCTCGATTACGTCATCCGCGAAATGACGGACGCGAATGGTGGCTTTTACTCCTCTCAAGACGCGGACTCGGAAGGACGCGAAGGAAAATTTTTCGTGTGGACACCCGAAGAAATTCGCAGCGTGTTGGGCGGCAGCGCGTCGGGGTTGCTCATCGTTTCCAAAACAAAGCAGGATAGCAACGACGCGCAGTTGTTCATGGACGCGTATGGCGTGACGGCGAACGGAAACTTTGAAGGCAAAACTATTTTGCATCGCGTCCGCGACAACGATGTGCTCGCGGCGATGCACAAAGTGGATGAATCCGAAGTGGAACGCAAACTGAACGACGCGCGCCAAAAATTATTCAATGCACGCGAACGCCGCGTGAAACCCGCGCGGGATGAGAAAATCTTGACGGGCTGGAACGGCTTGATGCTTGCGGCGTTTGCGGAAGCGGCGCGCGTGCTGAAGCGCGAGGATTATCGCCACATCGCAATTCGCAACGCAGAATTTTTGTTGAAGCATTTGACAACGGACGAACGACGAACGACGAAAGCGGGAATCGCAGGCGATTCCGACGAATTGAATGACGTTCGTCCTTCGTCATCCGTCCTTCGTCTTTTTCGTTCCTACAAAGATGGACAAGCGCGGCTGAACGGGTATTTGGAAGATTATGCTAATTTGGCGGAAGGATTGCTCGCGTTGTACGAAACGACGTTCGAGGAAAGATATTTTGTCGCAGCGCGCGAACTCGCGGACCAAATGCTCGCGCATTTCCTCGATGAACGCGGTGGATTTTTCGATACGAGCGACGATCACGAAGAGTTAGTCGTGCGTCCGAAAGATGTTCAGGACAATGCAGTGCCGTCGGGGAGTGCGATGGCGACGATGGTGCAGTTCAAACTTGCGGCGTATACGGGCGATGCAAAGTATATAGAGGCAGGCGAAGCCGCGCTCGCGCCCTTGCAACCCGCGCTCGCGCAAGCGCCGACGGGATTTGCATGGTGGCTCAACGCGTTCGAGTTTGAACTTGCGCCGCCGAAAGAAATCGCAATTGTGGGTCCTTCGACTGGCGCTCAGGATGGCGCGCAAGAGTTGTTAAATGTCGTGTTTGACGAATATCGTCCGAA
>CALMZO010000217.1 GCA_937870825.1 uncultured Chloroflexota bacterium | reverse complement strand
CTCGAAGCGGCAGGCACGGTCACAACCTCCGCGTCCGCTTCCACCATCTACACCTGCACGCCGACAATTGCCGCGCTCGCGGTCAACGACAGCGTGTCGTTCTATCTCTCCATCACGTCTGATTCGACGATGAATGATTTGGTGGACGTGGCAAGCGTAGAGTTTTCCTATACCTCAATCCAATAAAAAACGGGGTGATGCAAAACCGTTTTTGCATCACCCCGTTGACTGCGTTATGCAAACCTTACGCTGCACAAATTTTTTTAGTTCACTCTTGCCGAGCGGCGATGTCGCCACACTCTTTACGGGCAACGAACGCGCGTTCGACGATGCCGACGCCGCGTACCTGCTTGCCGAATTCCCGGACCGCTTTGAGGTTTCGGCTGACGCTAAACCTGTTTCGGCTGACGCCCCCCCCGCAACGCCGATGCCAGCGCCGACGCCCGACCAAACGCTCATAACGAAAGTGACCGACGTGCCCGAAGAGATTGAAAAATTCGGAGCGGAGGGAGCGCGCCTCTTGAAAGCGAAAAAAGAAAAAGGTGCGAAATAAATGGCATACGCGACGTTGGCGGAACTGCGCGCGGAACTCAAACTTGGCGCGAGTGAAACGAACGATGATACGCGCCTGACCGCGTGCATCACGCGCGCGCAAGCCTTCATCGAAAGCGCCGAGTGCTGCAATCAGGTGTTCGAGGCGAGCGGCGACAGCACGCGCTACTTTCCGTTGTCTGCCGTCGCGTCCGATGGGCGAACACTGCAATTCGATTATCCGCTCGCCGATACGCCAACGACGGTAACGAATGCCAACGGCGAAGTGATTCCCGCCACTGCCTACATTCTCAAGCCCGACAACTATCGCCCGTACCACTCGCTCAAGTTGAAAAGCACGAGCGGGTATGCATGGAACTATAGCAGCGACCCCGATGACCGCATCTCGATTGCGGCAAAGTGGGCATATTCGACGAGCGCGCCGGAATCCATCAAGACCGCCACGCTTGTTCTGGCGAAATGGCTGTATCGCCAAAAAGCGAGCAATGACAACACCGACCAACCCATCATGGCGCAAGGCGGTTTCATCATCATGCCGAGCAAACTGCCGACCGTGTTTTGGAATCTCGTCGGCGCGTACAAGAGGCGCTAATGGCAAGTGCATCGCAGATTCGCACGATATATTCCACGCTCGCAACCAAGACGATTGAGGTTGCGAATTCCGTCGCTCACAACACCACGACGCCGCAGATCTTTGACCTGAACAAACTGTCCGTGTTTGTGGAATCCGCGCAACTGCCCGCGCGGCTGCTACTGCCGTTCGGCGTCGTCGGCTCGAAAGCCGAAGGGCGGGACCATCGCTTTGTCGCCTTGGGCAACACGACCAAAGTCGCGTGGCAGGTTGTGGACTTGCTGTTGTGGCGTCCGATCGAAGAAGGCACGGGCATCGAGAGCGTGAGCGCAGACATGGTCACGTATTGCGCGCAGTACATCAAAATGATTCGCGAGAATCGTTCGCTCGGACTCGCGCAGGTGGAAATCGTCGGCGCGAATTTCGAGGCGGACGCATGGGAATATCCACCCGAAAGCGGAGCGTGGTATTGGGGCGTGTTGGTCACGCTCGCCATCAACGAAACGTTAAGCGGCTAGGATTCGCTTGCGCGTTGCGCCACCCAATCTGGGAGCGAAAGGAAATCGAATGGACGACTTTATTCAATATCTCGGCGACGGGACAAATTATGTGGAAGGCGTCCCGGCGCGCAATCTCACGCGTGACGAGTGGAACGCGCTGCGTGAGGAACGTCGCGCGTACGCGCTTGCGACGGGGTTGTATGTGGACCCGCTTGGCGATGTTGAAACGCCCAAGCCCGATGTCGTCACCATCGATTTACGCGATGGTGCTGACGATGACGAAGCGAATGTCGCCGCACGCACGTTGAACGCGCGACGAAAAAAATAATGATCGCAACGCTGAAGGTTCCGTCGTTCTTGAAATTTCCGCGCGGCGGCGCGGAAGAAGAGTTGCAGCGCGTCACAAAACGCATGTCGCCGCTCGCGGGCGCGAACATCGCGCCGCCGCTGGGGGTGACGCACACAGTTCCGAACGTTTTGGCGTCTGTACCGTGGGACAGCCAATGGAAATTCAATGGGAACGGCAACGATTCCGTTGCAGTGCATCACTTGACCAATAACAACAGCGCGACGTTCACGACGGGCAAACTCGGCGGCGCGACGGGGGCGACGCAACTTGTTCATAGCAGCAACCAGTTTTGGAGCATCGCAGACCCGACTGCGCTACGACTCGGCTCGAACGATATGAGCATTGCGTTGTGGACGCAACTTGCAAGCAAGGGTGCGTATGTGTCGTGCTTGCTTTCCAAAGGACAGAGTTCCGTTGGTCAGGTAGAGTACGGGATTTTTTACGAAAATTCGTTAGACCGCTTTAGGTTTACCACATGGGCGTCAGGCGCGGGCGACCCCCAATATGTTACGGCGAACACATTCGGCGCACCGTCCGTCAATACATGGTACTTTATCGTCGCACAATATGTCGGCGAGACAAAGACGATGAAACTTAGCGTGAACGGCGGTGCGTTTGACAGTCAGGCGCGTACAAGCGGGACTGTAGCGTCCAGCGCAACGCAGTTGTGTGTCGGAAATTACGCTTGGAACACGGGCGTCGGGCTGTCGTATGACGGCTTGGTGGATGATGTCAGAATGACGATTTCAGAACAAGGCGGCGGCGCAATTCTCACGGCAGAACAAGTAGCAGCACTCTACAATAACGGCAACGGCACGGAACAATAAACGAGGTGTACCTATGGCACAAATTATCAACACCACACAAGATTTAATCAATGCGGTGAACGCGGGCGGGTTTGAAACGTTCGACCAGTTTGTAAAATTCTTGCAAATCGGTCGTTTGCAAACCGAAATCGGCGCATACACCGTCGCGAACAATGTTCTCGACGCGCAAGTCGCGGGTCTGCGACAGGCGAACGAAACACAAAAGCAAGCGAACAACGATGCGGTTGCGGCGCGGCAGGCTCTCCTCGCGCAACTCGTTAATTCGTAACGCGCGCTGAACCAACATGGCAAAAGACATCATTCTCGCGGCGGGATTCGTGGCGTCGGGACTCGGCGCCACGGGCTTGACCGTTACGGTTGACGTGTGGCGCGTCGCGGTGGCGGATTTGTCCAAGTCCGAAATTGTGACAGGCGGCTCTGCCACCGAAATAGGTGACGGGCTTTATTGTTACCGCGTCGCGGCTGCCGATTTGCAGACCTATTACTATTACGCGATTTTCAAAACTGCCGGGACAGCCGACGTGAAACATTTGTTCGGCGTGCAGTTGGATTTTGCGGACTCGCCGTCTATTGCATCGCTTGTATGGAACGCGGCGACGCGCACGCTCACCGCGATTTCGGATTCAAGCGGTATCACCACCTTGCTCACGCGTCTTTCCGCCGCCCGCGCAGGGTATCTCGATTTTTTGGCGGGTTGGACTGCAAGCATTTATGCAGAAATTGCGGCGCTCGTTTGGACGTACGTCACGCGCACACTTACGCAAAGCGCGGCGAGTGTGGCAGCCGCCGTCGAAGGTTCGACGATTACCGTCTATCGCGGCACGACATGGACGATTGCGCTCACCGGGCTTGGGTCGCTCTCCGGCTATTCCAAAATTTTATTTACGGTCAAAGATGATGCCGAGGATGCAGATACGGACGCGATTCTACAAGTTGGTAAATACAGCGCTGGCACTGATGGACTGCTGCGCTTGAATGGGGCAGCGTATGGCACTGCGAGCGATGGCAGTATCGCAGTTGACGATGCGAGCGCGGGGAATATCACCATCACCGTCAAACCGGCAGCCACAACCCAATGCGCCGTGCGCGGCGGACTGCATTATGACGTGAAACTTATCACGGGCGCGGGCGTCGTCGCGCTCAAGACCATCGGCGTCGGCAAGTTCAACATTCGCGCGGATGTTACGCGCACGATTTCATAAGCGGAGGACACATGGAAAACGATTTATTACAACTCCAAGCATTCAAGGAAACCACCTGGGGCACTCCAGGTACATTTACCTCAAAACTCATGGGCATCCAATCTGTGAGTTTCAAACCGAACGTCGAGGCAGTTGTTCACAAAGACCGCCGCGCGTCGTATCAGCCCGGTCACCTGAGCAACATTCGGCTCATCAACGCGGGCGGCAGCATCGCGTCGCTCCTCTTGTACGAAGATGTGGCGTATTGGCTCGACGCGCTGTTTGCCGTTGCCACACCCAGCGGCGCGGGTCCGTACACGCGCGATTATGCCATGCCCGATGCATCTACGCCGACGATTCGCACCTACTCGCTCCTGTACGGCGAGAGCGGCACGCTACAGCGTATGCAAGGTGCCATCGTGCAAAAAGCCACGTTCAAATTTCCGCGCACCGGCGAACTCACTGTGGCGCTCGAACTCATCGCCGAGCAAGTTGAGGACGGCGGCGTGCTCGCGGCACTGTCCGACCGCACGACCAATGTGGCGATGGCGGCGGATGCTGCGCTTTACATTGACGCCTGGGGCGGCACGATGGGAGCGACGGAAATCACCGCAACCGCATGGAGCGCCGACCTCGAAGTCAACACCAACCGCGACCTCAAGCACAAGCCCGGCTCGCTGTATCCGTATGGCTATCGGCATCGCCGCTTTGATGCGATGTTGAAATTGAATATGGAAGTGAATGCGACGACGCTCGCGCTGCAAGCCGCCGTGCAAGCGGCGACGGCGGGCGCGCCCGTGCAGCGGCAGATTCGCACTCAAGCGACGCGCGATGCGGGCGCGAGCGAAAAACTGATTCGCTTCGATTTTGCCGGAACATTTATGAATGCGTCCGAGGCGTGGGGCGACGAGGACGGGCTTTCGATGGTCTCGTTCGATGTCGGAGCGACGTACAACTCCACATTGGGCAATTCGCTCAAGGCGACGAGCAAAAACGGCGTCAGCGCGTTGGCGTAACGAGCGTCATTTCGGCACGGCGTTCCAAACGAGGAACGCGCATACACCGAGAAACGCCAGCGCCAGCGCGATGTGCGCCCACAAGGGCAGCCCGGGCAATTCGCTGTCGGCAGGCAGGTACACGCGCCGTCGCTTCAAGCCCTTGCGATGGGGTGTGGGAGAGTGTTTCATAAAGGAGAAATGTCTATGGACAAACAAAAATTATTCGCCGCGCTCGATGCGCGCATAGCCGGCGATCGGCGTGCGGCAGGAGCCGTCAAGCACGGCAAGGAAGGCGCGCTCGCAGGTGACCGCGGCGGCGGTGTCGGCGTGGTCGATCGCGGCAAGCAGGTCGCGCACGCGCGCATCGTCGGCGCGGCAT
>CALMZO010000216.1 GCA_937870825.1 uncultured Chloroflexota bacterium | reverse complement strand
ACGGACGCGATTGTTTTCGACAAAAAGAAAATTCTGCCCTGCACCGTGCGTCTCGACGGCGAGTACGGCTTGGAAGGCGTGTTCGCGGGCGTTCCCGTCAAACTCGGCGCACGCGGCGCGGAAGAAATTGTGAAATGGAAATTGGCGGACCAAGAAATCGCGGCATTGCACAAGAGCGCGCAAGCGGTCAAAGAAGTGTTAAAGGTCATGGGGATTTAAAAAGTGAAAAGGAAAAAGTTAAAAGCTAAAAGGATGCGGAAATTTTGACTTTTAGCTTTTAACTTTCCGCTTGGTCATTCATGGACAGTAACGTTCGGGAAACCTTTTTCGACAATGGGCTAAAGGTTCTGACGCGCGAATTGCACAATGCGCCTGTCGCGACGTTTTGGGTGTGGTATCGCGTCGGTTCGCGGAACGAAGTGCTGGGCATCACGGGCGCGGCGCATTGGGTCGAACACATGATGTTCAAGGGCACGCAGAAACTTGGCAAAGGTGATGTGTTCAAAAATGTCACGCGCAACGGCGGCGTCAACAACGCGTTTACATGGCTCGATTACACCGCGTACTTTGAAACACTGCCGGGTGACCGCCTCGACATTGCGATTGAAATCGAAAGTGACCGCATGGTGAATGCGCGTTTCGATACCGATGAAGTCGCGTCCGAACGCACGGTGATTATTTCCGAACGCGAGGGGCATGAAAATGACCCTGGCTTTTGGCTCGCCGAAGAAATGCAAGCAACGGCGTACAAGGTGCATCCGTACCATCACGAAACGATTGGCTGGAAAGCGGACTTGCAGCGCATGACACGTGACGACTTGTACAATTTTTATAAAAAGTATTACGCGCCCAACAACGCGACCGTCGTCGCCGTCGGCGATTTCGATACAAGTCAAGTGTTGGACAAATTGAACGCGACCTTTGGACAAATTCCGCGCGGCGCGGACATTCCCGCGTTGACCATTGAGGAGCCGGAGCAAGCGGGCGAACGCCGCGTGACTGTGCGTCGTCCGGGCGCCGCACCCTATTTCATGGCGGCATACAAATCGCCGCGCGCGACGGACCCCGATTTTTACGCGACGATGATGCTGGCAGGCGTGCTTGGCGGCTCCAGCGGCTTGGCGATGGGGCGTACGAGCCCCGGACGTTCCTCGCGTTTGTATCGGGCGTTGGTGGAAAAGGAATTGACTGCCGATATTGCCGTTTCGTATCGCCCCATGCTGGACCCTTACTTGTTTCAAATCAGCGCAACCGCGCGTCCCGACGTGCCGTTGGAAAAAATCGAGCGCGCAGTGTTTGCGGAATTGGAAAAAATTTCGTCCAAGCCGATTACCGACAACGAGTACGAAAAAGTTTTGAAACAGACGCGCGCACAATATGTGTATGCGGAAGATGGCGTGGGCAACCATGGCTATCGGCTCGGCATGTTGGATGTCGTCGCGTCGTGGCGCATGTACGAAACGTTTCTGGAAAATTTAGAGAACGTGACCAAAGACGACGTGCAGCGCGTGGCGAAAAAATATCTCGCGGAAAGCAATCGGACGGTGGGATGGTTCGTGCCGATGCATAGTGGGGCGACAAATTTGGCGAGCGCGAATGGGAATGCGCGACGGAGGAGCAGCGACGGACGAAAAACTCTTTCCCGGACGAAAGCAGCGCGCAAGAAAAAGTAGGTCGAAAACCCGAAATCGAAAATCGAAAATTCTAAATGTCCCATCCCATCACCCCCGAAAACGTCACCCGCGCCGAACTCTCGAACGGCATCGTCGTCCTCGTCAAAGAAAATCATACGAACGCGTCAATTACTCTGCGCGGACGTTTGCGCGCGGGCGCGATGTACGAGACCGACGCGACGGCAGGACTCGCGTCCTTCACCGCTTCCGCGCTGCAGCGCGGCACGAAAAAATTTACGTTTCAACAGTTGAACGAATTGTACGACAGTGTGGGTATGAGTTTTGGCACGGGCGCAGGCACGGAAATCGCTACGTTCGGCGGCAAAGCACTGACGGAAGATTTTGAAACGCTGCTCGGTGTTGCGGAACAAGTCTTGCGCGAACCGACGTTCCCCGATAAAGAAATCGAAAAATTGCGCGGGCAAATTGTGACGGGCTTGCGCGAAGCCGAAGAGGATACCCGCTATGTCGCGTGGCGCAAATTTCAAGAACTCTCTTTCCCCAAAGGGCATCCCTATCATCGTTCCGATGACGGCACCGAAGCGACGGTCAAGAAATTGACACGCGCGAAACTCGCAGAGTTTCATTCGAGATATTTTCGTCCCGACGGCGCGATTTTTGTGATTGTCGGCGACGTCGAAGCACAGCGCGCGATTGATTTGGTCGCAAAACATTTCGGCGGCTGGAAAGGCAAAAAGGGCATCGCGTTCGGCATTCCTCCCGCGCCCGCGCCAACGCGTGCACTGCGTCAAGATATTGGATTGGAAGGAAAAATTCAATCGGATGTGGTGATGGGCTATCCGGGCATTCGCCGCGATGACCCCGATTTTTATCCGTTGCGAACCGCCGATTTGATTTTCGGACAATTGGGCTTGAGCGGGCGACTCGGCGAGAATGTGCGCGACAAGATGGGCTTGTGTTATTACGTCTACAGTTCGCTGCAGGCGGGCATCGGCGCGGGTTCGTGGATGATTGGAACGGGCGTGAATCCGCGCAATGTGGACGTGGCGATTCAAGCCATCGGCGATGAGGTTCGGCGTTTGCGAACGGAAGGCGTGACGCCGGACGAATTGTCGCACGCGCAGGACTTTCTCACGGGTTCGCTCGCGCTGCGTTTGGAAACGAACGATGGGGCTGCGAATACGCTGGCGGACATGGAGTTGTATGGTTTGGGCATGGATTACATTGTGCGGTACGCGGATTTGTTCCGCCGTATAACCCGCGAACAAATTTTGGAAGCGGTGCAAAAATATGCGCGCCTGGAAGATGCGGTGATTGTGACGGCGGGTCCTGCAGTATAATTCAACCATCATGCCAATCGTTCTCAAGGATGGTCCGTACGACTTTGTGTTCTTTAGCTCGGATGAACCCGAACCTCGTCACATTCATGTCAAGCGCGAACGGATGTTGGCAAAATTTCGGCTTGAACCTGTTGCGGTCGAGAAAAATTGGGGCTTCAGGCAGCATGAGTGGAATAGAATTGAGCGGTTGGTTATCAAACATAGACTCGCGCTCATTGAGGCATGGAATGATTACTTTGGAACTGGAGAATGAACCCCAAGCGACGCAGGTGCGTGTAAGTTTACATGCGCTCAGTGTAGACCTTGCAGATGGTCGCACACTCATTGTGCCGCTAGAATGGTATCCGCGCCTTCAATATGGCACGCCGCGTGAACGGAAAAATTGGCGCTTGCTCGGTGACGGGTATGCAATTGAGTGGCCCGATTTGGATGAACATATTGGTGTCGAGGGGCTCGTCGCTGGACGACGGAGCAGTGAAAGCGCCAAGTCCTTGAAACGATGGCTTGCCTCACGCACGAGACAACACGCCGCGACTGCGGGGTAAGAAAGAGGATAAAATATGAATGATTCCGTAAAAAATCTGGAACAAGGATTGGACGAGCAAGGACTGGGCGAAATGAATGATACGGTGCATGGTGACGTGGTGAACATTACGCAAGGCGGCGCGCAAAATATTGACGCGCAGAACGTCACCATCAAACAGGGCGGCGTACAAAATGTCAGCGCGGAAGCGGTCACCGTCAAACAAGGTGGAATTCTTCAAGCAGAAGGCGGTTCCGTTTCGGTGGTGCAAGGTGGAATCTTGCTTGCGCGCGGCGACCAGGTGAATTTGACTGCGGGCGGCGCGCTCGGAATCCTGGCATCGAACGTACAGGTGGAAGCCGGCGGTTCGCAGTGGATGATTGCGCGCGAAAAAATTGCTGTGGACCAGGGCGGCGCGGGCGTGATGATTACGCGCAACGCCGAAGTGAACAATTCGTTCGTCGGTCTGATTCTCGCGCAAAATGTGACGGGCAACGTACGCGCGTTGTTTGACACACGCGCCGCGCTCGTTTTTGGAATTGCGGCAGGCGTCGTGGGCGGGCTTGTCCTTTCCATGCGGCGACGGTAACAATCATCCTTTGTCATTTCGAGCAAGGCGAGAAATCCAATCTTGTTGCACAGAGATTTCTCACGCTTCGAAATGACATTTGAAACAAAAATTTTTCAACGGAGCATTTCTCAATGGCACACGCAGTAACTTTAATTCGCGGGGACGGAACGGGTCCCGAATTGATTGAAAACGCGCGCCGCGTGGTGGAGGCAACCGGCGTGCAATTTGAATGGGATGTGGTGGACGCGGGCGTGGACGTGATGGAACAATACGGCACGCCGCTGCCCGAAAATGTGTTGGACTCGATGCGGCGCACGCACGTTGCATGGAAAGCGCCTATCACCACGCCGATTGGCACGGGCTTTCGCAGTGTGAACGTCGCGTTTCGCAAAGAGTTTGATTTGTACGCGAACGTGCGCCCCGCGAAAACATACAAAGGGGTGCGCTCCAAGTACGACAACATTGACCTCGTTCTCGTGCGCGAGAATACCGAAGACTTGTACGCGGGCATTGAATTTGAACAGGGTTTGCCGGATACCGGCGAGTTGGTCAATTGGATTCGCAGCAAGCAGCCCAAAGCGGTGATTCGCGAACCCGTCGGCATTTCGATTAAACCGATTTCGGTGCCCGGCACGGAACGCATCGTCAAATTCGCGTTCGAATACGCGACCAAAAACAATCGCAAAAAAGTGACGGCGGTGACGAAAGCGAACATCATGAAATATACCGACGGGCTTTTTTATGCCGTCGCGCGCGAGGTCTCGAAAAATTATCCCAACATTCAGTACGAAGAAGTGTTGGTGGACAACATGTGCATGCAGCTCGTCCAAAAGCCCGAACTGTATGACGTGTTGGTGATGCCGAATCTGTACGGCGACATCTTGAGCGATTTGTGCGCGGGGCTTGTCGGCGGTCTTGGCGTCGCGCCCGGCGCGAATATCGGCGACCACGGCGCGATGTTTGAAGCCGTTCACGGCAGCGCGCCAAAATACAAAGGACAAAACAAAGTCAATCCAACAGCAGTCATTCTTTCGGGAATGTTGATGCTGCGCTATCTTGGCGAAGAAGACGCGGCGGCGCGTTTGGAAAAAGCCGTCTCGGCGGTGGTGGCGGAAGGAAAATCGGTCACTTATGACATGAAGCCCGACCGCAACGACCCGACGGCGGTTGGCACGAGCCAAATGGCGGATGCGGTGATTGCAAAATTGCAAGGGAAATAGATTATGAAAAAATTGACGAGCGCCGCTCGTCAATTTTTTTCGCAATCTCCCGCACATGGATTAGAATATCGTATCATGGTTCAAATCACCTTTCGCAATAAAAAATTCGAGGTCAAGGAAAATATGACCGCGCGCGACGCGCTGAAAAAAATTAATATTGACCCGGAAAGCGTCTTGATTAGTGTGAATGGCAAGCTCGTCACGGATGATTACACGTTGCGCGAAGGCGATGTGGTGAAATTGGTGGCTGTGATTTCGGGAGGTAAGGACGAATGACGAACGACGAACGACGAACCTTATTCATTCGTCGTTCGTCCTCTGTCTTTCGTCATTATTATGAAGTGTCGCAAATGCAGCACCCCCGCCGTAATCAACATGCGGCATCACAAACTCGCGCTGTGTGGGGAACATTACAGCGAGTGGTTTGTGAATTCGACGCAGCGCGCGATTGAAAAATACAAAATGTTCAAGCGCGACGAGCGCATCTTGGTTGCCGTCAGCGGGGGCAAAGATTCGCTTGCGCTGTGGGATGTGTTGACGCGTCTCGGTTACAAGGCGGATGGTTTGTACATTGGGCTTGGGATTCAAGGCGACATTCAATATTCCGACCAATCGCTCGCGTGCATTCAAAAATTCGCGCGGGAAAATGTTCCCGACGCGCAGTTGCATGTGGTTGATATTCAAGAAACGTACGGCAAAACGATTCCCGAAATTTCGCGCGCGAGTACGCGCGGACACGGCAAACCGTGTTCGTCCTGCGGGCTTACAAAACGCTACGTGATGAATCGGCTCGCGTCCGAGCGCGGTTATTCCGTGTTGGCGACGGGACACAATCTCGACGACGAAGCAGCCGTGTTGATGCAAAATACACTGCATTGGCAGACGGGTTATCTCGCGCGCCAAGCCCCCGTGTTGGATGCAGGCGACGGGTTGGCGAAAAAAGTGAAACCGTTTTGCCGTTTCTATGAACGCGAGACCGCGACGTACACCGTGGTACGAAACATTGATTACGTCTATGACGAATGTCCGCACGCCGTCGGCAATCTCACCAATTTTTACAAAACATTGCTCAATCAACTTGAAGCCGAATCGCCGGGCGCGAAACTTTCCTTTTACGTGGAATTTTTAAAAGCGCGTCGGGCGGGCTTTTTCAATCCGCCGATTACGAAATCGGATTTGCACGCGTGCGAGGTGTGCGGGCAGCCGACAACCGCGCCCGGACGCTGCGCGTTTTGCCGCATGTGGAATATCACGACGAATGCAGCCGCAGGCGGCGCGTTGATTTCGCCTGATGCGATTGGCGTGCGCGGCGAGGACGCGTTTGACGATATTGAAACGCGCGTGGCAGAGACGGTGGATGTTTCTGGATTGTAAAAAATAATTTTCTGCGTTGCCGGCAACGCAGAAAATTATTTTTTACAATCTCTCCTCTTTCTTTTTTCCTTGCATGTCTCTTGAAACCGAACACGCAGTCCAGTCCGCCCCCAACCCTCTCACGCGTGGCATCATCGGCGCGGCGACGGTGTTGGCGGCGGGGAATGTTTTGTCGCGCGTGTTGGGCTTGGGACGCGAATCGGTGATAGCCGATTTGTTCGGCGCATCGGGATACGTGAGTGTGTTTCGTGTTGCGTCCACGCTCGTCATCACGCTGTACGATTTTCTCGTGGGCGGGATGATCAGCGCGGCATTGGTGCCGACGTTCAGCGAATACGCGGAACGTAAAGAGGAACTTTGGAAAATTGTCAGTACGGTGTTGACCGTGTTGAGTTTGCTGCTTGCGCTTGCCGTACTCGTTTTAGAAATTTTTGCCGAACCACTTTTTTTCGTACTCGGCGCGGGCTATGATGCGGAATTGCGCGCGACGGGCGTGCAAATGATTCGCCTGATTTTGCCCGCCGTTTTTTTTCTCGGCGTCGCGGGCGTGCTGTCGGGAATTTTGTACGCGTTGAAAAAATTTACGCTCCCGTCGTTCGCCGGTGCCGCGTTCAATTTGGGAATTATTGTTTGCGCGTGCTTGCTCACGCCATTTTTTGGAATCATCAGCGCGGTGATTGGAGTTGTCGTCGGCGCAGTGTCGCAAGTGGTTTTGCAATGGTTCGGGCTAAAAAACGCGCCGCTAAAATTTTCGCTCGATTTCAAACACCCCGCGCTAAAACAGATCGCGCGCTTGTACATTCCTGTGCTTGGCGGTTTGAGTGTGGCTCTTGTCGGCGTTGTGATTGACCGCAATCTCGCATCGCACACGGGCGCGCAGTCGCTCGCGTGGATGCAAGCCGCGACGTACTTGGTGCAACTGCCGCTCGGACTTGTGACGACGGCGATTTCTTTTGCGATTCTGCCAACCCTATCGCGCGCCATTTCAAACGACGAATTTCGTCACACGCTCGCGTTCGGTTTGAAATTGGTGCTGTTGTTGATAGTGCCGTGTGTTGTGGGGCTGTTTATCTTGGCAACGCCGGTGATTGCGCTTGTTTTTCAACACGGCGCATTCACCGCGAACGACACGGTGGAAACGTCACGCGCGTTGCAATTGTATTTGCTCGGCACAACGTTCGCGGCGATTGACCAGCCATTGGTGTTTGCATTTTACGCGCGTAAAAATACGCTGCTGCCAAATTTGGTCGCCGTCGCCGCGCTCGTGATTTATCTCGTCGTCGCGCTGACGCTTGTTCCCGCGTTCGGTTTTCTCGCGCTTGTGTTGGCAAATTCCGCGCAGTTGGCGGGACACGCGCTCGTGATGTTGTTTCTCATGCAAACGCGTTTGGGCGGCATCGGCGACGAGCAAGTGGGAAAAACGACGCTCAAAGTTTTGGGCGCGAGCGCGGTGATGGGCGCGGTGATGATTTTTGTGCCGGCGCTTTTGCTCGCCAATGAATTTTTGAGCGAAAGCGTGCGCGTCGTTTTTCCCGTCGTCGTCGGCGCAAGTGTGTACGCGGTGTGTTTGAAATTGCTGCGCGTGCGCGAAGCAGACCAAATTGTTGGGGTGGTGCGAAAGCGCATACGCCGCGTTTGATTTGCCGCGCCGCGCGCCGCGCGTTATAATATGTGCGCGTTCCTATGCGATACCCAAGTTCATAGGAACGCGCACACAACCCCGATGTTCAAGCGTGAAAGTGTAGACGAACGCCGCGTTTCCGACATTGCGTTGGATGAATTGGAAGCCATTGTTGCCGAACGCAAACGCATCGAACGCGCACGCGCGTTTGCGGAAGCGGACGATACGCGGCGTTTCAATCCCATCACGATTCAGCCGAATGAAAAACAAAAACGCAGGCGGCGGCGCGGCTGGCGCGACAATGTTTTGTTTCTCGTCGAAGTCGCGGCGGTGCTGGGATTTTTTGCCGTCATCGGCTTGGCGCTGACAAATTTGCAGGCGTTGAATCAAGAAGTTGCGGCGGCGATTCGCGGCACGCAAGCTTCAACGAGCGCAGAACCGGTTACAAACGTCTCGGCAGCCCCCGCCCAGTCCAGCGCGAACGGAGTTCGCACCGAGTTACCCGGTTCATCGTTTCCGCCGGCGTCGAGTGGAGAATTGCCGGGGTCATCGTTTCCGCCGGAAGCGTTGCCCGCTTCGATTGGCGTGAATGTGCAGCAGGCGCCCGCGCTTCCACTGCCGACAGCGGGTCCGCAATCGCCAACCCGCATCGTGATTCCAAATATCGGTGTGGATTGGCCCATTGTGGCGGGGGATGGATGGGAACAGCTGAAACTCGGCGTGGGGCATCACATCGGCTCGGCGAATCCCGGTGAACGCGGGAACATGGTGTTGTCGGGACACAATGATGTGTATGGCGAAGTGTTCAAAGATTTGGAAACGCTGAAAAATGGCGACGAGGTACACGTGTTCGCGGGCGGCAAATTGTTCAAGTATATCGTGCGCGCAAAACGCATTGTCGTTCCTACCGAACTGTCTGTGCTGCAGCCGACGCGCGAAGCGGTGGTGACCTTGATAACGTGCTATCCGTATCGCGTGGACACGCATCGCCTGGTAGTCATCGCACAGCTTGTGCCTTGAATGAACACTGAACAAATGACGAACGACGAACAACGAACGACAAACGACAAACGACGAACAACGAACGACGAAAGGTATTTTCCATGCCACAAAAAACTCGCAGTCAAAAAGAACGCGCGGCGGCACGGCGCGAAGCAGGACAATTCAAACGTCCGATTGCGCCCGCGCCGATTGAAACAGAGACCGATGTCGCCGATTCAGGACTTGCGCTCAAGGTTCCGCCGGCACCCAAACGGCGCGTTGCGAATGCTGTCGTAATGCCGCTCACGGAAGCGGATTTCGATTACAGTTACGTGTATGCGGATTTGCGGCGCATTGGCTTGTTGGCGCTGCTCTGTTTTGGGGTAATGATAGCGCTTGCGTTTGTGGTGCGCTGATAAAAAAAACTTGAGGTCTCGCAACCTCAAGTTTTTTTTATTCGCGAAGGTTCTGTGCGCGCGGTGCGGGTGTGGGATACGCGCGAGGAGCAGACGTGGCGCGCAAGTGGGGAATCGAAAATTCGAGCAAAAAATGAATCAAGAGCAGCAGGTAAAAATTGCGCGTGACGATAAAGGCAAAGGTATTGAGAACGGCTTGTCCCGCGTTCCACACCACGGTGTCAGCTTCTCCGATGCGCGTGAGTTGTTGACGAATGCGCGGATTGGTGAATGCTTCTAAACCAACGAGCGCAAGTCCAAGCCCCGCACCCCAGTATCCTTCATCGCCGCGAATTGCGCCTTGCAAAAATACAATCATCGCCGCGCGATAAAACGCCCAGTGCGCCTGCATGTAAATCATTTCCACCAAACGGCGCGCAATCGAACGCTGCGCGTCGGGCGCAGTCAACACGTCGGAGGTTGCGCGCAAATAGGGCAGCCAAATCACCATGAGCAACAACCACGCGGCAAGCAAAATCACAATCGCCCACCGCAGTCCCTCTGCCCAATCCACAAACCCCAGACCCATTGCGCGCAGGTGAATCCATCCGAACAACAGCGCGAGGAACGGCACGCCAACGTAAAAGCCAAAACGCGCGAGTTCGAACAAGATTCCCACCACGTTGCGCGAGAACAAACTCGTGTCTGCCCTGCGCAGAGCATTCGTAAAAAAGGGCTGCGCCGCGACATTCGATGCAATGGCGTACACGCAAAACGAACCGAGCGCCAAAAACAGCGCGTTCATGCCGCGTGTGGTCTCAAAAATCGTTTGAATGGTTTCAATCAAGGGGAAAGAGGAATACTGCCATTTCGAGCGGAACGAGAAATCCCGATGGACGGTAAGATTTCTCACTGCGTTCGAAATGACAACGATAATTTATTTGCGCGTCGCGTCGCGTGGTTTGGCGCGGCGGTCCACCAGCGGAACGGTTAATGTGACGCGCGTGCCGCGTCCGGGCGCGGATTCGATGGAAAATTTTCCGTCCACCAACCGCGCACGGTCATGCATGTTCACCATGCCCAGGGAGCCGCGCTGGGAATAATTCGCCGAAACGGCGTTCGTGTCAAATCCCGGTCCTTCGTCCTGAACGATTGCGACAAGGGCATTGCCGTGCTGCTGCACGTTGACGTGAATCGGCGCGCCGCCCGCGTGTTTGCGCGCATTGTTGACCGCCTCTTCGATGATGGCAAATACCGTACTCGAGATGTTGATGTCGAGGTCGGTGCCGAAACTGCCCGCTTGAATGTCCACCGGGATATTGTCGGTCTCGCGCAAACGCTGTTCGTACTGTTTTAACGCGGCAGACAAACCTTGCGTTTCCAGGGTCAACGGGCGCAAGGTGAACAACAGCCCGCGCAGTTCTTTGCCGACGCGCATCACGGCTTCGCGCGCCTGTTCCAACTCTTGTTTCGCTTGTGCGCCGTCACGGTCGAGCAAGAGACGAATAAAATCGAGCCGCATCGCCAGCGCCGCCATAGACTGCGTTGGACCATCATGCAAATCGCGCGCGAGTTTTGCGCGCGCCGACGCTTCGGCTTCAATGATGCGGTCACGCTCGACCCGCAAGTTTTGATACAGCTGCGCGTTTTGAAATGCGACGGCGGCTTGATTGATGAACGAGCGCATGAGCCGCAAATGTTGCTCATTCGGCAATTGCGAACTCGACGTGGCGAGAATCACAACCCCGTACACGTCGAGTCCCGACTGCAACGGATAACAAACGCCCGTACGCACGCGGCGCAGCGTGGAAAATTGTACGAGCTCGGGGTCCTTGTCAATGCGCGTGAACGGAATCGCGTCACCCGTTTCGAGCGCCTGCGCCACAATTCCTTTTCTGCCGGAAATGACGCACGCAGTGTCGGCGCGGTCCAAGCCGCGCGAAGCCGCGACCGCCATTACCTTGTCATCTTCGCCGGCGAGGGCGTCGCGAAAAATCAACGCGATGCCGACCGGCGCACCGCTGTCCAGGCGCCCGCGCGGCATTCCGCTCACACCCGCTTGCAGCATCGCCTCCAAAATGTGAACATAGTCCGTGCTGCCGCCAATGGAATCCGAAGTGTCATACAGCAAACGCGCGCTCGCCATTGCTTTGCGCAATTCTTCGAGTTCGGCTTGGGCGCCTCCGATGGCGGCTTCGCGTTCGCGCTGCGCGAGATAACCCACAAGAAAGACGGAACCGAGCAGGGCGAGAACAGGCAAGAAGGCAGAAAACAATGTAATGTCGGTATTGACGTTGAGAGGAATGTATGCTCGAAGATTGGACGGAACGAGCTGCAAAAATGCCGCCACTTCGAACGGCAAGAGTACAATCGCCGCGACGAGCGCGCCGCGCACGATTCCAAAACGAATTGCCGTAACCAGTGTGGGATAAATGGCAAAGAGAATGAGCAGGGGGCTGTTGACGCCGGGCAGGAGCGGCAAAATGCTGAATGCCAGGATATCGCCGCAGAGTCCCAGCATCGGGAGATGCTGAGGCAGTTGCCGGTAGCGCACGCCGATAGCAAGCAGCGCGTTAAACACCGCAAACGTGATGAGCCACAGCAAGAAAAAATTATCGGGTAAGGGATTGCCCGTAACGAGTGTGACGGAAACCCACACGAGCGCAATCAAGATCCAGCGCAAATTGACAAGCGCGCCGTCCACTTGACGCGAAACGCGTGAGGAGAGGTTGAACGAAGATTCTTCGACCAAGGCGGACATGATGAAAAAAACCGTGGCGCGAAAGAGATGCGACCACGGTGTTTGCCGTAAGTGGGCGGTATAGGACTCGGACCTATGACCCCACGGATGTGAACCGTGTGCTCTACCAACTGAGCCAACCGCCCAAAAACAGTCGCTATTGTATTTCTTAATTTTTCGGTGTCAAATAGAACGCAGAAATTATAACACCCCGCTCGCGCGGGTCAAGAGGGTATTTGGGTCATGAGGTTTGCGCCGATGCTCGTTCCTCGTTATACTGCGAACGAGGTATCTTTCTATGACCATGCAAGACCGCGCGTATGCGGTAGCGATTTTTATCATTCTCGGCATCTGTTGTATCGGCGCGTATGTGGCTGTCAGCGGGTTTATGAATCAAAATCCCGACGGTTTTCGAATCAGCTTGAATGCCGCAACCGAAACGCCGACCGTCGGCGTCACCATCGAAATTCCTACCGAGACCGTCGGACCGCCGACGAAACCGCCACCCCCGCCAACGAAAACACCGGAAGGATTTCAGCCGACCGCGATTCCCGCGGCGACGCGCGGACCGACGCTCGATTTTATTCCGACGATTGCGACGCCCGAATTTACGGCAACACCCGAAGCGACTGCAACGCCGCCGGGCTGCGGCGCAACATTTTGCCCGCGTCTGGGACCGCCTGACCCGCGTGCGCCGACAGGCAATCCATGTCCAGACAATTACATTTGGGGATTTGTCTTGGGGAGGGCAGGGAATGGAATGGGCGGCATGAAAATCGCGTTGCGCGAATTGAATGGCGGCGCGGACAAAGTGACGACCAAAGCGCCGCCGGACCCCGAAGGACGTTTTGATTTTCCCGCGAGTGGGGGAACATGGACCGTCCAGGTGGTTGACCGCGCCGAAAATCCTCTCAGCCCGCCAATTCAAATTCAGGCGATGGTGGCATGGAGCGGCAGTGGCAATTGCCCGACGCGCGTAGATTTTGTGGAACAGTAACGTGCATTGAGCAATAAGTTTGGCAAGAGTATTGCCACTCATTGCTCAATGCTCAATGCTTACTTGGGCATTTGTTTCAGCGCGTTGTACGCCGGTCTCGGTGTGCCATCCGGATTCGTAATCGCCCACCAGTACTGTTCTTCGCTGCCCGTCCAGTCGGCGTTCCCCATAAAAATCAAACTCATCACGCCAATCCACGGACTCCAATTTTGTTTCGCGTACTGGTACGCGCGCACAATGCGATTGGCTTTTTCTTCTTCACTCACGCGGAACCACGAGTACGCCGGATTCACCTGGTCGCTCGTCCAACCAAATTCCAAAATCGCAATCTGTTTGTCCTGGTCGTCGCGCGCAATCATCAGCTCGCGCACATCTTCGACGTGACGGAACGAGTAAATGCGTTTTGCTTCGGTTGGACTGGGGTCGCCGTTCGTTAATGTCGCGTCCGTCGCGACGACGCCGGGGTCGGCTTCGGGGTCGGCTTTGAAACCTGCCGCGTGCACGCCGAGCAAATCGAAATAGCCGTCGCTGTTGTTGCCCATCGCGTCGTACATGCGCGCGAAAAATTTCATATCGGGCATTGCCTGGTCGAAATCGGCAGTGGTCGGAGTGAGTCCGCCGCTGATGACCAACGCGTTCGGGTCAACACTTTTGATTGCCGCATACGACGCGCGCAAGAATTGCGCGTACTGTTCGGGATTCGGCGGACGCTTGCACCACTCGCGCGCCAAATTCGGTTCGTTCCAGATTTGATACGCGCGCACGCGCCCTTTGTACCGCGTCACGAACGCTTTCAAAAAATCCGTCCAATCGTTCGTGTTGCGCGGCGGACCCATCGAGGACGTTGCCGCATCAAAGCAGCCGGGTGCAGCCCATTCGGGCGCATTGTCCATGCGCGCGAGAACATCCAGCCCTTTGACGTTCGCGCGATAAATGACTTCATCGCTGCGGCTCCAATCGAACGCGCCTTTTTTCGCGCCTTCGATGTCGCGCCACGCGAATTGTTGTTTAATCCAACCAAACCCCATTTCCTTGATTTGATTCATGTCGCGGTCGGCGATTTCGGGACGATACCAACCGAAAATTTGAATCGAGTATTCGGGGGAAATGAGCCGCGCGGATTTTTTTGCGGGCAGGGGGGGGGGCGTCGCCGTCGGCTCAAAGTCATCCGGCAGCGGCGTCGGCTGCGCGGTGCGCGGTTGGTTCGCGTTGCGCGTCGCCTCGGCAACTTTGGTCTGGTGCGCTTGACGCGTTTGGCGCGCGCCGCGCGCTGTCGGCTGCCCATCCGCGCTCGTCGGTTCGACGGGCGCGTTGTCATTTGCTTGCGGCGTGTTGGTACGGTCCGGGCGCGCGACTTTGGTGCCGAGAAAACTTGCGGGCGTGCCTTGCGCAATCATGGTTTGTGCGCGCGCTTGTTCAGGATTTGGCGTGGGCAAGCCGGGAGTGTCGCTGCCGCACGCGACGCCGAGCGCGGCAGCGAGAATGAAAACCGAAATTGTGAGGACGCGGGTTCGCGTCAAAATGGGCAGAATGTTTTGCATACGATTCCGTAACATGGGGATTCTTGGGTGCGGTGGACAAAGTGGAATTCAAGCCGATAGACAACTCAAATGTAGTTCGCAGTATCGGATTCGAGCATGTATGCGGTCACTGACAGTCAACCCGCTGAAGCGTCGAGTCCAATCATGCGACTTTAATCTGTGAGCTCTATTAGAACGGATTCCTAAATGATTCAAGGGATGAGATAGCCACAATGAGCAAACCAAGCGCGGGCATCCTCTGGCGT
>CALMZO010000215.1 GCA_937870825.1 uncultured Chloroflexota bacterium | reverse complement strand
TCGCCGACAAATGCGCGGAGTCGTACCTTTGCTGTCTTTTTGTTGTCAAGATTCAACACGGTTTTGACGCGCACGGTGTCGGTGTGAGCGATGTTGCCCTGTGTGTCGAACACGGTTATCGTGTTATTGACGCTGCCGATTTTGCTCCTTGTCGCCATGTTGTGGGTCCCCTGGTTTCCAAAACATTTGGGACGCGCGTTCTTGCCGTTGGCGCTGACGATTCTTGCGGTCTCGTCAATAGCGGACAAATTCATTATCTTGATTTGGTTTATCGCGCCGAACGCGCAAGAACTGGTCGCGCTCGGCTTTATGCTCCGCATCTGGTTCATTGTTCAAGGCGTTTCCTTTTTTGTCGCGTGGCAATACCGCATGCGCGAGGTTATGCTCGTCACGATTGGGTTGACCTTGCTGGATTCCATCCTGAGCATGCCGTTTGTGAAACCAAGGGGACGCTCTACACGCCGTTCATCAGTCTCGTTCTCGCGCGGCTCCTGATTATCGGATTCGCCAGTCTCGGCGTTGCATGGTTGATGGAACGGCAGCGCGAACAACGCGCGCAGCTGCAAGACGCGAATCGCAAACTCGCGCTCACCGCGACGACAGAACAACTCGCCGTCAGTCACGAACGCAATCGCATGGCGCGCGAATTGCACGACACACTCGCGCATTCGCTCTCTGCCGTGAGTGTGCAACAGGAGGCGGTGAATGCGTTGTGGGGCGTCGAGCCGAATGAAGCGCGCGCGATTTTGGAACAAGTCACCGCGAGTACGCGCAATGGTCTCACCGAAGCGCGGCGCGCGTTACACGCTTTGCGCGCGAGTCCGCTCGAAGATTTGGGCTTGCCGCTCGCGTTAAGCACGCTTGCGGAATCGTTTGCGACGCGCGCGAATTTGAAATCGGACCTGGCGCTTGCGGCAAACGTGGAAGGATTGCAGCGGCACATCGAACACTGCATTTATCGCATCGCGCAAGAAGCGTTTGAAAATGTGACGCGGCACGCGCACGCGTCAAATGTGCGCGTGGTGTTGGAAAAAACCAACAGTACATCGCGCTGACGATTGCGGACAACGGAAATGCTTTTGATGTCGCGCGCGTCAACGGGGAACGCTTTGGTTTGAAAAGCATGTTCGAGCGCGCAAACGCGAAATTTTGAAATTGCTCGCGCGCGGCATGTCGAATACCGATATCGCCGCGCGTTTGTTTTTATCCGAAGGCACCGTGCGAAATTACGTCAGTTCGATTTTTGCAAAATTGAATGTAAGTGATAGAACGCAAGCGGTGATTGCGTTGAAATATGGATTGGCGGAGTAGTAACATGTGAACACCTATCACTCAATTCTCGATCCGATTGCCGAAGTGTATGACAAGTGGCTGTTCGCCAAAGACCCGCAACGATACGTCAAGCAACTTGACTTGATGCCTGCACAAGCAGGCTGTGTGCTTGACGCGGGGTGCGGTTCGGGGGAACTGGCGCTCGGTCTCGCCATGCGCGCAAACCTTGTCATTGGTCTGGATTTTTCGCTCGGACTGCTGGAACGGGCGCAACAAAAACAACAGACCCGCGCCATTGGCAATGTAATTTGGCTTGTAGGGGACGTCGCACAACCGCCTTTTGCAAATGAACAATTCGATTTGGTGGTGTGCATGAACGTCTTGCACAATCTCCCCGTCGAACGCGCCCTCACTTGCTTACGAGCATTGGTCATGCCCTCTGGTCGCCTCATTGTACGCGACCAAGTCGCAAGACATTCGCGCATGGAACGTCTGCCGACCAAGCCTCTTTGGGATGCGATCCGCCGCTCGCCGAATCTGATTCGGCTTTATGGTATCCGCCAAACCATGCACATCCTCGCCACAATTTTCACGCCTGCAGCATCACGCCGTTCGCTACGTCCACGCTTGTTCCAACCTGCTCTGTTTCGAGATATCTTGCAGGGCCTGCTTCCCGGATGCGTGATTCAAGAACGGGACTCGCAAATGCTTGCCCTGTGGGAGAGACCCCACAAGCTCACTTGACTGCTAACGCCGCCACGAAATACCCTGTCCACTCGGCAGTCGGCAATTTTGCGCCGCGGTCAAACTGTTTGAACAACTTGAGGAATGTATCATTCACAGTTTGATTGCGTGCCAACCCTGCCAGACGACAGACCGCTATCGCTGCGATACGCGGCACGTGCATAATGATTTTGTGGCACGGCACAGTGAAACCCAAGTGCGTCAAATATGCGTGCAAGCCGGTGGCAGTCAACGTTCTGCCCGTATAATACGGAACGATTCCGAGCCGATGCAGCCAGACAAAGGGCAAGCGCTGACGTAAGGCAATCAATGGATTTGCCAAATTATCCAGCGTAATAACGAGTTTGCCACCCGGCTTGAGCAAGCGATACAATTCATACAGCGCCACATCGAGGTCGTGCCAGTGCATGAAATGGTCTAGCGTCGAATCTGAAAAAATGAGGTCAAACGACTGCGAGGCGTACGGCATCGTTCTCACATCCGCATTGCAAGCGCGCAGAGTGATATTGCTTGACTGCGCGTTGTGGATGACCTCCGGTGAAAGGTCCAATCCGTGAACGCAATCGGCAAACTCTTTCAAGGTGGCAACCAGACCCGCGCCGCTGGCTTCGTCAAACAAATCTGTTTTCAAAGCATGTTCTACATGTGTGCTGTATAACCATTCGCGCAATAAATCGGCGTGCAACTCATCACAATAGGCGCGCCAGAGTGCGTTGCGTCGCGCGCGGAGAAATGACGCGGTCGCATCACTCCAATAACGCGCGGGTTCACTCGTGAGATTCGAGTTCGCCCATCGTTTTGCGCTTACCATGTTACATTCTGCCTCCTTACCGAACTTTATCGTAATCGGTGCCGGACGGAGTGGGACCACATCACTGCATTACTATCTCGGACAACATCCCGACGTGTACATGTGTCCACACAAGTCGCCAAACTATTTT